>NZ_JAMYUP010000004.1:0-299203 GCF_040323155.1 Mesorhizobium sp. M0060
GGATTTCTTCGCGGCTATCTGGCGCGCCAGCTTAAGCGCCCGCTCCAAACCTTGGGGAATGTCGATGCCGAACTCAGCCAACAGGCCGCGGATCATGTTCACGAGTTGCGTGCGCTGCTTGACCAGAAGATTGCGTGTGCGGTGAAGCGACAGGGCCGCCTGTTGCTCGGCCGACTTCATCGCCACGAAGCGCATGGTCGGGCGTGTTACCGCTTCGCAAATCGCTTCCGCGTCCACCGCATCATTCTTGCCGCGCTTCACATAGGGCTTCACGTAGGACGGTGGCATCAGGCGGACTTCATGGCCGAGCTCCGTCAGTTCTCGAGCCCAGTGATGTGCCGTCCCGCAGGCCTCCATGCCGATCAGGCAGGGTGGCAACTTGGTGAAGAACGGCAGAACTTGCGATCGGCGCAGGGCCTTGCGCACGACAACGCCCCCAGACGCGTCGACGGCATGAACCTGAAAAATGCGCTTGGCCAGATCAAGGCCCACGGTGGTAATCTGCATGGCGGATGGCTCCTTTGCTCGGGTTGCCTGACAGCAAACCCACTGTGGCACTCAGAGGCCGGGAGCGGGAGCCATCCACCTCATCTGCTTTTGAGCAACCGCAGTCAACGTCGTTGCGGCCGACATGAGGCGCGACGCGGCTATTTACCGAGCGAAAGACCAAGGTCGCATTTGGGCCACGGCTTGCCCTTCAACTTCTTCGAAGGAATGGCAGAGAAGGGCCCGTTTCCCTTCGTTTTCAGCGGGTACCAAGCGTTGGATTAGAACGCGCTGACGTAGAGGCCACCATCCACCGGTATGTTCTGCCCGGTCAGATAGCCGGCGTGGACCGAGCACAGGAAGGCGCAGATCTGGCCGAACTCCTCCGGCGTGCCGAGCCGTTTGGCCGGAACGTTGGCTGCGGCCTGCGCCTTGCGGGCGGCGGCGGCAGCCGGATCTTCGACGCTGCCGGCCTCGTGCGGGCCGCGCAGCCGGTCGGTGTCGAGCTTGCCCGGCAGCATGTTGTTGATCGTCACATTGCGGTCGATCACCGTGCGCGCGACGCCGGCAAGGAACGAAGTCAGGCCGGCGCGGGCGCCGGACGACAGATCGAGGCCGGGAATCGGGACGTAGACCGACAGCGAGGTGATATTGACGATGCGGCCGAAGCCGCGCGCCGCCATGCCGTCGATCACGGCCTGAACCAGTTCGACAGGGGTCACCATGTTCTGGGTGACGCCTTCGAGGATCTTTTCACGGTCGAGCGCACGGAAATCGCGAAACGGCGGACCGCCATTGTTGTTGACGAGGATATCTGGATCGGGGCAGGCGGCAAGCAGCGCCTTCTGGACCCCGGGCTTGGATACGTCGCCGACGATCTCGGTCACCTTGACGCCGAATTTCTCGCGCAGTTCAGCGGCGGTTTTGGCCAGCTGATCGGCGTTGCGGCCGTTGACGACCAGATCGCAGCCTGCCTCGGCCAGTGCCATGGCGCAGCCGCGCCCCAGGCCTTTGCTCGAAGCGCAGACTATGGCCTTCTTGCCGCGAATGCCGAGGTCCATGGTGATTTTCTCCTCTGATTGCCGCGGCAACCTACCCGTATGGCTGGACCAATCGCAACCGTCATACGGTTGTTGCATGAATCGGGGCATAGCCTCACGCGAAAGCAACGGTGACAAATGATGTCCGGCGCAGAGCCCCGCACTTTCCGCAGCATGTTCATCTCCGACGTCCATCTCGGATCGAAGGCGGCGAAGGCCGAATTCCTGATCGATTTCCTGCGCCATCACGATGCCGATATCATTTATCTCGTCGGCGACATCGTCGACGGCTGGCGCCTGAGACGAAGCTGGCATTGGCCGCAAAGCCACAACGACGTGATCCAGAAATTGCTGCGCAAGGCGCGCAAGGGCGCCAGCATCACCTACATAGCCGGCAACCATGACGAGTTCGCGCGCCAGTTCCAGGGCGTGCATTTCGGCGGCATCGTCGTCGCCGACCGTGCCATCCACGAGACCGCCGACGGCAAACGCCTTCTTGTCATCCATGGCGACCAGTTCGACACCGTCGTCCACAATGCGCGCTGGCTGGCCTATCTAGGCGACTACGCCTATGACGCGGCGATGCTGGTCAACCGCGTCATCACTCGCCTGCGCCAAGTGCTCGGTCTACCTTACTGGTCGTTCTCGTCCTGGGCCAAGGTCAAGGTCAAGAAGGCGGTGAATTTCATCGGCTCGTTCCAGACCGTGCTGACCGAGGAGGCGCGCCGCTCGCATGTCGACGGCGTGATCTGCGGGCACATCCACCATGCCGCGATCGAAAGCTACGAGGACGTGCAATACATCAACACCGGCGACTGGGTGGAAAGCTGCACGGCGGTGGTCGAGCATTTCGACGGTCAGATGGAGATCCTGCACTGGGCGCATGTCCTGCCTGAAACGCCGGTCGGCGACGAAGTGCTGGTGCCGATCGACATCAAGGGCAGGGCAGTCCAGGCGGCTTGACCAACCCCGGCCTCATCGCGCTTTAATCGGTTAGTCCAACGGTTTCATCGACTTTTTCGCCGTGTTATGCAGCGGCAGGTGTGGTGGGCCGACCCGGCCAAATGCCGTGCCGACGGATCGCCTGTTGATGTCCTCGCTGCCGCCGCTTTCGCCCGAACAGCTCGTCAAGCCACGCCATTTCGAACTGCGCATGAGCTTGATGTTCTTTACGCTTTTTGTGCCGCTCGGAACGCATGTGCCCTATTTCCCGCTGTGGCTGCAGGCGAAGGGGTTCCATGCCGAACAGATAGCCGTGATCCTCGCCGCGCCGATGTTCCTGCGCGTGTTGACGACGCCTTTTCTTACCGCGCTGGCAGACAAAGCGAGGGACCGCGCCAATGTCTATGTCGCGCTGGTCGCCGCATCGCTGATCCTGTCGGCTGGTTACTTCCTGCCGCCGACCTACGCAATGGTACTTGCCGTATCGTTGGCGCTGACGGTCGTCTGGACGCCGCATTCGCCGATTGCCGATTCGCTCGCCCTTTCGGGTGTGCGCCGCTTCGGTTCCAATTACGCAAGCATGCGCAAATGGGGCTCGATCTCTTATCTCTGCGCCAATCTCGCCGGCGGTTTCATCCTGTCGGCGAGCGGTGCCCAGGCCGTCCCGGTGATCATCTTCGCGGCGTTGTGTGCCGCGCTAGCCGCCGGGCTGATTGCGCCGCGCCTCGGCCGCCCGCGCCGCGCCTCGCCACTTTCGGCCGCCGATATCCAGCAATCGGCACCGAAACTCCTCAACCCGTACTTCCTCTATTTTTCGACGGGCGTCGGCGTCATCACCGCCAGCCACGCGTTTCTCTACGGCTTCGTGTCGATCTACTGGAAGTCGATCGGCATCAGTGATTCGGTTGTCGGGTTGCTGTGGGGGTGGGGCGTTGTCGCCGAGATCTGCATGTTCGTCGTCTTCACCCGCGCTTTTGCCTCTTTCTCGGTCGTGTCGATCATGCTGATTGCCGGGATAGGCGCGATCGTGCGCTGGATCGCCTTCCCGCTGATCTGGCCGCTTGGCCTTGGCGTCGGCGGATTTTTCGCAATCCAGACGTTGCACGCGGTTTCGGTGGCACTGGTGCTGATCGGCCTGCAAAAGATGATCGGTGAGACGGTCTCGGAAGAACGCACCGGGGCCGCACAAGGCATCGCCTATTTCTCCAACGGCTTCTTCATGGCCGTGGCGACGCTCATTTCAGGCCCTCTTTATGACCGCTTCGGCGCGAACGGCTTCTTTGCGATGATCCCCATCGCCCTGACGGGCCTGGCGCTGATCGGGCTTGCGGCGCGTTCAACCCCACAGCGCCGGCTCGGGCGGTGACACCAGCGAACCTTGGTAGACGAGACCGGGAACGCGGTCGCGGGCTAGCAACAACGGACCGTCGAGATCGACGAAATCGGCACCCTGCGCTAATAGCACGGCCGGCGCCATCGCCAGCGATGTGCCGACCATGCAGCCGACCATGACGCCAAGACCCAGTTCGCGGGCGCGCTCGCGAAGAACGAGTGCTGCGGTCAGGCCGCCCGATTTATCGAGCTTGATGTTGACGGCGTCGTAGAGGCCGACAAGGGCTTCGAGGTCCTTCGCCTGGTGCACGCTTTCGTCGGCGCAGATCGGCACCGGATGCGCGATGTGGCGAAGAATATCGTCATGTCCCGCCGGCAGCGGCTGTTCGATAAGGGCGATGCCGTGCCCGGCGGCAAAGGCGAGGTTTTCCACGATGTTGCCGTTCGTCCAGCCCTCATTGGCGTCGAGGATGATGCGGCTGTCGGGTGCTGCCTCCGCCACCGCGCGGATGCGGGCGATGTCGTTGTCGCCACCGATCTTGACCTTGAGCAGCGGGCGCTTGGCATTTGCGCGGGCCTGCGCCGCCATCGCCTCCGGCTCGGCGAGCGACAGTGTGTAAGCCGTCTCAAGCGCCCGTAACGGAACGGCGCGTATCATATGCGCCACCGGTGTTCCGCTGATCTTCGCTTCCAGGTCCCAGAGCGCACAGTCAATGGCGTTGCGTGCCGCGCCGGCAGGCATGGCGTCGAGTAGGGCGGTGCGGCTGATGCCGCCCGCGATCTCACCGCGCATCGCCTCGATCGCGTCGCGCACACCCTCCATGATCTCGCCATAGCGTTTGTAGGGAACGCATTCGCCGCGCCCGATATGGCCGCCTTCGCTGATGGTGCAGGAAATCACCTCAGCCTCGGTCTTCGAGCCGCGTGAAATGGTGAAGGTGCCGGCGATGGGAAAGCGCTCGGCCTCGACCGAAATGACACGCGCCATATTTTTCTGCTCCGGCTGTGCAACAAGGAGGATGTCGGCAAATCGACAGGTCGGCCCCGTCAGGCTAAACAGGACGCCATGTTGACCATCCGCAAACGCGAGGCAAGCGGCACTGCCAAGGAGCCCGACCACCAGCCGCGCATCGCGATCGGCGAAGAGGGCGGCGTTCTCGGCTGCGCTTTCTCGGGAAGCTGGACGACACGTACCGTGGCGCTGGTCGACGCCGAGATGCGCAAGATCGAGAAGCGCAGCGGCTTCAAGACGCTGGCGCTCGATCTGTCGCAGATCGAGAAGATGGACACTGCCGGCGCCTGGCTGATCGATCGTCTGGTCAGCAGCTTCGAAAAGAAAGGCGTCGAGATCACGATGCAGGGGCAAAGCGAGATTGCCTCGATCCTGCTCGGCGCCGTCGGCGATGCGGTTCGACGCGAGCCCGAATCCGGTCCGGCAAAGCCGCCCAACTTCATCATTCGCGGGCTCGAGGCGGTTGGCCGGCGCGTCTATGAGATGCGCGACGATTTCCTGGCCGCAATGAACATCCTCGGCGCCACGATACGCGGCTCGCAGATGAAGCTTGGCCGCGGCCATGCCGTCAACATGGCGGCGATCTTCAACCAGATCGATCGCATGGGCGTCGGCGCCATACCCGTGGTGGTGCTGATGTCGGCCATCGTCGGCGCGATCGTCGCCCAGCAAGGCGCCTATCAGCTCAGCTATTTCGGCGCCGATATCTTCGTCGTCGACCTGGTCGGTGTGCTGATCCTGCGCGAACTCGGCGTGCTGATGACGGCGATCATGATCGCCGGCCGTTCGGGCAGCGCGATCACCGCCGAAATCGGCTCAATGAAGATGCGCGAGGAGGTCGATGCGCTGAAGGTCATCGGTCTCAATCCGATCGGTGTGCTGGTGTTCCCGCGGCTGGTCGCGCTGGTCATCGCGCTGCCTTGCCTGACGATCATCGCCAATTTCGCGGCACTTGGCGGCGGCATACTGGCTGCATGGCTCTATTCCGATATTGCACCGGCGGCCTTCATCGACCGGCTGCGCGTCGCCATCGACCTCAGCACCATTTTTGCCGGCCTGATCAAGGCGCCGTTCATGGCCATGATCATCGGCACGATTGCCTCGGTCGAAGGCATGAAGGTTGGCGGCAGCGCCGAATCGCTCGGCCAGCACGTGACCGCCTCAGTGGTGAAGTCGATCTTCGTGGTCATTATCCTCGACGGGCTTTTCGCCATGTTCTATGCAGCAATCGAGTTCTGACATGGCGCTGCCGGGCACAAACTCGACCAAGGTGGCGGAGAAAGCCAAAGAAGACGAGATCGTGCTGTCGGCGCACGACATCACGGTGTCCTTCGCCGATAAGGTCATTCTCGACAAATTGTCGCTCGATATCTGGCGCGGGGAAATTCTCGGCTTCGTCGGCGCTTCCGGTGCCGGCAAGTCCGTCCTCCTGCGTACCATCCTTGGCCTGACGCGCAAGCAATCGGGAACAATCAAACTGTTTGGCGTCGACGTCGAAAAGGCAAGCGAACGGGAGCGCCTTCGCATCGACATGCGGCTTGGCGTGCTGTTCCAGCATGGTGCGCTGTTTTCGGCGCTGACCGTTCTCGAAAACGTCCAGGTGCCGATGCGCGAATATCTCGATTTGCCGAAGAAGCTGATGGACGAATTGGCCATGCTTAAGGTCGAGCTGGTCGGACTGCCGCCGGACGCGGCGCAGAAATTCCCCTCCGAGCTTTCCGGCGGCATGATCAAGCGTGCTGCGCTGGCGCGCGCTCTGGCGCTCGACCCGGACATCGTCTTCCTCGACGAACCGACGTCGGGGCTCGATCCGATCAGCGCCGCGGAGTTCGACGAATTGGTCGTCAAGCTGCGCGATACAATGGATTTGACCGTGTATATGGTCACACACGATCTCGACACGCTGTTTACCGCGTGCGACCGCGTGGCGGTGCTCGGCAACAAGAAAGTGCTGGTCGAGGGCACGATCGACGACATGCTCAGGAGCGAGGAACCCTGGGTAAAATCCTATTTCCGCGGAAAACGCGCCCGGCAACTTGATCTTGCGGCGCGCGCATAGCCATAAGTGAGCAATGGAAACCAGGGCCAACTACGTCATTGTCGGCATTTTCACGCTGGCCGCGATCCTCGCGGCTTTCGCCTTCGTCTATTGGACGGCGGCGATCGGCGACAAGGGTGAGACGACGATACTGCGCGTGCGCATTCCAGGGTCCGCTTCGGGGCTCGGCCGTGGCAGCTTCGTGCTGTTCAACGGCGTCAAGGTCGGCGACGTGCGCCGTGTCTATATCGACGTCGACAATCCGACCGCTGCCATCGCCGACACCGAAATAGACCGGAATACGCCGATCACCAAGTCGACGCAGGCCGATATCGGGCTTGCCGGCCTCACCGGCCAGGCCAACATCGAGCTCAAGGGCGCCGACCCCAAGGAGCCCAAGCTCCTCGACGAGGCGGAAAAGGAAGGCCGTGTCGCCGAGATCGTTGCCAACCCGTCGGCGGTCACCAATCTGCTGCAGACGGCGCAGAACATCTTCACCCGCGCCGACAAGGTCCTTTCGGAGCTCGAAGGCTTCACCAAGGACGTTCGCGGGCCGCTCACGCAGACCGTCAACAATGTCCAGACCTTCTCCGATGCGCTGGCCAGGAATTCGGACGGCGTCGACAAGTTCCTGGCCAGCGTCAGCTCGCTGGCAGACGAATTGAAGGGCGTTTCGGGCAAGCTCGACAGCACCCTGAAGGCGGCGGAAGGGCTACTCAACGCCGTCGACAAGGACCAGATCAAGAGCATCGTCGCCAATGTCGACACTGTCACCACCAACCTCAAGGAAACCAGCAAGCAGTTCGACACGGTCATCAAGAACGTCGACACGGCGGTAGGCTCGATCAACGAGTTCGCCCAGAAGACGCAAGGCACGCTGGCCAAGGTCGACGGCGTTCTCGACGGCATCGATCCGGCTGAGGTTCGCACCGCGCTGGCCAATATCCAGAAGGCCAGCGAAAACGCCAACGAAGCTGCCGCCGACATCGCCAAGGTGACCAACAAGTTCGCCAACCGGGCCGACGACATCGACGAAACCATCAAAGACGCGCACCAGCTCGCAGGACGCCTCAACGATGCCTCGGTGCGAGTCGACGGTATCCTTGCCAAGGTCGACAAACTGCTCGGCTCCGGTCAGGCCGACGGCGTCATGGCCGATGCCAGGGCGACGCTCAAATCGTTCAAGCAGGTCGCCGACACGCTGAATGCCCGCCTCGGTACCATCACCGACAATCTGGCGCGGTTCTCGGGACAGGGGCTGCAAAACGTCGAATCGCTGGTCCAGGACAGCCGTCGTTCGATCAACCGCATCGAAGAGGCCGTGACCGACCTCAGCCGCAATCCACAGCGGATCCTGTCCGGCGGCGAGGGTGAGGTTCGGCAGTTCGACGGCAGGGTGCGCCGTTGACTTCGGCCTGCGCCCACCGCAAGAACATAGCTTGCAGATACGCGTTGTTTCCACGATCCGGGGGGGATCGCGTTTGAAGTCGATCAGTTCAGGCCGCGTCCGATCGAGTGGGTTCAAGGCCGGAGCGGCACTGCTGGCGCTTTCGCTCGCCGGCTGCGCGGCGCTGGGCGGCAAGCCGGCGCCGCTGGATACGTTTGAGCTTTCGGCGCCGTCGCTGGAAGCGCGTGGCCACAGCCGTCGCCAGATCCTCATCGCCCAGCCATCGGCGCTCAAGGCGCTGGACAGCCAAAACATCGTCATCAAGCCATCGCCGCGATCGATCCAGTATCTCAAGGGCGCGCAATGGGCCGACCGGCTGCCGATGATCGTACAGGCGCGGCTGGCAGAGACCTTCCAGCGCTCGGGCAGCTTTACCGGTGTTGGCAAGCCGGGCGAGGGGCTGGCGATCGACTATCAGGTGATCGTCGAAATCCGCTCGTTCGAGGTGCGGGTCGACGGCGGCGAACATGCCGAGATCGAGCTGTTCGTGCGCCTGTTGAACGACCGCAACGGCGAAGTACGGGCGTCGAAGACGTTTAGCGCGACCGCGCCCGTTTCGGGCAGCGGCAACCAGGCCTATGTCGGCGCGCTCGATGCCGCGTTCGGCGATGCGGCCAGGCAAATCGTCAACTGGACGGACACTGTGATCTGAACCGGCCAGACGCCGCCAGGCGCGATCATCCGGGCCGCCGATCTGTTCAGACTCAATCGGCGTAAATGAAAAAGGCGGGAGTTTCCCGCCTTTTTCGTTTGGCCTCTATCGCCCGCTTAGTGCAGGCGGCCGCTGGCGTGGGCCAGCATGGTATAGACCTTGCCGGTATCCGACGTCAGGTAGGTCTGCGCCATGATGTTGTCGCGGTCGTTGCGCGACACGTCCTTGAGCAGCTTTTCGAAATCATCGCAGTAACGGTCGACGGCGGCGCGGAACTCCGCCTCCGACTGATATTTGCGGCGGATCTCGTCGAACGTCTGCTGGCCCTTCAGTGTGTATAGACGCCTCGTGAAGACGTCACGCTCGCCGCGCCGGTAGCGGTTCCACAGCTCGATCGAGGCATCGTGATCGATGGCGCGGGCGATATCGACGGAAAGCGAGTTCAGCGACTCCACGACGTGAAGCGGCGAACGCGGAGCGGGAGCCGGACGCGGCGCTTCGGCAGGCGCTGCCGGCTTGGCGTCGTCTTCGCGCGATGCACCGGTCAGGAGGTCGCGCACCCAGCCGCCCTGCGGCGTGCGGCCGTTTGGTTCGCGCTGGCGCGGCGCTGTGTCTGCAGAACGTTCGAGGTCGAGCGTGCCGCGCAGCGCCGTCTCGCCCGAAGGCGCCTGCGGTGCACGGCGCTGTTCCGGAGCCGGAGCTGGGCGGCGTGGCGGTTCGGCGGCGCGCGCGGCAGGCGCTTGCGGCGCCGGACGGAGGTTGCGCTGCTCCGAACTGTCGGCGCTGCGGCCAGATTTCGCAACGATTTCAGAAAGTTCCTTCAGCGCGTTGATCTGCTCGGAAACGGCACGGCGGATAGCCGTGGTTGATTCCTTTGCCTCTTCCGGCATTTCGATGACGCCTTTCTTGAGCTCGGCGCGGGTGAGGTCGAGCTCGCTCTTGATTGAACCGGCGGTGCGCCGCATCTCCTCGGTCGCATCGGCAAAGCGCTTGGTGGCCGAATCGACCACTTCGGAAATCGCGGTGCGGATCTTGTCGGCGGATTCCAGCGTCTTGCCTTCGGCGTTCTGCAGCGTCTGGCCGACCAGATTCTCGAACGAGCGCATGACCCTTTCGAGATCTTCCGATTTCTTGACAAGGCCGACAGCGAGGTCTTCCAGCGACGATTGCCTTTCGAGCGTGTGCTCGAGGTTGCTCTGGGCCGAGCTCAACAGGTCCGAGGCACTGGACAGCAACCGGCTGTGCTCGTCGAACTTGGTGGCGATAGAGGCAACCTCGCGCAAGGTCGAGGACGACAGCTCGGTGAGCCGCGTCGTATTCGAATCGACCAGGCGCGCCGAGCTGGCGAAGGTCTGCGCGGTCTTTTCCGTGGTCGCCGCGAAGCTTTGTGTGCTGCCGGTCAGGCGTTCGTCGACCTGGCCGAGATTGGTCGCTGCCTGCTCGATCAATTGACCGAGCTGCGAGCTGGAGGTGGTCATGCGGCCGATGAGGTCGGCAACGCTGTCAGCAAGCGTCGAGCGCGCGCCTTCGACGGCCGACAGGGTTTCGGCCGTGCGGCTGGCGAGGGCGTCGACGAGGGCGGCGTTTTGAGTGCGCAGCTTCTCGGTCGCACGTTCGGTGACCTCTTCCATGCTCTTTTGCAGCTCGGAGCCGCCTTGGGCGAAGCGCTCGACCAGAGGTCGTGCCGTCTCGTCCAGGATTTTCGATATTTCGGCCGAACGTGCCGCAAGCATCGTATTGAGCTCGCGAGTATTGGCACCGATGGTCTTTGCGGCGTCATTGGTGCTCTGGCCGATATGCTGGCCGACCGCGGTGAAGGTTTCGGCGATCGTGTTGGCACGCGAGATCAGCTGCGCCTCGGCGTTCGAGACCTGTTCGGTGAGCTTTTGGCCCATTGTCTCGGCGGTGTAGGCGAAGCGGTTCTCGACGCTCACGACCTGCTCCTCGACGCGGGCCGCTGTGGCAGCAGCACTCGATGCCAAGCGTTCGTCGGCGCCGGCAAGCACCTGCTCGATTTCACGGGCATGGACGGCGAGTTCCTGGCCAGTCTGCCTGGCGCGTTCGGCAACCCGCTGCTCGGTGCTGGTGAAGGCGCCGACAATGTTGTCGGCATGTTCGCCGATGGCGGTGCTGCTGTCGGCGATACGGGACACCAGGCGATGATCCGCCTCCTCGAAGATGCGGCCGATCTCGGACGCACGGGCCGAAAGTGCTTCGGAGCCTTCGGCAATGCGCGAGATAAGTTGCTGGTCGGCGGCATCGAAAATGCGGCCGAGATCCGACGCACGTGCCGCGAGAGCTTCGGCGGATTCGCCGATGCGCACACCCAGCCGCTCATCGGCTGTTTCGAAATTGCGCAGGATGTCGCCGGCACGTGCAGCCAGCGACTGGGCCGTTTCGATGGCGCGAGAGACCAGCCTGTGATCCGCCGCGTCGAAGGTACCGGCAATCTCACTTGCTCTGGCTGCCAGCTGATCGGCCGTCTCCTGAGCACGCGCCAGCAAGGTGTTCGACGTGTCGTCGGCGCGGGCAATCAGCGCGCTCGACGTATCCTCGGCGCGTGCGGCGAGGCGGCGATCCGCCTCCTCGAAGGTGCGCGCGATGTCCTCCGCCCTGGCGAGCAGGGCGGTCGAGGTCTGCTCGGCGCGCTCGGCGATCTTGCGGTCGGCATCGCTGAATGCTGCGCCAGCCTGCTCATGCAGCGCGCTGGTGACTTCCATGACCTTCTCGCGCAGCGCTCCGGCGACGAAGACGGCACTTCTTTCGAGCACACTGCGAACGTTGTCGACACCCGTCGACAGCGCCCGCTCCATGGTGCTGGCGCGCTCCTCGATGATGCCTGTCTGCCGGCTGAACGCCTGCTCGATCTTTTCCACGTCGGCAGCAATGGCATCGGAGATGTCGGTGCTCCTGGCGGCGATCTGGTCGATATGGCCGGACAGCGAACGGTCGACATCCTTGCGCGTATCGGCGAGCCTGGAGAGATCGTCCTGCAATGCGCGGGTCAGCATGTCGCGGCCCTCGGTCAGCTTGCCGACATGACCAGCGACGATCTCGTCGACCTCGCTGCGGCTTAATGCAAGCCTCTCCAGGTCGGCTTCCAACGCGCGCCTGAGGATGTCGCGGCCTTCGGCCAGTTTCTCGACCTGGCCGGCAACCAGCCCATCGATGCTCGAGCGGCTTTCGGCCAGCTTGGCGAGATCGTCCTCGAGCGCCTTCGACAGGGTCGAGCGGTCCTGGACGAGCTTCTCGGCGTGGGTTGCGACAAGGCTGTTGACGTTGCCGAGATCGGCTTCCAGCGCACGCGAAAACTGTGCGCGATTGTCGGTCAATAGCTGCGACTGATCGGCGATGGCACCCCTGATCGTGCTGAGATCGGCCTCCAAGGCGCGCCTGAGGATGTCGCGGCCTTCGGCCAGCTTTTCGACCTGGCCGGCAACCAGCCCGTCGATGCTCGAGCGGCTTTCGGCCAGCTTGGCGAGATCGTCTTCCAGCGCGCGCTTGAGGATGTCGCGGCCCTCAGCCAGTTTCTCCACCTGGCCGGCGGCCAGCCCGTCGATGCTCGAGCGGCTTTCGGCCAGCTTGGCCAGATCGTCTTCCAGCGCGCGCTTGAGGATATCGCGGCCCTCAGCCAGCTTGTCCACCTGGCCGGCGACCAGCCCGTCGATGCTCGACCGGCTCTCTGCCAGCCTGGCGAGATCGTCCTCGAGCGCCTTCGACAGGGCCGAACGGTCCTCGGCGAGCTTGTTCATATGATCGGAGACGACGCCCCGCACAGTCTCGAGATCGGTCTCCAGTGCCCGCGACAACTGACCGCGATCCTCCGCCAGCTTTTCGGATTGACTGGCGATGACGCCCTTGACGGTGCTTAGATCGGCTTCCAGCGCGCGCTTGAGGATGTCGCGGCCCTCTGCCAGCTTTTCGACCTGGCCGGAAACCATCACATCGATGCTCGAGCGGCTTTCGGCCAACTTGGCGAGATCGTCTTCGAGCGCCTTCGACAGAGTCGAACGGTCTTCGGCGAGCTTGTTCATGTGATCGGAGACAACGTCCCGCACGGCCTGCAGGTCGCCCTCCAGTGCCCGGGACAACTGGCCACGGTCTTCTGCCAGCTTTTCGGATTGGCTGGCGATGACGCCCTTGATCGCGTTCAGGTCCGATTCCAGCGCGCGCTTGAGAATGTCGCGGCCTTCGGCCAGCTTCTCGACCTGGCCGGCAACCAGCCCGTCGATGCTCGACCGGCTCTCTGCCAGCTTGGCAAGATCGTCTTCAAGTGTCTTCGAAAGCAGGCTGCGATCATCGGCGAGCCTGCCCGAATGATGGGCGATCAGACCTCTGATGTCGGACAGGTCGTTCTCGAGCGACTGGGAAAGCCCGCTGCGGTCTTGCGCCAATTTCGCGGAGTGGGTCTCGATGAGGCTATTAATGCCGGCGATGTCGGCTTCCAGCGCACTGGCGAGTATGGCGCGACCCTCGCCGATCTTTTCGACCTGACCGGCGACAAGGCCGTCGATGCTGGCGCGACTGTCTGCCAGCTTGCCGAGGTCGGCCTCGAGCGCGCGCGAAAGAATGCTGCGGCCTTCGGCGAGCTTGCCGACGTGTCCGGCAACCATTTCATCAATTATCGTGCGGGCTTGCACGAGTTTTCCAGAGTCTTCGTTCAATGCCTGGGCAAGCCTGTTGCGGCCCTCTTCAAGCCTTTCTAGATGGCTGCCCAGCGAAGCGTCGATCGCCGCGCGCGATTCGTTGACCTTGCGCAGATCCTCTTCAAGAGCGCGCGAGATCTGGCCGCGGCCTTCGGCAAGCTTCTGCACCTGGTTGGTCACCGCTGCGTCGATTTCGGCGCGGCCCTCGGCGAACTTCGCCAGATCGGCCTGCATTGCCGCCGCCATCCGGTCGCGGCTTTCGGAAAGCTTGCGGCTGTGGTTTTCGACGGCTTCCTCGATGCCGGCGCGAGCATCGGCAAGCCGCTGGATGTCCGTATCGAAGGAACGCGATACGACATGGCGCGCCGCTTCCATGCGCCCGGCGAAATCGCCGGCGCGGGCTTCAAGCATGGTCGAGGTCGACGAAACGATGTCGGCCATGTCGGCGCCGATCTGGGTCTTGCCCTGATCGATCATCGCCGACAGCGTCTCCTTGCTTTCCTGGAAGGTGTGGGCGATTTCGCGCGCGCGCTCGACCAGCGTCTCGTTGATCTGGCGTGCGCGAGCCTCCAGCGCGGCGTTGAGCTTCTGCGTACCGGTGTCGAGCGCCTCGGCGCGGGTCTGGAACTCGCTGATCAGCGTCTGGCCACGTTCGGCAAGCGTCCGCTCGATGCCGTTGAGGCTGGCTTCGAATTCGGAATTGAGTGTGCGGGCGGCACCGCCGAGCAGCGACACCATGCCGGTCGTGCGGTCGTCGAGCAGGTCGGTCAGCGACCGCGTCAGGCCATCGGTGGTGTCCGTCAGCTTGGCGATGCGGGTGTCGAGCAGGCTGGCAAAGGCCTCGCCCGACGTCGACAGCCGGTCGGTGATCGATTCCAGCCGGCCTTCCACCGAATCGAAGATCGACATCGAGCTTCCGTTGATCCTGTCGATCAGCGTGTCGCCGGATTCGTTGATCGTCATCGACAGCTTGGTCGAGGCGTTGAGAATGCTGTCGCGAATGATATCGCTGGCGGCGTTGATCTCGTCCTTCAGCGTCTCGTGGGCGCCGGTGATCGAGGCGCGCACGCGCTCGGCATGGGTGACGACCGCTTCGCGCTCGCTGCCCAGCCCGTCGACAAGCGAGCGGATGCGGGACTCGTTCTCCGAATAGGAGCGCTCGATCTGGTTCACCTCGCTGTGAACCAGCGTTTCGAGTTCGACTGCACGCGCAAGCGTGCGTTCGATGCCTTCGCCCATGGCCGCCACCTCGCGGCGAACCGCTTGGCCGATCATCATGACGCGGTCCTGGGCAAGATTTTCCGGCTCGGCCAGACGGAAGGCCACCTCGGTCATCGACTGCGCGGCAAGGCGCATCTCCTGAGCGCGGCGAATCATCACTGCGAATGCCCAGAACAGGATGACGGGCACGATTGCCGCGACCGCCAGGCCGATCAGCTCAGGACGGGCGAAAAACTGATCGACGGTGCGGATGTTCCAGATGCCAGGTCCGAACAACAGGTTCGCGAGCCCACCGGCGCCGGCGATCCAGGCCAGCGAAACAAAAGCCACGACCCAATAGATCGTGTTCGAGGCGCGCAGATTGAGGGTGTGCAGAAGCGTCTTATAGTCTTTTTGGCGATCGTCATTGGCCGGCGAGAAAGCGGCCGGCTGCGAGCCATTGCGCGTCGCAACGGGGCGCAACTCAGCCGGCTTGGCTTTTGGCGCGGGGTTTGCGTTCTGGCTTTGATTGGCGGCAGGTGCCGCGTTCTGGCTCTGGTCGGGGGCAGGCGCCTCGTTCTGGCTGCGACCTTCGCGCGCCAGTTCGTCGGCGGCTTGCGATATCTGCGCTTCCAGATCTTCCATGGATGCCGCGATGTCGAAGTCGCCGCCGGCATCGCCGCTCAGATCGATATCAAGTGCCTTTTCGAGTTCCCTGGCTACGTCGCTGTCGAGCGTTCTCGTCGTCGTTGGTTTCTTCGCCATGCCTTCGCTACCCTGTACAAGCTGCCGCGGGACTTATGTTCTGCTTATTGATTCTGCCTAGCGTGTCCCGCGCAGGAGGCTGAAAATGGACCTGTCGTATCGTAATGACACAGCGGGGTAAAGAAAACATGCATTCCGCCCGATACGTAAAACTTTAAATATAAGGTTAACGAAGCCGTGATTTCGGCGCCGTTATCGCGACATTTTTCCGGGCCAATCATTAACCCGTTATCCACCGGATACGCCTAGTTTTTGCGGCGGCCGAAGAACGGAGTCTCAAAGTGATACGTGGCGAAAACGGCATTGCCTTCTCGATGCCCGGCGGCGACGTGTCGGGGACAGCCGGGGCGCGGCCGATCGACCTGGCGCATCTTG
The DNA here is from genome assembly GCF_040323155.1 of Mesorhizobium sp. M0060. Lineage (NCBI taxonomy): Bacteria > Pseudomonadati > Pseudomonadota > Alphaproteobacteria > Hyphomicrobiales > Phyllobacteriaceae > Mesorhizobium > Mesorhizobium sp. M0060. The sequence continues at coordinate 15,936 of NZ_JAMYUP010000004.1, forward strand.
CGCGCCAGACGATGGGCGATCGGAGCCTCGAGCAGGAGGTGCTGGCGCTGTTCGTCCAGCAGGCGCTGTCGGTGCGCGACAAGATCGTCGATGCGGATGTCAGCCAGCGGCTGCTACTGGCGCACGGGCTCAAAGGCTCGGCGCGCGGGGTCGGTGCCTTCGCCATTGCCGATTGCGCCAGTGCGATCGAATGCCGGCCCGAAGACGCCAGCACGCTGAAGCGGCTTGGCTCGCTGATCGAAGAAGTGCGCGATTTCGTCGCCGCCATCAGCCGATAGGACTTATTCCCAAAACGCCACGCAGCGGCGCTTTCGCGCCGCAGTTGACTTGTCCGGCAGAGTGATTATGTCGGCTCAGACTCCCTTCAGGTGACAAATGACCAAGCTGACCTTCATCGCCCATGACGGCACGCATTTTGACGTGGATGCCGAAAACGGCTCGACCGTCATGGAAAATGCGATCCGCAATGCGGTGCCGGGAATAGAAGCGGAATGCGGCGGCGCCTGCGCCTGCGCGACCTGCCATGTCTATGTCGACGAAGCCTGGACGGCGGAGGTCGGCGAGCCGGAAGCTATGGAAGAGGACATGCTGGACTTCGCCTACGAGGTCCAGCCGAACTCGCGGCTGTCATGCCAGATCAAGGTGCGCGACGCCCTCGACGGGCTGGTCGTGCGCGTGCCGGCCCGCCAGGGCTGAAGCCGATTTTTGCCGCTGCCGCTTGGCAGCGGACCAATGGTCATGCAGTGTCGCGCCGTTTTCCCATAAAGGCGCACGCTCCATGACCGCTATCACCAAGACGGACGTACTCATTGTCGGGGCAGGGCCTGTCGGCCTGTTTGCCGTATTCGAGCTCGGCCTCTTCGACATGAAGTGCCATCTGATCGACATACTCGACCGGCCCGGTGGGCAATGCGCCGAACTCTATCCGGAAAAGCCGATCTACGACATTCCGGGCTGGCCCTCGATCTCGGCGCAAGGCCTGGTCGACAAGCTGCTTGAGCAGATCGCGCCGTTCAAGCCCGAATTCACCTATAACCGCATGGTTTCGAGTCTGGAAAGGCTGGAGGACGGCAGCTTCCGCGTCACGACCGACGAAAACGAGGTGTTCGAAGCCAAAATTGTGGTGATCGCCGCCGGCGGCGGCTCTTTCCAGCCGAAGCGGCCGCCGATTCCGGGCATCGAGCCCTATGAAGGCAAGAGCGTGTTCTACTCGGTGCGCCGGATGGAGGACTTTCGCGGCCACGACCTCGTCATCGTCGGCGGCGGCGATTCGGCGCTCGACTGGACGCTGAACCTGCAGCCGGTCGCCAAGAGCGTGACGCTGGTGCACCGGCGCCCCGAATTCCGCGCAGCGCCCGACAGCGTCAACAAGATGTACGCCATGCAGGAGATGAAGGAGCTGGAATTCCAGGTTGGACAGGTGACTGGCCTGACCGGCACCGACGGCCAGCTAGTCTCCGCCACCATCAAGGGGCCGGAGGGCGATATCGAAGTGCCGTGTACGCGGATGCTGCCGTTCTTCGGCCTGACGATGAAGCTTGGCCCAATCGCCGAATGGGGCCTCAATCTTCACGAGAACCTGATCCCGGTCGATACCGAAAAATTTCAGACGTCCGTGCCCGGCATCTTCGCCGTCGGCGACATCAACTGGTATCCCGGCAAGCTGAAGCTGATCCTGTCGGGGTTCCATGAGGTCGCGCTAATGGCGCAGGCAGCCAAGCGCGTCATCAGCCCCGGCGAGCGCATCGTGTTCCAGTATACGACCTCGTCGACCAGTCTGCATAAGAAGCTCGGCGTGGTCGACTGAGCCTCGCTGTATTTTCGTCAGGCGGGTCTACTCCGCCATGGCCGGGGCCACAGCCTCGGCATGGCCGCGAAGCGTTTTCTCCGGCATCAGCCAGAGCGTGATGAACGACAGCAGCAAGGTCGCCGCCGCGGCAAGAAAGATCATCACAAAGGGCGTAACTGACCCGATATGGCCGACCTCCTGCGCGCCTTCGCTGGCCAGCGGCAGCCCGTAGCCAAGGGCGACGGCACCAAGCATTGCGACGCCAAGCGCACTACCCAGCGAGCGGAGGAAGGTGAGCACGCCGGTCGCCACGCCAAGGTGCATGCGATCGACGGCGTTCTGGACCGATACGGTGGCAACCGGAAAGGTCGTGCCTGTGCCCAAGCCTATGCAGGTCGTCAACACCTCGACAACCAACAGCGAGGCATGCCCGGCGACCAGGCTGAGTACACCGAGGCACAGGATCGAGAAAACAGTGCCGATCATGGCGATGCGCTTATAATGGAAAAAGCGCGGGATCATTCGCCCGCTGAACGTCGCACCGGCGACCGTGCCGAGCATCAGCCCAAGCAACGCGGTGCCCGATTCACTGACCGACAGGCCGACGATCGACTGCAGGTAGACAGGCAGATAGACCGACAAGCCGACATTGGCGGCCTGCAGCAGGAACATCGAAAGCGTGCCGGCGAGAACAATCGGATTGCCTAGCACTTCGAGCGAGATCAGCGGTTCGGCCGCGCGCATGAGCCGCAGCGCGAACGCGCTCCAGAACGCAGCAGAGCAGGCGAGCAGTCCAAGGATGTCAGGCGACAACCACGGATACTCGCTGCCGCCCCAGTTCAAGGCAAGCAGCAGCAAGGAGGTGGCCGCGATCAGAAGCACCGCACCGAGGCCGTCGACGCGGTGATGCTTTGCGGCGATCGGCAGCTTCTTGAGCGGCTTGTTGATGATCGCCATGGCCAGCAGGCCAAGCGGGATGTTGATCCAGAAGATCAGCGACCAATGCAGATGCTCGGCGAAGGTGCCGCCGAGCAGCGGCCCGGCGATGCTGGCGACGGCCCAGGTGCCCGAGATCCAGGCGGCGTAGCGGGCCCGCTCGCGCGGCGGCACGAGATCGCCGATCACGGTCTGCGTCAGGGCGAACAGGCCGCCGCCGCCGGCGCCCTGGATCGCCCGGCCGACGACGAGGACCAGCATGTTGGGGGCCATGGCGCTGACCAGCGACCCGGCGAGAAAGATCAGGATTGCCGCATAGACGGTCGGCCGGCGGCCATAGATGTCGGAGATATTGCCGTAGAGCGGCGCCACGGCGGTCGCGGTCAGAAGATAGCCGGTCACGATCCACGGCAGATATTCGGCATGCCCGAGCAGACGTGCCATCGTCGGCATCGCCGGCGCGACGATGGTCTGGTCGAGCGCCGCCAGCAGCATCGACAACAGCACGCCGCCGATGATGGCGTTTTTCTCGGCTTCGGTCAGCGGCGTGCTGGTTTCCACCATCGCTTGCTTGTCGATAGTCTGGTCCATATCGGTTCATCCATTAATGCTTGCGTGCACGTCCGCGAGGCGGCTGGACTGCGTCGAGTGTGCAGATTGGACGTGTTCTCGTGCCTTGAGACTGAGCCTTGCGAACTTGACATATGTCGTTCGCTATAGGCCGATTTCGACAGGGGCTCGAAAGTTTTTCGAAGCTGGCACTATGCTTCGCCAAAATTGGCTTGTTCCAAATTGGTTTTGTCCGACGACGCAGAGTTCAGCCGGGAGCGAGCCGGCCGTTCTCGATGCGCTCGATGCGATAGTGCAAAAGCCGCAGGATACGGCTTTGGAAATTGGCGCTTTCCACACGATCGAAGCGCATCTGGTCCTGGTCGTGCTTGGCAAGCATGGCCGCTGTGATTTTCGCGGCCTTGGCCTTGGCCAGTTCGCAGGTCTTTTCCGGGTAGCTCGCCTTCAAGGCGTCTTCGAGTTCGCGGCCATGGTTCTTGGCAATCTCGACGTGGCGTTCCTCATGGCGCTTGATGTCGGCGGATAACGTATCCCAGAACAGCCTGACGCCGGCATCGGCCTTGCGCGGGCGGCGCCATGAGGGAAGGATGACCTTGACCTTGACGGTGACGACGGCGTCAGCAATCCAGCACGAGCCCGGCTTTTCCGCATAACTGACGCGGGTGGTGAACGCCATCTGGGTGGCGCCTGGATGCCGCGACCCGGTGCTTTTCACCTGAGGCCCGAGTTTCGACAGCTGGGTCTCGATGTCGTCGAGCGTCCTGCCGCCGATCGGGAAATAACTATATGTCTTGACGAGAGTCGTAGCGCCGGCCGGGAGTGCGGTCAGAGCGAGCATCAGGGCGCAGAGGAGGGATCGTGTCATCGTGTTGCCTCTTTGCCCACCTTGCTTTACCGCCGTCTCCGGCGCAACGGAATTGATCCCCGGTCGTGGCGCGGGATCGAACATGGTTGATGGGCAATGATGACAGGGCGATGGCAACTGGCACATGGGCGCCATCTCGACCTTGGCGGCAAGGCCGTCGTCGTCGGCATCCTCAACGTCACGCCCGACAGTTTTTCCGACGGCGGGCTGTTCGATGCCCCGGAAAAAGCGGTGGCCCGGGCGCGCCGTATGGTGGAGGAGGGGGCCTCCGTCATTGATCTCGGCGGAGAATCGACACGTCCCGGCGCGACTGCGGTCTCCGCAGAGGAAGAACAGGCCCGCATATTGCCGATCATCGAGGCGCTCGCGAAATCTGGCGGAACGCTGATCTCGGTCGACACCTACCGGGAGGACACGGCCCGGCTTGCCGTCCAAGCCGGCGCGCATATCGTCAACGACGTCTGGGGCCTGCAGCGCGAACCGGGTATTGCCCGCATCGCGGCCGAAACCGGCGCCGGGCTTGTCATCATGCACACGGGACGGGATCGGCAGAAACTGCCCGACGTGATTGCCGATCAGCTTTTCTTCCTCAGGAAGTCGCTGGAAATCGCGCAGCGGAGCGGTGTTGCCGACGACCATATCGTGCTCGATCCGGGCTTCGGCTTCGCCAAGGAGACAGCTGCGGAAAACTTTGACCTGATGGCACGATTTTCCGAGCTTCATGCGCTGGGCTTTCCGCTGATGGCCGGCACATCGCGAAAGCGCTTTATCGGCACCGTCACCGACCGCGACGCGGCGGCAAGGGGTGCCGGAACCGCGGCCACCAGCGTCATCCTGAGGCTCAAAGGCGCGCATCTGTTTCGCGTCCACGATGTCGCAATCAACGTGGATGCGTTGGCCATTGCCGATGCTATGCTGGCACGTGAGACCGGGGAAAGCTGAGCCATGTATGTCATCCGAATGAAGAACTGCGCCTTCTTCGCCCGGCACGGCGTGCTGGACGAGGAGGAGACGCTCGGTCAGCGCTTTTATGTCGATGCCGCACTCACGGTGGATCCAGGGCGGGCGCTGGTCGACGATTCCATCGAAGACACCGTCAATTATGGCATTGCCTTTGCGGTGATCGAAAGGATCATTACCGGCGAGCGGCGCTTTCTGATCGAAGCGCTGGCGCTCGAAGTGGCGAGGGCGCTGACGGCACGGTTTCCGCAGATCAAAAAGGCCGAGATTACCGTGCGCAAGCCGAATGCCCCGGTGCCGGGTGTGCTCGATCATGTCGAGGTGACCGTTGTCTGGCCAGAATAATAATACCAGTAACACCGTCTATCTCAGCCTTGGTGGCAATCTCGGCGATCCGGCGAAGTCGATGGCTGCGGCACTGGGCATTCTGGATGCCGACGAGAGTACGCGCGTCGTTGCCGTTTCGTCGCTCTACCGCACGCCGCCCTGGGGCAAGCTCGATCAGCCGGATTTCCTCAACGCTGCGGCCGAAATCTCGACCGTGCTCGCGCCGCGCGCCTTGCTCGAGCTTTGCCTTGATGTCGAGCGAAAACTGAAGCGGGTGCGCGAGGAGCGCTGGGGTCCACGCCTGATCGATATCGACATTCTCGTGTTCGGCGACCGCATCATCCACGAGACCGGACTGGAGGTGCCGCATCCGCGCATGCTGGAGCGCGCCTTCGTGCTGGCGCCGCTGGCAGAAATTGCGCCGGAGCTTGTGGTCGACGGCAAGAGCGTGTCGGAGCGACTGGCCGCCGTCGACACTTCGGGCATTGGACGGCTGCCGTCGGGCCGGGATTGGTGGACGGCCTGACGCTGCCGCCATCGGTGCCCGAACTCAGCCGGAAAACCCACCGCCGTCGAGGAACATCTGTTCGTCGGGTGTCGTCTCCCGGCCAAGCATCCTGTTTCGATGCGGAAAGCGGCCGAAGCGCTGGATGATATCGCGGTGCTCTACCGCATATTTCAGATAGGACGGGGCTTTGGCGGCGGTAAGCTCCATCGATTTGAGCTGGTCGGCAAGGTCCTCCGAATGCTCATAGGGCAAATAAAGAAAGACGCGGAGCTCTTCGTCGAGCGCCAGGTCATGACCGGCGGCAATCGCCTTCCCGGCGAAATGCCGCGCCAGCGGGTCCGTGGCGTACATGTGGCCGGTGCTGCGAAAGCAGTTTCGCGGAAACTGGTCGAGCAGGATCATCAGCGCCAGCGACCCTTCGGCGTGTTCGGACCAACCGTCGCATTCGCGCCGGGCGGCGGCGAAGTGCAGATCGAGAAACCGGGTGCGGAAGTCGGCATCAAAGGTGTCGCTCTTCTCGAACCATGCATCCTCCCCGGCGTCGCGCCAGAATCTGGTGACGGAGAGAGCGCGCTCGTCCAGTTCGTTCATCATTCGCGTCTTTCCAGGGGTTAGTCGGCCGGCTCGGATTTCTGCAGCACGCCGGCGGTCTCTTCATTGAGCGCCTGGCCCGCGCGCCGTGGTGTGCTGAGCGGCGTCGGGATGGGCGTGCCGATATTGCCTTTGAGAAAGCGCCGCCCGGCGCGGATGCCTTCGGCCTGCTGCAGTTCGAAACGGGCAGCATCGCGGCGACGGACGTCCTCGACGACCTCGGCGACCTCTTCGGGGTCGACGCCAAGAGCTTCCAGCGTCGAGCCGCCGAAGACAAGCGCCGATTCGAAAGTCTCGCGGAGCTGATAGTCGACGCCGGCACGAATGAGCTGTAAGGCGGTGCCGCGGTCGAAGGCCCGCGCCAGCACGGTCAGCAAGGGAAACTCCGCCTTGATCAGCTCCGCGATGCGCACGGCGGCATCGGGCTTGTCGACGCAGATCAGCACGGCGCGGGCCCGCCCGGCTCCCGCGGCACGCAGGATGTCCAGCCGCGTGCCGTCGCCATAATAGACCTTGAAGCCGAAATCGGCCGCCGCCTGGATCATTTCGACCTCATTGTCGATGATCGACACGTCGATCCCGCGCAACAAAAGCGGCTGGCTGGCGATCTGGCCGAACCGGCCAAAGCCGATGATCAGCACGCTGCCGGTCAGGCCGTTGGCGACATCGACGCCTTCGAGCGACTGCTCGTCGCGCGGCGTCAGATACCGCAGTGCTATGATTGCCAAAGGCGTCAGCACCATGGAAATGATGACGATGGCGGTCAGCATCGCATTGGCCTGGCCGTCGATGATGCCCACCGCCGCCGCTGCGGAATAGAGGACGAAGGCGAATTCGCCGCCCTGCGCCATGAAGACGGCGCGCTCGAGCGCTTCCCGATGGCCGGTTTTGAGGATGCGGGCAACGAGATAAATGCCGATCGCTTTCATCACCATGTAGGCAACGACATAGATGGCAATGAGCTGCCAGTTGACGACGACCACATGCAGGTCGAGTGACATGCCGACGGCGAGGAAGAACAGACCGAGCAGAATGCCGCGGAACGGTTCGATGTCGGCCTCCAGCTGGTGACGGAAGGTCGATTCCGACAAAAGCACGCCGGCCAGGAAGGCGCCCATCGCCATCGACAGGCCGGAAAGCTGCATGGCAAGCGCCGATCCGAGCACGACCAGAAGGGCGGCTGCGGTCATCACCTCGCGGGCGCGCGCATCCGCCAGGATACGGAAGAACGGATTGAGCAGATAGCGCCCGGCAACCACCAGACCGACGATAGCGGCAAGGCCGATGCCGACCTCCGTCAACCGATCCGACAGGCTCATATCGGCGCCGCCCGGCGCAAGGAAGGCGATCAGCGCCAACAGCGGCACGATCGCGAGATCTTCCAAAAGCAGGATCGAGACGATGCGCTGGCCCTTGGGCGTGGCCAATTCGCCACGTTCTTCCAGCAACTGCATGACGATTGCGGTCGAGGTGAGCACGAAACCGGCGCCGGCAACGAAGGATTGTGCGATCGGAAAGCCTCCGGCCAGCCCGACGCCGGTCAGCAGAACCGCGCAGACGCCGACCTGCAGCGCGCCAAGCCCGAAAATCTCGCGGCGCATGCCCCATAGCCGTGACGGCTGCATCTCCAACCCGATGATGAACAGGAACATGACGACACCGAGTTCGGCGACATGAAGAATGGCTTCCGATTCGGAGAAGATGCGCAGCCCGAACGGGCCGATCACGACACCGGCCGCCAGATAGCCGAGAATGGAGCCTAGTCCCATGCGCCTGAAGATCGGCACCGCAACGACGCCGGCGGCAAGCAGCGCCACCACTTGGATCAGATCGCTGTTCGATGCCTCTGCCGCCATGCCTGCCGTTCCGCTCTCTTGGGAGTCAAGCGGCCAAGATAGGGGCTTCGGCGCGGATCGAACAGTGCGAATCCAGCGCATCGTGAAAGCGATATTGCAGGCGCACTGCACAGGATAGTGGGGCCTCCGGGGCGGCACGGTAGCGGCCGACGCCTGCAAGGCCTATGACGAGCTGATTGCCGCGATCAAGGGCTGAGCGCCCAGGTGCATGTCAAAGAGGGCGGCGCCGCTTGGCTGCCGCCTTTTTTATGCCGGAGGCTCAGTTCGGAGCGATGGAGCCAACTTCTACCGCATCGATCCGCTTCAACTTCATGCCGATGACCGGGACCAGTTGCTGGTCGACGCGCACGGCAACGGTCACCGTCATCGAATTGTCGTCGGGGACAAGCGCCTGCATCACGCCGCGCAACTGATTGCGATTGATGGTGAAAACCACCTTGTGCGCATCGACGACATTGCCACCGATAATGTCGAGGCCGGAGCCAGCGGCCCCGCCCATGAAGCTGCCCTTGTAACCCTGCCGGCCCTTGTGTTCGATCGTTGCCGACATCTGCTGGGTGAACATGCCGACCCGGCAGCCGCCGTCGAGCGACATGCCGACCTTGCCGTCAGGCGTCGAGCCGATGAAGCTGCAGGTGAATTTCGTGCCCTTGTATTTGCCGGCAACGATTTCTCCGGGGCCGACCCATTTGCCTTCGACCGATCGAAAGAACTGCTTGTCCGGTTCCGCCGCCGAAGCCTTTCCGGCGATGCCGACGATTGCGACAAGCGTGAGCGCCACGGGCAGCACGCTGGACAGAATAACGCTTTTCATCGACGACACCCGGCAACAAAGAGACTGGTTTGGACGCCTCCGACCATGAACAAGATTGGTTAATGCTTTGTCACCCGAAGGCGATAGTCACGTTCCGGAAGCGGATGTTTCTTTTTCTTTCTTTGCTGCAAAGGAGGTCAGCGCGGAGAGGAAATCGCCCAATCCTGGCCGCCTGACAGCGTTAAAGGGCAGGGGCCTTGCGGTTTCCATGGCGGCAATGCCGATGCGCGCGGTCATCATGCCGTTGACGACGCCTTCACCAAGCTTCGCCGACAGCCGGGCGGCGAGGCCGTGGCCGACGATCTGCTGGACGAAACTGTCGCCGACGGCGATCGACCCGGTGACCGCCAGATGGGCGAGAACGCTGCGCGCCAGGCGAAAGAAGCCAAGCGTGCCCGGGCGGCCGCCATAGAGCTCCGACAGGCGGCGAATCAGCCGGCCGGCTTCGAATACGACATAGGCGACGTCGACCAGCGCGCGTGGGCTGACCGCGGTTACCAGCGACACACGCTTCGCCGCATCGAGGATCATCACCTTCGCGCGGGCGTCGAGCGGGCCGAGGATCTCGGTCTCGGCCAGGCGCACCAGATTGCCGCCGTCGATGATCTCGCCGCGCAATTCGGCCAGCGAGCGCCTGCCGGCCGCTGTTTCGGGCTTGGCCGCGACAAAGGCCGACAACTCGTCGACCACGGCACGCGCGGCCTTCGGATCGTCGCGGGCAATCGCGTCGAGTGCCCGCTTCTGCAGCTTTTCGACCTCGGCGAGGCGGGCAATCGCCAGGAATTCGCGGACGAGGATGACCAGAAGCGCCAGGATGGCGATCGCGGCCATTCCGGCGGCCAGCCAGCCCAGCCATTCGGCGCGCTCGAACAGGTCGCGAATCAGCTGGTCGGTCCAGAGGCCGACGGCCAGCGAAACCAGAACGCCCAGCGCGCCGAAGAACAGGCTGCCAAGCAGCGAACGTTTTCGCGGCGCAATCGCCGGCGGCGGTTCGGCAGCGACGATATCAGGCTCGTCGAAGACGTCGATCTCCGCCGGTATGACCACGGCAAGATCCGCCTTCACGGTACGCGGCTTTCGCGCCGGCGCGGCCTCGGACGCGGCATGGCGAGACGTCGGATCTTCCTTCGGCAGGGGCTCCGGCTCGATGCGAAAGGCCGCCGGTCTGCGGGGTGCGCTCATGCGAGATGGTCTCCGATCAGGAACTGCAGCGCGCGGTCGAGCCTGATATGCGGCAGCGACAGCGTCACGCCTTCGGCCGTGCGTTCGAGTTTCGGCGGGCGAAAGCGCACGAAGCGGATCGCCGGGTCGTCATTGTTCTGCCGGTGCTTCGATTCGGAAACATCGAACACCGCATCAACTTTCTCCGGCAAATCACCGGGAAATATGGCCGTTTCGGTGTTCCCGTCAAAGGTTTCGCCATTGATTTTTTCGCCGCGCAATGGCGTGCCGATAATGATCGGCAAAGTCTCGCGGCCCTGCTTGACCGTGCCTTCCCGCGTCGCGCGCATGGCCGCCATGGCGACGACGTCGACGTCGGCGCCGGTGAAATTCGCCCGCGCCACGGCGCGGTCGGCAAGCCGCCGCACGATCGCCTGCAGCCGGTCGTGGCTTTCGTGGTGCAAATGGTCGGCCTTGGTCGCGGCCACCAATATGCGGTCGATGCGCCTCGAAAACAGGTCGGTCAGGAAGTTGCCACGGCCGGGACGGAAACAGGACAGGATTTCGGTGACCGCGCGTTCCAGATCGGCCATCGCGCCGGGGCCGGCATTCAACGCCTGTAAGGCGTCGATGAGCACGATCTGCCGGTCGAGACGCGTGATGTGTTCGCGAAAGAACGGTTTGACGACATGCGTCTTGTAAGCCTCATAGCGCCGCTCCATCATCGCCTGCAGCGATCCGGAGCGGGCGCGCCCGGCGCCGAGTTTCGGCAGCGGCGCGAAGGTCAGCGCCGGCGAGCCTTCAAGATCGCCGGGCATCAGGAAGCGGCCGGGCGGCAAGGTCGAAAGCGCCCGCTCGTCGAGCTTGCAGGCCTTGAGGTAGGCGGCGAAGCACTCGGCGAGGCGCCGCGCCGCCATCTCGTCGGCGTCGGCGTTCGGATCGACGGAGGCGGAGAGTGCCTGCCATTCCCGCGAAAGATCGACACGCACCGGCAACGCGGCCATCTCGAAGGCTTCGCGAGAAAAATCGGCGAAGGACTTGCCGAGCAGCGGCAGGTCGAGCAGCCATTCGCCGGGGTAGTCGACGATGTCGACCGACAATTTGCCGGCAGAAAACATGCGGCTCCAGCCCGAGGCCGCTTCGTATTCGATGGTGAGCCTCAGTTCGGAAATCGCACGCGTCGAATCCGGCCAGAGGCGGTCGTCGACAAGAGCCGCGATGTGATCCTCGTACTGGAAGCGTGGTACGGCGTCGTCCGGCTGCTCTTCGAGAAAAGCCCGGGCGATGCGCCCCGATTTTTGTGCCTCAAACAGCGGCAAGCGCCCGCCATGGACCAGATTGTGCACAAGGGCCGAGATGAACACCGTCTTGCCGGCGCGGGACAGCCCGGTCACGCCAAGACGCAGCGACGGAGTGAAAAGCCCGGCAGCGCGGCCTGACAACGTATCCAAGGCAATCTTCGCCTCGTCGGTGAAAGTCGTCAGCGATGATGCCAAAATCTGTTCTCGCGGGGCCGGTCAGGCTCCGATATAGGCTTTGATGCGCGGCTTTGAAATGGCCTCAGATATCGGCAGGCGTCAGGAAGGCTTCGAGATAGCCGGCGCCCGGCGCAGCCTCTTCAAGACTGCCTTTGAACCGGACCACCGCAAGAGCGGAGGTCGGGAAGCCGTGGTTCAGCATGGCCCGCGCGGTCTCGTCGCCATCGCCTGAGACCGCCATGGCGAGATCCTCAATCATCGGATTGTGGCCGATGACGAGCAGGGGGCCCAGCCCGCCATTCTGCCGGATGGTAGCCAGATACCCGGCGGCATCGTCACTGTAGAGCGTGTCAAAGAACAGCACCCGGCCCGTGTCCGCATAGCCCGCTAAGCTTTCCAGCGTCTGGCGCGCACGCCTGGCGCTGGAACAAAGGGTGAGGTCCGGTAGATAGTTGCGGGCGCGCATCAGCACGCCCATCGCTTCGGCATCGGCGAAGCCGGATGCATCGAGCGGGCGATCGAAGTCGCGGACGCCGGGCAGCGCCCAGCCGGCCTTTGCATGCCTCAGCAGGTAAAGTCTGGTCACGGAACCCCCGATATGTCGGGTACCGACCGGTCAAATGCGGCCGCTGGAATTAGCCATCAGAAGCGCTTCGCGCGCAATGCCGATGCCCGTCAAGCATAATGAATCATGCGCGAATTCGGGCGTGCCGTTCATGCGAATGATGTCGCCAATGTCGGTTTGTCCCACATAAACAAATGCGTGAAACTGTCGTCGATTGAGCTTGTGCAGTTTTCGGTCCGCGAATATATAGGCGCAAAAATTGGGGTTTGTTGGGTGAGTCGAATGAACGACATCGTTACCGCCGATTACGTACCCTCCGAAGACGAGCCGTTCATGAACGAGCGGCAGAAATCCTACTTTCGCCTGAAGCTCGTCACCTGGAAGAACGACATCTTGCGCGAAGCACGCGAAACTCTCGAAATCCTGCAGCAGGAAAACGCCAACCACCCCGACCTCGCCGATCGCGCCTCCTCGGAAACCGACCGCGCCATCGAACTTCGCGCCCGCGATCGCCAGCGAAAACTCATCTCGAAGATCGATTCCGCCCTCCAGCGCCTTGACGAAGGCACTTACGGCTATTGCGAGGAGACGGGCGAGCCGATCGCGCTGAAGCGGCTCGACGCGCGCCCGATCGCTACCTTGTCGATCGAGGCACAGGAGCGCCATGAGCGGCGCGAGAAGGTCTACCGCGACGACTGAGTCGGCGGGAAAAACAGCGGCATCGGTAAAGCGTTCAAAATGGCCGGTTTTCCGGCCATTTTTCATTGGCCGTTCGCTATCAGCCTATCTTTTCTGATTGGACAACTCGCCGAGGAGCTTCGTCATCTCGTCGTCGAGAGAGGGCGATGCCTTCGCCACTGGCTTGCTCGGCGTTTGGCTGAAGCGTGGCTCGTCGAGGGAAACCTCCAGCTCCTTCATCAGCGCATCGTCGATCGACTCATGCCGTGCCGGGGACGATTCATGTCTTGTCGCGGACTCGTGCCTTGCCGGAGGCTCGTATCTTGCCGGGGAGTCCTGTCTTGCCGGCGGCGGTGCATGTCGCGAGACATTGGCGTTGACGGATCCATAACTTGGCAACGGTGTGACGTTCGATGCCGGTTTCGGCGCCGGTGCTGGCATCATTGCCGGGGTTGTCGCCGTCTGGCGGGCTCGGACGGGCGTTGCGGCTGCACTTGCCGGCTGCGGCGGCGCTTGCCTCACCGGCGCGGCTGTGGTCTGAGCCGACCTTGCTGCTGGCTGGTGGCTGTTGTCTCCGGTCAATGCCGGGCGGCGCAGCGCCGAGAGCCTGATGTCGCGCTCGACGACGACGTCGGTCGGGCCACCGATCAAGAGCAGGTGCTCGATATCGTCGCGGCGCACCAGCACCAGCCGCCGGTGACTGTCGACCGCTGTGGCGTCCATGACGGCCAGCCGCGTCTTGCGGTTCCTGCCGCCGGCGACGAATGTTCCGAATGTCAGGCTGCGGACCAGCTTGATGATGAGAAGAATGATGAGCAGAAGGACAAGTACTGCAAACGTCCACAGGATTGCTGCGGCATAACCAGGACCCGCCACGCCATCCAGCCATTGCAGCATTGGTTCCCCCAAAATCGGCTTTCGAAGAGAGGCGACACTAGACTGTTGCGGCAGGCCACCGCAAGTTGCCTTTCACGCTTCGTGAACAGCTTGAAACACCGGGAGCCGAACGGCGTCATTTTTAGCGGACATTTGCCGCCGGGCCTTTTCCCGACCCTGAGAATATGATTCAACCGACACCGGAATTCACGAGCAGGGGGCACATGGCCAAGGAAGCGCGCGGCGATTTCTATCCGGTACCTATCGTCGACCAGAACACGCGACCGGGCGCGGTCACCCGGCTCATCGTCTTCATCGTCGTCCTGACAGGGGCAGCGATCGTCTTCGGCCTTTTCCGCGAGCGACTTGGCGATCCATTCCTGCTCGGCATGCTTGGCGTGCTGGCGATGATCGGCGTCGGCTTTCTGTTCGCCACTGCGATCGGCTTCGTGCACATCACGCCGCGCTCGACAAGCGACGAACTGTCGAAAGCTTTCGTCGATTCGATGTCGCAAGGTCTCCTGGTCACCGACACCAAAGGCCGCATCATCTACGCCAACCGGACCTATGCCGACATGACGGGCGCCGAGTCGGCGGCCGCCCTCAAGACGGTCGAAGGTTTGCTTTCAGACGTTCCCGAGGCCTCGGTGACCATATACCGGCTGGCGTCGGGCCTGCGCGACGGCCAGCCGGGCGACGGCGAGTTTCGGCTGGCCCAGTCCATTCGGCCAGGCGCCGAACCGGGCGCGCGCTGGTACCGCGTTCGTGCCCGCGCGTTCAGCGTTCCCGGCCAGCGGCTGCCCATGCTTGCCTGGCAGCTTGCCGATATCTCGCAGGAACGGGCCGAGCAGGAGCGGTTCTTTCTCGACCTGCAAAAGGCCATCGATCACCTCGACCATGCGCCGGCCGGTTTCTTTTCCGCTGACCAGGAAGGCCGCGTCACCTATATCAACGCGACCCTTGCGGAGTGGCTGGGCATCGACCTGGCCAGCTTCACCCCCGGCGCCATCAAGCTGCCGGAGATCGTCGCCGGCGACGGCATGGCGCTGGTCCGTTCGGTCAAGGCCGACGCGGGTACCACGCGCAATGCCGTTATCGATCTCGATCTGACGACGATGACCGGCGAGGCGCTGCCGGTGCGCTTCATGCATCGTGTTTCGGCCAGCCGAGAGGGCCTCAACGGCCCGACTCGCACCATCGTGCTCAACCGGACGCAAGGCGAGGATGCTTCGGCCGACCTCCGCGCCTCGGAAATACGCTTCACGCGGTTCTTCAATTCGACGCCAATGGCGATAGCCGGCGTCGACCATGCCGGGCGCATCCTGCGCACCAATGCGCCGTTCCTGTCGCTGTTTTCCTCGGTCGTCGACCGCGACGCGGTCGATCGGCGTGTGCGGCTGGATACGGTGATCCACGAGCGCGACCGGCCGGCTTTCGCCGCGGCATTCGAAAAGGCACGCCAGCAACAGGCTGACATCGAACCGATCGATACGGTGCTGCCCGGCAATGAGGAGCGCCACATACGCTTCTACGTCAATGCAGTAGCAGACGGTACCGGCGGCGAGGGTGCCGAGGAATCGGCCATCGTCTATGCCGTCGAGACCACCGAGCAAAAGGCCCTCGAGGGCCAGATGGCGCAGAGCCAGAAGATGCAGGCGGTGGGCCAGCTCGCCGGCGGCATCGCGCACGACTTCAACAATGTGCTGACCGCCATCATCATGGCCTCGGACCTGCTTTTGACCAATCACCGGCCGTCCGATCCGTCGTTCCCGGACATCATGAACATCAAGCAGAATGCCAACCGGGCGGCCTCGTTGGTGCGGCAGTTGCTGGCCTTCTCGCGCAAGCAGACGTTGCGGCCGGAGGTGCTCAACCTGACCGACGTGCTCGCCGATCTAAGGATGCTGCTTGCCCGCCTGGTCGGTAACGACATCAAGCTCAAGATCGACCATGGCCGCGACCTGTGGCCGGTCAGGGTCGATATCGGGCAGTTCGAGCAAGTGGTGGTCAATCTGGCGGTCAATGCGCGCGATGCGATGCCGGCCGGCGGTGACCTCACCGTGCGCACCCGCAACGTCAGCGCCGGGGAATGCAAGACCTTTTCCTATCGCGAACTTACTCCGGCCGACTATGTGCTGGTCGAGGTCGAGGACAGCGGCAGCGGTATCGCGCCTGATGTGCTGAAAAAGATCTTCGAGCCCTTCTTCACGACAAAGGAGGTTGGCAAGGGAACTGGCCTTGGCCTGTCCATGGTCTATGGCATCATCAAGCAGACAGGCGGCTTCATCTTCTGCGATTCCGAAGTCGGCAAGGGATCCGTGTTCCGCATCTTCCTGCCGCGGCACATTGCGGAGGCGAGAAAGGCGGGCGAGGCCGGAGAAGTGCCGGCCGCACCTGCCAAGATCGCCGACTCAGCCAAGGATCTGTCGGGCTCGGCCACGGTGCTGCTGGTCGAAGACGAGGACGCCGTGCGCATGGGCGGCATGCGGGCGCTGAAATCGCGCGGCTATACCGTCCACGAGGCGTCCTCGGGCGTCGAGGCGCTTGAAGTCTACGAAGCGCTCGGCGGCAAGGTCGACATCGTCGTCTCCGATGTAGTGATGCCGGAAATGGACGGCCCGACGCTGCTTGGCGAATTGCGCAAACGGCAGCCCGACATCAAGTTCATCTTCGTGTCCGGCTATGCGGAAGACGCGTTCGCCAAGAACTTGCCGGCGGACGCGCATTTCGGCTTCTTGCCGAAGCCGTTTTCGCTCAAGCAATTGGCCACAATCGTAAAGGACATGCTGGAATCCTGACTCTTCCAATGCTCCGCTTGCGCAATGTCGTGAGACTGCCATGATTGCAGGCGAAACGGGCGACGGGTTTTGGAAAGCATGCCGTGACGCCACACAACGAGGCAAGCAAGGGCGAGTACGCAAGCACGGTGCTGCTGCCGGGCGATCCGCAGCGCGCTGAATGGATGGCACAGACTTTTCTGGAGGCGCCGCGCTGCGTCAACCGCCGCCGCGGCGCGCTTGGTTTTACCGGCCTGTTTCGCGGCAAGCCTGTCAGCATTCAGTCCACCGGCATCGGCGTCCCGTCATTCCTGGTCTACGTGCATGAGCTGCTGGATTTCTATGGTGCGAAAACACTGATCCGTACCGGCACATGCGGTGGGCTGACCGCCGAGCTGGTGCTGCGCAGCCTGGTGATCGCGCAATCGGTGCGCGCTGAAAGCTCAGAAAGCGGCCAGAGTTTCGGGCTCTACCGTGCCGATGCCGGCCCCGATCCGGCATTGTTGGCTCAGGCGTTGGCCCGGGCCGCCGAGCTCGGCATCGATCATCGGGCCGGGCTGACCATCTGCAGCGATATTTTCTATCATCCGCAGGGGCGCGAGCGCTTCGCCGAAGCACAGGCACAGGGCGCGCTCGCCGTGGACATGGAAACCAGCGCGCTCTACCGCATTGCGGCCGATTTCGACGCCCGGGCGCTGTCGATCCTGACCGTCGTCGACAATGTGGCAACCGGCGAGCAGACCGACTATTCCGAACGCCAGGGGCTTTTCACCGATATGACGCGGCTGGCGCTCGACGTGGCGGCGGAGAGCTAGGCGGCTTTCTGCTTCGGCGCGATTTGCTTTTCGACTTTGGGCGAGGGCCACACAAATTAGAGCTGCCTTCCGGCGCGGAACCTTGCCGGGTTCGGCAATTTTTTCAGCGCCTCGTGCAGGTCGAGGCAGTAAAGGCTCCGTCCGACTGCTTCATGATGACATCGAAGGACGGGGTGGTTTCGCCGTCCAGCGTCGCTTGCGTGAGCGAGATCGAGTTGCCGCCGCTGGTGTAGCCGCCTAGTGGACCCAGCCAGGTGATCACCCCGTCTGCGTCCATCTGGTAGTTATGGCTCGGCGGGGCGGCGCCGAAGCTCACCGGACCGCTATAGACGTTTCCCTTGATGGTGATGTCGCCGAGGCTGAGAAACATGCCAAGCAAATAGACCTCGCAATGATAGGTGCCGTCCGGCAGCTTGCCGTCGCTGAAGTTGGCGCGCGCCGCGGTCGTCGTCGCCAGCAGAAGCATGGTGGTGAAAATGCAAGAAGTTCTGAAGGCCATGGCGTCGCTCGTTTGAGAGGCGAACTTGCCCCAGTTCGCTGCGGCGCCGCAATCCTTCGCCGGCGCTCATGTGATGTTGCCTAAAAACAAGTCATCTGTTGGCATATGAGTAAAACTTAGGCTGACGCGGGTGGTCGTTTCTCATTCAAAACCTGGTGAGCGGTGTTCATCTTCTGCGGCTAATATATTAACCCGCTGATAGGGCTGGGAAATCTCAATTCCTCCGATCTTGCTCCGGTGATTGGCACAGCCGTTGCATGGTCTGTTCCGATGCAGTTAACCAGTTTGGGAGTTAAAAGTATGAGGGGCAGTTTCTCGACAATAACAAAAATGTTTTCGGCCGGCGTGGTCACCGCCGGCTTGCTGATGAGCGTTCCCGCCAGGGCGGCCGACGACACCATCAAGGTCGGCATCCTCCATTCGCTGTCGGGAACCATGGCGATCTCGGAGACGACGCTGAAGGACGCCATGCTGATGCTCATCGAAGAGCAGAATGCCAAGGGCGGCCTGCTCGGCAAGAAGCTCGAGGCGGTGGTCGTCGATCCGGCTTCGAACTGGCCGCTGTTCGCCGAAAAGGCGCGCGAGCTGATCTCGAAGGACAAGGTCGCGGCGGTGTTCGGCTGCTGGACCTCGGTGTCGCGCAAATCGGTGCTGCCGGTGTTCAGCGAGCTCGACAACATCCTGTTCTACCCGGTCCAGTATGAGGGTGAGGAAAGCGAGCGCAACGTGTTCTACACCGGTGCGGCGCCGAACCAGCAGGCCATTCCGGCCGTCGATTATCTGATGAGCGAGGATGGCGGTTCGGTGAAGCGCTGGGTGCTCGAAGGCACCGACTATGTCTATCCGCGCACCACCAACAAGATCCTCGAAGCCTATCTGAAGGCGAAGGGCGTTGCTGCCGAAGACATCATGGTCAACTACACGCCGTTCGGCTTCTCCGACTGGCAGACCGAAGTCTCGGCGATCAAGAAGTTCGGTTCGGCCGGCAAGAAGACCGCGGTCGTCTCGACCGTCAACGGCGACGCCAACGTGCCGTTCTACAAGGAACTCGGCAACCAGGGCATCAAGGCCGAGGACATTCCGGTCATGGCCTTCTCGGTCGGTGAGGAAGAGCTTGCCGGTCTCGACACCGCGCCTCTGGTCGGCCATCTCGCCGCCTGGAATTATTTCGAGAGCGTCGATACGCCCGAGAACGAGAAGTTCATCGCCGACTGGCACAAATTCATCAAGAACGACAAGCGCACCACCAACGACCCGATGGAAGCCCACTATATCGGCTTCAACATGTGGGTGAAGGCAGTCGAGAAGGCCGGTACCACCGATCCGGACAAGGTCATCGACGCCATGATCGGCATCTCGGTGCCGAACCTGACCGGCGGCTATTCGACCATGATGCCGAACCATCACATCACCAAGCCGGTGCTGATCGGCGAAATCCAGGCCGACGGCCAGTTCGAAACCGTCTCGCAGACGCCGGGCCTGGTGATGGGCGACGAATGGTCCGACTATCTGCCTGATTCCAAGGACCTGATCTCCGATTGGCGCGCGCCTCTGTCCTGCGGCAACTTCAATGTTGCCACCGGCAAATGCGGCGGCAAGGGAACCAACTGATCCTCCCGGTCTGTCCTCCCAGACCGCAAAGCCTCCGGGCGGGCTCGTCCTCCAGCCTGCCCGGAGGCGACATTCAACCTCCAAGAGCCACCAGAAACCGATGATCCTGATCCGCGCGATTGGCCTGATGCTGCTCCTCCTCCTTGGAATGCTGCTGCCGTCGAACGCCAGCGAAGCCGATCTGCGCGCGGTCGTCGCCAAACTCGCCACCGCCTCCAATTTTTCAGCGATCGAAGCCGTCGTGCGCGAGCTTGCGGCTTCCGGCGATCCGGCCGTAGAACGGCCGCTTGCCGCGCTTGCGGAGGGCAGCCTTTACGTCCGCAAGGCCGATTCACTGGTCTTTGTCGGTAAGGAGAGCGGCGACAGCATCGAGCTGCTCGATGCGCTCACCGGCGAAAAATCGGGCGAAGCTGCCAAGACCGACATCACCAAGATCAAGGTCAACAACACGCTGCGCCGCGTCATCCGCGACGCGCTGGGGACGCTGACGCTTGGCTCCAAGGATTCCGCCGTGCGCATTGCCGCCGCCGACACCATGTTCAAGACGCCGGACGCGGCAAACATCGAGCCGCTCGACACCGCGATCGCCAATGAGAGCGTGGCAAGCGTCAAGGCGCTGCTCGAACAGGCCCGCGCCGCATCGGTTCTCGTTTCCGACAGGCCGGAGGCCGACAAACTGGCGGCGATCGCACTCATCGGTGCGCGCGGCGACCGCGATGCGGTGTCGCTGCTCACGTCGGTAGAGGCCAATTCCGAAGGTGCGGTGAAGGACGCGGCGACGGCGGCGATCGCCAACATCAATTCGACGCTGGCGCTGTGGGATGCCGGCCAGAACATCTGGTACGGCATATCGCTCGGATCGGTGCTGCTGCTGGCGGCGATCGGCCTCGCCATCACCTTCGGCGTCATGGGCGTGATCAACATGGCGCATGGCGAGATGGTCATGCTTGGCGCCTACACGACGTTTGTCGTGCAGGAGGTGATCCGCAATTCCTTTCCCGGCCTGTTCGACTGGTCGCTGGTCATCGCCCTGCCGCTGGCCTTCCTGGTAGCGGCGCTCGTCGGCCTTGTCATCGAGCGCGGGCTGATCCGCTTCCTCTATGGCCGGCCGCTGGAGACCCTGCTGGCGACGTGGGGTGTCTCGCTGATCCTGCAGCAGGCCGTGCGCACCATTTTCGGGCCGACCAACCAGGAGGTCGGCAACCCGTCCTGGATGTCCGGTTCGTTCGATATCGGTCAGCTTGCCGTGACCTGGAACCGGCTCTGGATCCTGGCTTTTGCGCTCGGCGTGTTCGCGGTGCTGCTCTACGTGATGAAACGCACACCCTGGGGGCTGCAGATGCGTGCCGTCACCGCCAATCGCCGCATGGCCGCCTCGATGGGCATCAGGACGCCGTGGGTCGACGCCCTGACCTTTGCATTGGGGTCGGGCATTGCCGGCATCGCCGGTGTCGCGCTCAGCCAGATCGACAACGTCTCGCCCAACCTTGGCCGCGGCTACATAATCGATAGCTTCATGGTCGTCGTCTTCGGCGGTGTCGGCAACCTTTGGGGCACGCTGGTCGGCGCCTTCTCGCTCGGCATCGTCAACAAGTTCCTCGAACCTTATGCCGGAGCAGTCCTCGGCAAGATCGTCGTCCTGGTGCTGATCATCCTGTTCATCCAGAAACGCCCGCGCGGCCTGTTTGCGCTCAAGGGCAGGTCGGTGGAAGCATGATCACGGGACGCTTCTTCGCCGCCGGCGCCGACCGCCGCATCGCCATCACGATCTTCATCCTGCTGGCGGTCGCCATCATCGTGCCGCTGCTCAACCTTGCGGTCTCGCCGACAAGTTCCTTCTACGTGCCATCCTATATCGTCGCGCTCACCGGCAAATATCTCTGCTACGCGCTGCTCGCTTTGGCGCTCGACCTCGTCTGGGGCTATTGCGGCATCCTCTCGCTCGGCCATGGCGCCTTTTTCGCGCTCGGCGGTTATGCGATGGGCATGTATCTGATGCGCCAGATCGGCTCGCGAGGCGTCTATGGCAATCCGCTGCTGCCGGATTTCATGGTGTTCCTGAACTACAAGGAATTGCCGTGGTTCTGGTATGGTTTCGACCATTTCTGGTTTGCCGCGGTCATGGTCCTTGCGGTGCCCGGCCTGCTCGCGTTCATCTTTGGCTGGTTCGCCTTCCGCAGCCGCGTCACCGGCGTCTATCTGTCGATCATCACCCAGGCGATGACCTATGCGCTGCTGCTTGCCTTTTTCCGCAACGACATGGGTTTCGGCGGCAATAACGGCCTGACCGATTTCAAGGACATTTTTGGCTTCAACGTGCAGGCCGACATGACGCGCTCGGCGCTGTTCGCGGCCAGCGCCGTCATGCTCGCGTCTGCCGTCTTCGTCACCTGGGCAATCGTCGGCTCCAAATACGGCAAGCTTTTGATGGCAGTCCGCGACGCCGAGAGCCGCACTCGCTTTCTCGGCTGGCGCGCGGAGAACGTCAAACTGTTCGCCTTCACCGTGTCGGCTGTCATGGCCGGCATCGCCGGCGCGCTTTACGTGCCGCAGGTCGGCATCATCAACCCGGGTGAGTTCGAACCGTCCAATTCGATCGAGGTGGTGGTATGGGCGGCAGTCGGCGGGCGCGGCACCATCGTCGGGCCGATCGTCGGCGCGCTTCTGGTCAATGCCGGTAAATCCTGGTTCACCGGCGTGCTGCCGGAGTTTTGGCTGTTTGCGCTGGGCGGGCTGTTTGTCGCCGTCACGCTGTTCCTGCCCAAGGGCATCATCGGCATGTGGGATTCCTGGCGCGGCAATGCCAAGGCGATGCGGGCAGCCTCGGTCGCCGAGGAAGCCGGCATCGATCCCGACGCGCCGGTGCCGCCGAAAACCGATCGCTCGGCGGCAAGAAAGCCGGGCGACTGGTCGGCCTCCGGCGCCGAACCGCAGCCTGCGGAGTGAAGGCCTGATGTCGAAGAGCAATACCATCCTCTATCTCGACGGCGTTTCGGTTTCCTTCGATGGTTTTCGCGCCATCAACAATCTGTCGCTGGTGCTCGACAAGGGCGAGATGCGGGCGATCATCGGCCCCAACGGCGCTGGCAAGACGACGATGATGGACATCGTCACCGGCAAGACGCGGCCCGATGCGGGCGAAGTTTTCTTCGACGGCGAGGTCGATCTGACCAAACACGATGAGGCCGAGATCGCCATGATGGGCATCGGCCGTAAATTCCAGAAGCCGACCGTCTTCGAAAGCCATACGATCGAGGACAATCTGATGCTGGCGCTGAAAGGCCCGCGTTCGATTTTCCCGGCGCTGTTCCATCGCCGCTCGGCCGTCGAGGCGCGGCAGATCGACGACATTCTCGGCATCATCCGGCTTGGCGACAAGCGCGACGAGCTCGCCGCCAGTTTGAGCCATGGCCAAAAGCAATGGCTCGAGATCGGCATGCTGCTCGCGCAGGATCCGAAGCTGCTCCTCGTCGACGAACCTGTCGCCGGCATGACCGACGCCGAGACCGAGGAAACCGCGCGGTTGCTTAGGGATATCGCGCGCGACCATTCGGTCATCGTCGTCGAGCACGACATGCATTTCGTGCGCGAGCTCGGCGTCAAAGTTACCTGCCTGCACGAAGGCTCGGTGCTTTCCGAGGGCTCGCTCGACTTCGTTTCGGCCGACGAACGTGTCGTCGAAGTCTATCTGGGGAGATGAGCATGGTCTGGCGGGTTCCGTTCCATCATTTCGACCTTTCGTTCTTCAGGCGTTGGAGAAAGCGCTGATCATGCTCGAAGTCTCCAATGCCACGCTACATTACGGCGCCGCCCAGGCGCTGCGCGGCGTCTCGCTGAAAGCCGGCGCCGGCAAGATCACCTGCGTGCTCGGCCGCAATGGCGTCGGCAAGACCAGTTTGATGAGATCGATCGTCGGCCATCACCGGCTGACGAGCGGAAGCGTTGCCTTCGAGGGGAAGGCGCTCGACCGGAGCGCGGCGTATGATCGCGCCCGGTCGGGCATCGCATTCGTGCCGCAGGGCAGGGAGATCTTTCCGCTGCTTACGGTGCGGGAAAACCTCGAATCGGGCTTCGCGCCGCTGAAGCGCGCCGACCGCAACATTCCCGGTCACGTCTTCGAGCTGTTTCCGGTGCTGAAGCAGATGCTCGGTCGCAGGGGCGGTGACCTTTCCGGCGGCCAGCAGCAGCAGCTTGCCATCGGCAGGGCACTGGTGATGCGGCCGAAGCTGCTGGTGCTCGACGAACCGACCGAGGGCATCCAGCCGTCGATCATCAAGGACATCGGCCGCGCCATCCGCTATCTGCGCGACCAGGCCGGCATCGCCGTGCTTTTGGTCGAACAGTATCTCGATTTCTGCCGGGAATTGGCTGATGAGGTCAACATCATGGACCGCGGCCAGATCGTCCATACCGGCCCGGCCGAGGATCTCGACCGCGCGGATGTCCGCAAATTCCTGACTGTCTGAATTCTTATTGATTCTATTACTTTGCAACCCTGGCGCGCCGAAGATTGCATGCTAGGCTTTGCTTGGCCTTGGTGAGTCGGCCGCTTTCCGTATCAGTCTCAATTGGCAGATCAGAGGAAGGTGCGGGCCGCGCCATCACGCTTCATGCGAGCGGCTTCCTTCCTGCGATCTGACTGTTATTTCAACTTTTCGGGCATCAGGGAAGCTGATGGAACGTTACGTCGAGGACTACCAGAAACGACGGCTCACGGAGCGCGTCGACATCATGACCGCCATCAACATTTTGAAATCTCACGGATACGACCACGACGAGCTGATCGCGGAGATCACCAAGGTCTTCTACGTCGATCTCGATGCCTACAATGAGATCGTCATGGCGGCATGAGGACTAGCTGAGGCCGATTACCCTGTGCTGCCGAGCGGCTAGCCTGCCAGTCGGAGCGTGGCGGCCGCGACGCGGTTGCGACCGCCGCGCTTGGCGGCATAGAGCGCCTTGTCGGCGGCACTGAGCACCTTGTCGAAACTCATGCCGTCCTTGCTGCCGAAAGCGTATCCGGCGCTGACCGTACATGTCAGCGGACGGGTTTCGGTCGCAATGACGCGGGCAGCGAAGGCGGTACGTATACGCTCGGCGGTGAATTCCACTGTTTCGGGCAGGGTCCGCTTCAGAGCCAGCGCGAATTCCTCTCCGCCCAAGCGCGCGGCGACATCGGTCGGGCGAAGATTCTCGAGCAGTTCCTCGGCGAACACTTTCAGCACCTGATCGCCCGTGGCGTGGCCGAATTCGTCGTTGATGGCCTTGAAACCGTCGATGTCGAACACGACCACTGCCGTGAACGCCCCGATCGGGGCGCCGCCATTGAGATCGAACAGGGCACGCCGGTTGAGAAGGCCGGTCAGCGGATCGGTCAGTGCATCCAGACGGTGATGCCGGGCTAGACGGCCTTGGTTGAGCGCCAGCGAAAGGGCGCCGATGCCTGTCATGCCGGCAATGACGATGACGAGGCTCAGATCCTCGGCCCAGTTGCTCGGCGCATGTCCAAGAATCAGCTTCCCGTCCCACGCAAGAGCCATGGCACACAGCACGAAGGACATGGCCGTGGTCGAGTAGAGCGCGGCGAGGCCGATGATCGGGACGGGGGCTTCAGCGCGCCCGATCCAGTACTGATAGGCCGTTGCAAACAAAAGCAGGGCGGCAAGAAGATTTTCGAACATGAAGCCGAGACCGTCATAGCCGAACGCCATCGGCGGCAGCGCCAGGGCAAGCGAGATGCAACTGCCGCGAACCGTCAGCGGGATCGGCGACCGGCCGGTTCTGAACTGATAGGCGGCGCCCAGTATGGTCGAGAACCCAACCAGGAGCAGGGCAAACGTCGCGATGCCGAGGATGCGTCCGGGCGTCTCGATATAGTCCTCGTAGATGAAAACGTCGCCGACGATCAACAAAGCGCTAATCGCCCATGTCAGCAGGAACTTTTCGGTTCGCGCGGTCAGCCAGATGCCGAACAGCGTCAGGCTCAGGCAGGCGGCGGAAAAACCGACAGCCAGCAGAAGTGAGTGGTAGTCGAGCGACATGCCCTAACCCGCGGCTGCCCTAGCTCCGCGGATTCATGCAGCAAGGAGGTATCGATAAGGTTACGATGGTGATGAAGATGTCACAATTCGGGGTCGTCAGCCCGTGACCCGCTTCATCAGCGCCATGGCGCCGAATGGAGCGCGGACCTTGCCCTCGGTGATGAAGTAGACGAACACGTCGCGTGGCTTGACCGGCGCGTCCGTCGAAGGATCGGCGCGCGGCAGGTCGGCGGGAACCTTGCCTTCCGCCCAGACCTTTGCCCGGGCTGCCCATTCGTCGAGCCCGTTCGGCGTGTAGCAGTCGGGATTGTCGTCGCTGCCGGTCTGCAGCCGGGCATAGACGAAGTCGCCGGTAACGTCGGCGATCGCTGGATATTTGGCATGGTCGGCATAGACGACCGCGACCTTGTATTTGCGGGCCAGCGCGGCGAATTCCGGCACGACGAAGCTATCGTTGCGCACCTCGACCGCGTGGCGCAGCCCAACGCCGTCCTGCTTTTCCGGCAACAGCTTGAGGAAGGCTTCGAAATCGTCCGGGTCGAATTTTTTGGTCGGCGCGAACTGCCACAGGATCGGCCCGAGCTTGTCGCCAAGTGCTGCGACACCCGACCCGAGAAAGCGCATCACCGATTCGCCGGCCTCGCCGAGCACGCGACGGTTGGTGACGAAGCGGTTGCCCTTCAGCGAATAGACGAAACCGTCCGGCGCCTCGTTGGCCCATTTGACGAAGGTCGGTTCCTTGAAGCTCGAATAATAGGTGCCGTTGACCTCGATGGTCGGCACCTGCCGGCTGGCATAATGCAGCTGCTTGGCCTTCGACAATTTGTCCGGGTAGAAGGACGTGTCCCACGGCTCGAAGGTCCAGCCGCCCATGCCGGCGCGGATTGTTCCTGATTGAGTCATTGTCGTCCTCCCGGTTTGAAAAGATCAGGCGATGGCGGTCGTCTGGACGGCTTTGGCCATGTCGACGATCGTCCATCCTGGCCGGTATGGATTGGGCCGACGACCCGTTTCGCGAAAGCCATGGGCTTTGTACAGTGCGATGTTCCGTTCCATCCTGGCATTGGTATAGAGCCGCACCTCGGGCAAGCTCCACAGGCGGGTCTGTTCCTCGGCCCAGTTGAGCAGCGCGACGCCGAAACCCTTGCCTTGAAAGGCCGGCGCGACGGCGACGCTGAAGATCATCGTATGGTCTGGGTGCCGTTCGAGAACGACCAGGCCGGCCGGCTGTCCATCTTGCTCTGAAAGCCAGACCTCGCCGCGTTCGATGCGCAGCGCATAGTCTTCGGTGACAGGGATCGGTGGCGCCGAGCAAGGCGGTGTAGGGCGCGTAGGCGGCGCCGGTCAGCCGGACGACAGCATCAAAATCACCGGCAAACGCTCTTCTGATCTTCATTTGAAGGTTCTTCCAAACGCTAGCCAGTCCTCATTCACTCCGCCGCTTCGCGCTTACCCCCGGGCCTTCGTTCCAGCAACTCCCTCAGGAACTGCCCGGTATAGCTGCGTTTTTCGCGGGCGATGTCCTCCGGCGTGCCGGACGCCACCAGCTCGCCGCCGCCGTCGCCGCCCTCGGGGCCGAGATCGAGTACCCAGTCGGCGGTCTTGATCACCTCGAGATTGTGCTCGATGACGACGACCGTGTTGCCTTGGTCGACCAGCTCGTGCAGCACTTCGAGCAGCTTGGCGACGTCGTGGAAATGCAGGCCGGTGGTCGGCTCGTCGAGGATGTAGAGCGTCTTGCCGGTCGCCTTGCGCGACAGTTCCTTGGCGAGCTTGATGCGCTGTGCCTCGCCGCCCGACAAAGTCGTCGCCTGCTGGCCGATATGGATGTAGCCGAGGCCGACCTGGTTCAACGTCTCCAGCTTGTCGCGCACGCCGGGCACGGCGGCGAAGAAATCGACGCCTTCCTCGACCGTCATGTCGAGCACATCGGCGATCGACTTGCCCTTGAACAGGACGTCGAGCGTCTCGCGGTTGTAGCGCTTGCCGTGGCAGACGTCGCAGGTGACGTAGACGTCGGGCAGGAAGTGCATTTCGATCTTGATGACGCCGTCGCCCTGGCACGCCTCGCAGCGGCCGCCCTTGACGTTGAACGAGAAGCGCCCCGGCTGGTAGCCGCGCGCCTTGGCTTCCGGCAGGCCGGCGAACCAGTCGCGGATCGGCGTGAAGGCGCCGGTATAGGTGGCGGGATTGGAGCGCGGGGTGCGCCCGATCGGCGACTGGTCGATGTCGATGACCTTGTCGAGGAATTCCAGCCCCTCGATGCGGTCGTGCTCGGCCGGATGCTCGCGCGAGCCCATGATGCGGCGCGACGCCGCCTTGAACAAGGTCTCGATCAGGAAGGTCGACTTGCCGCCGCCGGACACGCCGGTGACCGCGGTAAAGGTGCCGAGCGGAAGTTCGGCGGTGACGTTCTTCAGATTGTTGCCGCGTGCGCCGACGATCTTCAGCCGCCGGTTCTTCTTGGCCTCACGCCGCACCGAAGGCGCCGCCACTTCGAGTTCGCCAGACAGGTATTTGCCGGTGATCGAGGCGGGGGTGGCCATGATCTGCTGCGGCGTCCCCTGGGCGATGATGTGGCCGCCATGGATGCCGGCAGCCGGGCCCATGTCGACGACATAGTCGGCATGCAGGATGGCGTCCTCGTCATGCTCGACGACGATCACCGTGTTGCCGATGTCGCGCAGATGCTTCAGCGTGTCGAGCAGGCGGGCATTGTCGCGCTGGTGCAGGCCGATCGACGGCTCGTCCAGCACGTAGAGGACGCCGGTCAGGCCGGAGCCGATCTGCGAGGCGAGGCGAATGCGCTGGCTTTCGCCGCCCGACAGCGTGCCGGAGTTGCGCGACAGCGTCAGATAGTCAAGCCCGACATCGTTGAGGAAGCGCAGCCGCTCGCGGATCTCCTTGAGCACGCGCACCGCAATCTCGTTCTGCTTGTCGTTGAGGGAAGCAGGCAGATCGGTGAACCACTGGTCGGCCTTGCGGATCGACAGCTCGGTGACCTCGCCGATGTGCTTGCCGGCGATCTTGACCGCGAGCGCCTCCGGCTTCAGCCGATAGCCGCGGCAGGCCGGGCAAGGCGTGGCCGACATGAAACGCTCGATCTCCTCGCGCATCCAGGCTGATTCGGTTTCCTTCCAGCGGCGCTCGAGATTGGGAATGACGCCCTCGAAGGTCTTGGTCGTCTTGTAAGAGCGCAGGCCGTCATCATAGTGGAAGGTGATTTCGCGCTCGCCGGTGCCGTGCAGGATGGCTTGCTTTGCCTCCTCGCTCAAATCCTTGAACTTGTCGCCAAGCTTGAAGCCATAGGCAACGCCCAGCGCTTCCAGCGTCTGCGCATAATAGGGCGAGGTCGACTTCGCCCACGGGCTGACGGCGCCGGCACGCAGCGAGACATTCTCGTCGGGCACGACCAGGCTGGCGTCGATGGCGCGCTGGCTGCCGAGACCGTCACAGGTCGGGCAGGCGCCGAACGGATTGTTGAACGAGAACAGCCTGGGCTCGATCTCGGGAATGGTGAAGCCGGATACCGGGCAGGCGAACTTTTCCGAGAACAGCATGCGCTCATGCGTCTCGTTCTTCGACTTGTTGACCGAATCCTCGCCGGTTTGGCTGGCGTCGAGCGGCTTGTCGGCGAACTCGGCCACCGCCAGTCCGTCGGCCAGCTTCAGCGCGGTCTCGATGGAGTCGGCGAGCCGCGTCGCCAGATCGCCGCGCACGACGATGCGGTCGACGACGACGTCGATGTCGTGCTTGTACTTTTTGTCCAGCGCCGGGACGTCGGCGATCTCATAGAAGACGCCGTCGACCTTGACGCGCTGAAAGCCCTTCTTCTGCAACTCGAGCAGTTCCTTGCGGTACTCGCCTTTGCGGCCGCGCACCATCGGCGCCAGAATGAACAGCCGGGTGCCTTCCTCGACCGCAAGCACCCGGTCGACCATCTGCGAAACCGTCTGGCTCTCGATCGGCAGGCCGGTGGCCGGCGAATAGGGGATGCCGACGCGGGCGAACAAAAGCCGCATATAATCGTAGATCTCGGTGACAGTGCCGACCGTCGAACGCGGGTTCTTCGAGGTGGTCTTCTGCTCGATGGAGATGGCCGGCGACAGGCCGTCGATCTGGTCGACGTCCGGCTTCTGCATCATTTCGAGGAATTGCCGTGCATAGGCCGAAAGGCTCTCGACATAGCGGCGCTGGCCTTCGGCATAGATGGTGTCGAAGGCAAGCGACGACTTGCCGGACCCCGACAGCCCGGTCATGACGATCAGGCTGTCACGCGGCAGGTCGAGATCGACATTCTTCAGATTGTGTTCGCGTGCCCCGCGAATGGAAAGATATTTATGGTCGGCCATCGCCGGTCGCCGCCTCAGAATCTGGAATTCGTGGGATGGGCGGGTTTTCCCGACCACCCCCCTATGTAGGTAATTTCGCCGCCTTTTCGAGAGACGCCACAACTCTCGACCAAAGCGTTTAACCGTCTTTCGCGCGAACGGGCAAGCGGAAAGAACAAAGGCCGAACACGCTCCTGACAAAAGCTGCCCGTGCAGCCGGCTTCACAAAGCGTCTCGCGATCACATTTTTCGGTAAATCGGCTATTCAAGGTTGACGTCCCTGCGCCATGGGGGCAGACTCCAAACGTCAACGAAGCCGGCCGTCTTTCGATGGCCTCGCGGCCTGGGGCCAGCCTGCGAGACGCTGCAGGGTATGCGATGAGCGCTTCGATGACGACAGTCACAACGAACAGAAGGAGAGCAGAGGCATGACTCCACCGGATAGTTCCTTGAGGCTCCACGTGTCGCTGGAGCCGCGGCAGGTATAAGTGGCCAGGGTCAGGCGTTTTCGCCGCCCGTTAAACGTTGATCTGCCGATCCCCACAAAAATCAGAGACTGCTAGTCGGATCGTCGGCTGAACGCCGCGAAGCATCCGAAATAAAAAGCCGGCAGTACACTCCCGGCAATTTGGATTTCAGATCCAAGAAGCCCCGTCAGTTGCAAAAGCAATGGCGGGGCTGTTCGTTTGAGGCGCAACGATTGTGGTGCATACCAGGCGAACTTACCGGCTGGAGGGCCTGATCCCGCCGGTAGCGACATCGATAGTTATGCTACCGGAAATCCGAACATCGGTATCGCCGATCTTGGACGTGCCGTTGCCGCTGCTGGGAACCGCGTCGTCGGGCTCGGGCTGCGGGGCTGGCTCGGCGATGCGATAGTCGCTGGTCACACCGGGCAGGGCGCCCTTTTGCGAAGACGTCGAACTATCTTGGGCAAATGCCGTGCCGACCAGCATGTTCGTGCCGGCAATGGCGACGGCGGCAAAGCGCAATATGCTGGATGAACGGCAGGCGATCATCGCCGGACTATAATGCCGCGATAGCGGCAGGACCAGACCGGCGGCGCTGAATTGCGGGCGCTCAATCGCCGCAGTTCCGTCCGCCGGCTCCGCTCGTTCACGCGGCCTGTTTGCGAGTGTCGAAAACATGGTCGACAAGGCCCCAATCCTTGGCCTCCTGGGCGGTCATGAAAAAGTCGCGGTCGAGCGTGCGTTCCACTTCTTCGTAGGTGCGGCCGCAATGGTGGGCGTAAAGATCGGTCATGCGCCGCTTGGTGCGAAGGATGCCCTCGGCATGGCGCTGGATGTCGGAGGCTTGGCCCTGGAAGCCGCCGAGAGGCTGATGCAGCACGATGCTGGTGTTGGGCAGCGCGATACGCCGCCCCGGCGTGCCCGCCATCAAAAGGAACGAGGCCATCGAGGCGGCAAAGCCCATACAAACGGTGGAGACCGGGCAGCTGATGTACTGCATCGTATCGTAGATGGCGAAACCGCTGGTCACCACGCCGCCCGGCGAGTTGATGTAGAGCGAGACCTCCTTGTCGGGATTGTCGGATTCCAGCGACAGAAGCTGGGCGCAGACCAGCGCCGAGGTGCCGTCATCGATCGGCCCGTTGATGAAGACGATGCGCTCGCGCAGCAGCCGCGAAAATATGTCGAAGGCGCGTTCGCCGCGGCTCGACTGCTCGATCACCATTGGGACCAGGTTGGCAAGGCCGCTCATCGTTTCTCTCCGTTGACTATTGTCGTTCAGGCCGCGCGCCGGAAGAGGCGCGGGGTGTTTGCGGCGATCTGCTTGTGGCTGGGATTGCTTGCTTCAAACGAAAGCCTGCAGCCGGCGCCTGCCATCGCGATCTCTGGCATCGCTGCCCGGGCAAAACCATCATGGACGATGCGCAGATGCGTGCCCCCGGAAACGGTGCGGTCGAGCGTAAAGGTGACGATGCTGTCGATTGGGCTGTCCGTTGGACTGTCGAGCGGGGCCTGCGCATCGCCGGGCGCCGGCCGTTCCCGCCAGGAATACCGCAGCAGGCGTCCGGGATCCGCGTCGAGGATTTCGCACTCGATCGGCGCCTCCGGCGTTTTAAAGGCAAAGCGGCTACCGATTTCGGGCTTTATGTCGTTCGGCATCATCCAGGCCGCGAGCAGGTCCGGCACTGTCAACGCCCGCCACACCTTTTCCGGCGGGTCGGGCAACTCGCACTCGAACTCGATCTTGTCTGCCGCCATTTCCGCGTGTTCTTTGCCTCGGCTGGTCATTGGTCCATATCCTTCAAAACCGTCTTGAGCCTTTCAATGCGCTCTGGCCAGAATGCACGGTAGCGTTCGATCCAGCCGAGCAGCGGCGCAAGCCCCTTCGGATCGGCGCGGTAATAGGCGTTGCGGCCAGCCCGTCGCTCGACCACAAGGCCGGCGCCGCGCAGCACGGCCAGATGCTGCGATACCGCCGGCTGCGATACCGGCATGCCAGTGCGCAGTTCCGACACCGTCATCTCGCCGTCGGCGAGCCGCTCATAGACGGCGCGACGCGTTGGATCGGCCAGCGCCCGAAAAATCTCTGCTTCGATCATGCCGAAAGCATAAGTCGATACTTATCGGTTTGGCAAGCGAAGTTTTTTAAGACAAGCGGTGTTTTAAGACAGGCGAGGTTTTACAAACTCTCTGGGAGCCAGCGTCTCACCATGTCGGGGGATCCGTTGAACGTCGCCTCGAAAACTGGTGACGCGAGCACGGCATGGATATGAAGCATTTCGGAGCCGACGTTTCTGAAGCCATGTTGCCTGCGCGCGGCAACAACAAGCGACTGTCCAGCAGTCAAGACGAGATGCTCTTGGTCGATCCACATCTCGGCCTTGCCAGCGATGACGGTAAGCACTTCCTCGACCCGGTGCCAATGGGTCGGGGCGCCAACCGCCGGTTCGACCCATTGTTCAAATATGCAAAGTTGAGTTGCGCCGTTGCGGGCCGAGACATGCATGCGGGTCTTTACTCCCGCTCGCCATTCTTCTTGCGGCTGGTCGTCGTGCGCAATCATCTTCATTGCGTTCGCCTCGATCTCATGGTTCGTGGAAATTCGACGCCAAGACACTACTTGTTACTGACAACTATTGACAGTGCAGGGCCTTTAGCCTAGAACGAAAAGAGAACAAAAACCTTGTGGGAAAAGGCAGCCACGGCAGGCGGGGATCGTCCGCAGCCTGTAAGGTGCAGCGACAAAAGTTTGGTTTCGGATAAGCGCGGAGAAGTGTCATGGCGGGTAGCGTCAACAAGGTCATTCTGGTGGGCAACCTCGGGGCGGACCCTGAAATCCGCCGCCTGAATTCGGGTGACCTGGTCGTCAACATCCGCATCGCCACCTCGGAAAGCTGGCGCGACAAGACGTCAGGAGAGCGCAAGGAAAAGACCGAGTGGCACAATGTCGTGATCTTCAACGACCAGATCGCCAAGGTGGCCGAGCAGTATCTGAAGAAGGGCATGAAGGTCTATGTCGAGGGCCAGCTGCAGACGCGCAAGTGGCAGGACCAGACCGGCAATGACCGCTATACGACCGAGGTCGTGCTGCAGAAATTCCGCGGCGAGCTGCAGATGCTCGATGCGCGGGGCGAGGGCGGCGGCCAGGTCGGCAACTATGCCGGTGGTGGTGCGAGCCGCGGTTCCGATTTCGGCCAGTCCGGCCCCGGCGAAAGTTTCAATCGCGGCGGACCCAACAAGGGCGGCGGTGGTTCGTCGCGCGAGCTGGACGACGAAATCCCGTTCTGATTTCTCGGGGCGGACTACCCTTACGGCGAAAAACGCCAGCTACTTGGCCACGAATTGGCGTCCTGAAAATCTGTCTTGGATTTTCGGGACGCTGTGCGTTTGAGCGGTGAAAGGACGTATCAAGTGAAAGCACGGGTCAAATGGGTCGAGGAGCGCACTTTCGTCGGCGAGTCCGCCAGTGGGCACAAGCTGGTCCTAGGTACTGCGTTGGGACCGGAAGGCAAGACGCCGGGGCCGAGCCCAATGGAACTGGTGCTGATCGGCACCGGCGGCTGTTCGGCCTATGACGTGGTCCATATCCTCGAAAAGGGGCGCGAGGCGGTCGAAGATTGCGTGGTCGAACTCGATGCTGATCGCGCAGAAGCCGATCCCAGGGTGTTCACCCGCATCCACATGCATTTCGTCGTCAAGGGCCGGGCGCTGTCGCACGACAAGGTGAAGCGGGCTATCGAGCTTTCGATCCAAAAATACTGCTCGGCCTCGGCAATGATGGCCAAGACCGCCGTGATCACCCACGACTTCGAAGTCATTGAGACGGCAAAGTAAGACAGTTTCCTACGTCGCCATCAGCGCCTTGATGCCATCGGCGACGAACTGTACGGCGAGCGCCGCCAGGATGACGCCCAGCAGCCTTGTCAGGATCGAACGGCCAGTTTGGCCAAGGATACGGTCGATGCGCTCTGACAGCACGAATACCAGATAGGTGATGACAAGGCAGATCGCGATG
This sequence comes from Mesorhizobium sp. M0060, assembly GCF_040323155.1. Taxonomy (NCBI): domain Bacteria; kingdom Pseudomonadati; phylum Pseudomonadota; class Alphaproteobacteria; order Hyphomicrobiales; family Phyllobacteriaceae; genus Mesorhizobium; species Mesorhizobium sp. M0060. Next base: position 50,469 of record NZ_JAMYUP010000004.1, read on the forward strand.
ATGCCGACAAGGGCTGCCTGTGCGCCAAAACCCTGAAACGAGCTTGAGAGCAGAACGGTCGCCGAAATCGCGCCGGGACCGGCAATAAGCGGGATCGCCAGCGGAAAGGCGGCGATGTTGTGGATCATGTCCCTGGTGATGGCGACGTCGCCGATCTTCTCCTTGCGGTCCTGCCGGCGCTCGAACACCATTTCGAAGGCGATGAAGAACAGCAGGAAGCCGCCGGCGACGCGGAAGGCCGGCAGGGTGATGCCGAACACCGACAGGATCGACGCACCGGCGACGGCAAACAGCGCCATCACCAGGAAAGCAATGATCGAGGCGCGCACGGAGACCTGGTTGCGCTCCTCGCGGTTCATGCCGCGGGTCACGGCGAGGAAAAGCGGCGCCAGGCCAGGCGGGTCGATGGTCACGAGAATGGGCGTTGAACAGGCTGTTGAAGCTCGGCATCTCTGACCCTCCCCGCCGGGCCGTGCCCGAATACTGGCATTGGTAGAGCAAAGCAGGGTTAGTGGAAACCGTTTGAGCTGCGGGAATTCGGCAACCTTGATGGGGTAGGATGAGCCTAGCCGGCCGCTCCGCAATAGGCCTCGATGCGATAGCCGTCCAGGTCGATAACAAAGGCGGCGTAGTAATTTTCGCCATAGCCGGCGCGCAGGCCAGGCGTGCCATTGTCGCTGCCTCCTGCACGCAAGGCGCCCGCATGGAAGGCATCGACGTTGCTCCGCGTCGGCGCCGCAAAGCAGAAATGCAGGCCGGACTCGCCGTCTGCTGAAACCGGGCGCTGAGCCTCGTTCACCCACACAGCGCAACACCTTGCGCGCCATAGCCGAGCGAGCCCGGCGACTGGCTGAGACAGGTATAGCCGAGCGGCTTCAGCGCGGCATCGTAGAAACGCTTCGAGGCGTCGGTATCGCGGACACCTATTGAAACATGGTCAAGCATGGTTTTCTCCTTTTTTACAATGTATTGGGCTGTCAAGTGTCGGCTGTTCTGTGGGCCAGAAACTCGACCTCGAGACGCCAGGTGGCGCCGTCGTCCTGCGAGCGCTCGCCCAGCCAGCGGAAGGAATTTCCGGTGATTTGGGAAAAGCTCCAGCGCACTGAAGCGCCGGTACCGTCTGCGCCCAATTGGACGATCGTATCGCCCTCGGCGCGGCCGAGCTGGCGGCTGTAATACTGGCTGCGCGGATCGCTCCAGAAGATGTGCCAGGCATCGACGCCGGGGTCGTAGACGCGCAACGTCGTGCCGTAGAAGGTCCATTTACCGAGCGAAGGCGAGGCACCTGCGTCACGGGCGGGCAGGATCCACACGTCCTGGATCGCCCGGCCCTCCAGGACCCAGCCGAAATGCACCTCGCCGCGCCCGGTCAGCACCGAACCGTCCTCGAGATGGCGTGTGGCATCGAATGTCCAGGCGCCGACGAAACGGCCGTAAAGGTCCAGTTTTTCGGCAAGGGCCGGTGCGGGCCAATCGCTGTGCAAGGCTTTGGCAAAAGAATTGGACATGGCTTCGCTCTCATCGTGTCAGGAGACCGGCAGGCATAGTGACTGACAGTGTTCTGCGCTTGGGAAAAATTGCTATCTTTCGGTGATGACGACGAGCGCGCATAGGCTGGCGTCGGGCCGAGGCTGGCAGGTGTCGGATGTCATCTGCACCGCCAGTGCCGCCGACAGGCCATTCGAGGAGGAGCATCGGGATTTCTGCGTCGCCGCCGTCACCAGCGGCACCTTCCGTTATCGCGCGCGCCAGGGCACGGCGATGCTGGCGCCGGGGGCGCTCCTGCTCGGCAATCCCGGCACATGCTACGAGTGCGGCCACGAGCATGGCGCCGGCGACCGCTGCCTCTCCTTCCATTTCGGACCGGCCTATATGGAGCGGATCGTCGCCGACGTGCCGGGCGCGAAGCAGCTTGATTTCAGGATGCCGCGCCTGCCGCCATTGCCGGCGCTGGTGCCGCTGCTCGCCGAAGCAGAGGCGGCGCGCGAGATGGCCGACACCGGCGCCTTCGAGGAATTCGCCCTGCGCATTGCCGGTGCGGCGGTGACAGCGGCTTGCGGCGCTACGGAAGGGCAACGCGCGCCGAGCCGCCGCGACCAGAAACGCATCGCCGAAGCGGTGCTGCGCATCGAAGTCGATGCCGACCGACCGATCTCGCTTGCCGAACTCGCCGATCAGACCGCCACCAGTCCTTACCATTTCCTGCGCACCTTCCGGCACGTTGCCGGCATGACGCCCTACCAGTTCCTGCTGCGGACCCGGCTGCACAAGGCCGCCGTGCGGTTGCGGACGTCAGATCAGGCGATTTCGGCGATCGCCTTTGCGGCGGGATTCAACGATCTATCGACCTTCAACCGCCGTTTCCGGCGGCTGATGGGCGAGACGCCGGGTACTTATCGCGCCCGCCGGCGACGCTCGTGAAAGGGTGCCACGGCCATATCGTCGCAATTGGTGTATCCTTTTGAATTTGCCGCTAAAAACGACACTGGAAAACTGCCGCGATTGTTGGAGTTTCGGGCCGGCTTCCTATATAAGCACCAAGTGATTCCTGATTAGATTGTGATCCGATTTGACCGACCAAAAGACACCGCGCGGCGCCGACGGCGGCCCCACCGGCATCGAGCCGATATCCATCATCGAGGAGATGCAGCGCTCCTATCTCGATTACGCCATGAGCGTGATCGTCAGCCGTGCGCTGCCGGACGTGCGCGACGGCCTTAAGCCGGTGCATCGCCGCATCCTCTACGCCGCCTATGAGAGCGGCTATCACTGGAACCGCAAATATGTGAAATCGGCACGCCCGGTCGCCGACGTGATGGGTAAATACCATCCGCATGGCGACGCCTCGATTTATGACGCTTTGGTGCGCATGGCGCAGGATTGGTCGCTGCGCGTTCCGCTGATCGACGGGCAAGGCAATTTCGGCTCGATCGACGGCGATCCGCCGGCGGCGATGCGCTACACAGAATCGCGGCTGACCAAGGTCGCGCATGAGTTGCTGGAAGACATCGACAAGGACACCGTCGATTTCCAGGACACTTATGATGCGTCCGGCAGCGAACCGAAAGTCCTGCCGGCGCGCTTCCCGAACCTGCTGGTCAACGGCTCCGGCGGTATCGCCGTCGGCATGGCCACCAACATCCCGCCGCACAATCTGGGCGAGGTCTGCAACGGCGCCATTGCCCTCATCGACAATCCGGCGATCGATCTGCCGGCGCTGATGGAGATCATTCCTGGACCGGATTTCCCGACCGGCGGCATCGTGCTCGGCCGTTCCGGCATCTACAGTGCCTATTCGACCGGCCGCGGTTCGATCGTCATGCGCGGCCGTGTCAATATTGAGCAACGCGGCAACGACCGTGAATCGATCATCATCACCGAGGTTCCCTATCAGGTGAACAAGTCGTCGATGATCGAGAAGATGGCCGAGCTGGTGCGCGACAAGCGCATCGAGGGCATTTCCGACATCCGCGACGAGAGCGACCGCCAGGGCTACCGCGTCGTCATCGAACTGAAGCGCGACGCGGTCGCCGACGTCATCCTCAACCAGCTCTATCGCTTCACCCCGCTGCAGACGTCCTTCGGCGCCAATATGGTGGCGCTGAACGGCGGCAAGCCAGAATTGCTGACGCTGACCGACATGCTGAAGGCGTTCGTCGCCTTCCGTGAGGACGTGATCAGCCGGCGCACGAAATTCCTGCTGCGCAAGGCGCGCGACCGCGCCCATGTGCTGGTCGGCCTTGCCATCGCCGTCGCCAATATCGATGAAGTCATCAAGCTGATCCGCACCGCGCCGGATCCGCAGACGGCGCGCGAGCAGTTGATGGAGCGGCGCTGGCCTTCGGGCGACGTGGAATCGCTGATCCTTTTGATCGACGATCCGCGCCACCGCATCAACGAGGACGGCACCTACAATCTATCCGAGGAGCAGGCCCGCGCCATCCTCGAACTGCGTCTGCAGCGCCTGACCGCGCTCGGCCGCGACGAGATCGCCGACGAGTTGAACACGATCGGCGACGAGATCAAGGATTACCTGGACATCCTGTCGTCCCGCGCCCGCATCCAGCAGATCGTCAAGGACGAGCTCATCGCCGTGCGCGACGAGTTCGGCACGCCGCGCCGCACCGAGCTCGCCGAGGGCGGGGCGGACATGGAAGACGAGGACCTGATCCAGCGCGAAGACATGGTCGTCACCGTCAGCCATTCCGGCTATATCAAGCGCGTGCCGCTGTCGCTCTACCGGGCGCAGCGCCGCGGCGGCAAGGGCCGCTCCGGCATGTCGACCAAGGAAGAGGATTTCGTCACCCGGCTGTTCGTCGCCAACACACACACGCCGGTGCTGTTCTTCTCCTCGCGTGGCATCGTCTACAAGGAAAAGGTCTGGCGCCTGCCGATCGGCAACCCGCAGTCACGCGGCAAGGCGCTGATCAACATGCTGCCGCTCGAACAGGGCGAGCGCATCACCACCATCATGCCGCTGCCTGAGGATGAGACGAGCTGGGGCGAGCTCGACGTGATGTTCGCCACCACGCGCGGCACCGTGCGTCGCAACAAGCTTTCCGACTTCGTCCAGGTCAACCGCAACGGCAAGATCGCCATGAAGCTGGACGAGGAAGGCGACGAGATCCTCGGCGTCGAGACCTGCACCGACAATGATGACGTGCTTTTGACAGCAAGTTCCGGCCAGTGCATTCGCTTTCCGGTCAGCGACGTACGCGTCTTCCAAAGCCGCAATTCGGTCGGTGTGCGCGGCATCGTTATGGCCGATGGCGACCGGGTGATCTCGATGGCGGTGATCGAGCACGTCGATGCGCCGCCGGCCGAGCGCGCCGCCTATCTCAAGCGGGTGGTGGCTGAACGCCGGCTCGCCGCCGACATTGCGGCCAGCGAGGAGGAAGAGATTCAGCTTACCAATGAGGAGGTCGGCGAAGAGGCGGAGCTTTCCGACGAGCGCTACGAATTCCTCAAGGCGCATGAGCAGTTCGTGTTGACGGTGACGGAATATGGCTACGGCAAGCGTTCGTCGTCGTACGATTTCCGTCTGACCGGTCGCGGCGGCAAGGGTATCCGCGCCACCGACGTTTCGAAAACAGCCGAAATCGGCCGTCTGGTGGCGACCTTCCCGGTCGGCAATGACGATCAGATCATGCTGGTTTCGGATGGCGGCACCGTCATTCGCGTCCCGGTCAACGGCATTCGTTTCGCCAGCCGCGCCACCAAAGGCGTTACCATCTTCAATACCGCAGAGGGCGAGAAGGTCGTGTCGGTGGAGCGGATTTCGGAGCCGCAAGCGGACGAAGAGATCGAAGAGAGTGTCGAGGCTGAAGGTGGCGCTGCTACCGATGCGGAAGGTGGGGAGCCTGACAACAACAACGTCGAGTGAGTTGCCACGACAATGCCAGCCCGATAGGTCGGCCCGATAGGTCGGCGTTGTCAACAAACAATCTAGAAGTGGCGATAAGGCTTGCGGCTGCCGAAGCCTTCGAACCGTTTGGTATTGGCCTTGGCGCGGACGCGCTGTGCCTCCTGATGCAACCCGAATACGGTAGCGATCAGCATGGCGACGGTCATTGCGGTGGCAAGCATGTAGATCAGCATGTGCGTGTTCTCCTGCGCCTACCAACGATTAGATGGGTGTTTGGTTTCATCTTCTGCAGCTGTAACTTGGTGAACACTGCGTGAAGCCGTTGTGACCGGCACATTCATCTGTCGTTCACGTCGGCCAAAAGGTTCATGGGGCGGGCCTGCTGATCGGATTTGCCTTTAGGGGAGAGGCTCGCTAGAAGCACCTGCCATGACCGAACGCATCGCCCTTTATGCCGGCTCTTTCGACCCGCTGACCAACGGCCATCTCGACGTGCTGAAAGCGTCGCTGGCCGTGGCGGACACCATCTATGCGGCGATCGGCATCCATCCCGGCAAGAAGCCATTGTTTTCCTTCGAGGAACGGGTTGGCCTGATCGAAACGGCAGCCAAGGCGGAATTCGGCAGCGACGGTGCGCGCATCAAAGTGGTCGCCTTCGACGGTCTGGTCATCGATGCGGCCAGGAAGCATGGCGCCTCGATCATGATCCGCGGCCTGCGCGACGGCACCGATCTCGACTACGAGATGCAGATGGCCGGCATGAATGAGACCATGGCGCCGGAGCTGCAGACGGTTTTCCTGCCAGCCAGTCCCTCGGTGCGCACCATTACCGCCACACTTGTGCGCCAGATAGCTTCGATGGGAGGCGACATCCGCCCCTTCGTGCCGGCGGCGGTGGCTGGCGCGCTCACCGCCAAATTCGCGAAATAAATGCACGTCGCCCAAAAGTGGAACCCGGTTTTGGGTAACGACATGCATGAACGAAGATATTCGGAGAAAGATCCCATGCAGCTGAAAAAGCTTGCCTCGTTGCTTGTCATGCTTGCCGGTCTTGTGACCGCATCCGTGTCGGCCTTTGCTGCCGATTCGGAAAACACCATGATCATAACGCTGAAGGACGGCGACGTGACCATCGCGCTGAGGCCCGATCTTGCGCCGAAACACGTCGCGCAGATCAAAAAGCTGGTGCGCCAGGGCGCCTACGACAACGTCGCCTTCCACCGTGTCATCGACGGCTTCATGGCGCAGACCGGCGACGTCAAGTTCGGCAACATGAAGAGCGGCTTCAATGCCGACGCCGTCGGCACCGGCGGTTCCGATCTTCCCGACCTGCCGGCCGAATTCTCCAGCACCGAGCACTACCAGCGCGGCGTGGTCGGCATGGCCCGTTCCGACGATCCGAATTCCGCCAATTCGCAATTCTTCATCATGTTTGCGCCGGCACCGCCGCTCGATGGCCAGTACACCATCGTCGGCAACGTCGTCAGCGGCATGGAACTGGTGGACCACATCAAGAAAGGCGACGAGGCGCAGAACGGGACGGTGACCGAACCCGATCGCATGATCAAGGTGCGCATCGCCGCGGACGGCAAGTAAACCCAAGTTTCAAAAGGATATTCTGACATGGCCGAGATTAAGGACCGCGAGAACGCGCTCATCATGGACACGACCAAGGGCAAGGTCGTCATCGAACTGTTCCCAGACCTGGCGCCCGGCCATGTCGGCCGTATCAAGGAACTGGCGCGCGAAGGTGCCTATGACGGTGTAGTCTTCCACCGCGTCATCGACGGGTTCATGGCGCAGACCGGCGACGTGAAATTCGGCAATTCCAACAAGCCGTCTTTCGCGCCGTCCCGCGCCGGCACGGGCGGCTCCGACAGGCCCGACTTGAAGGCCGAGTTCTCCAATGCCAACCATGGCCGCGGCACCTGCTCGATGGCGCGCTCGCAGAACCCGAACTCGGCTAATTCGCAGTTCTTCATCTGCTTCGACGATGCCGCCTTCCTTAACCGCCAGTACACTGTATGGGGCCAGGTCATCGAAGGCATGGACAATGTCGACAAGATCAAGCGCGGCGAACCGGTGCAGGATCCCGACAAGATCGTCTCGCTCAAGGTCGCGGCCGACGTGAAATGACCAGCCGGGCTGTCGCGGCCATCGCACTTGTGCTCGTCGCGGCGGCCACTCCGGCGCTGGCGACGGAATCGATCGTTTGCAGCGCCGACGGCGGCGCGGCATCGATCGACGTGCTGATGGGACACACAGCCGTCATTGCGGTGGCGCGCGTGTGGCTGGATGCCGGCGGCAAGACATGGACCACGGACGGCCAGCCTGGTTCGACGAAAGTCATCGTCGGACAGGCATTCGAAGACGACGAGCGTATGCTGATCGATCTCACTGATGAGGGCCTCAGCTCGATCGTCGCCAAATTGCGGCTGGTCAAGGCCAGCGAGCAGTCCGGTTCCGCAATGGGCGGTACGCTGAGCATAGACGGTGTCGGCGCCTGGGTGGTGACCTGCCCGGAACCTTGAGGCGGGGATTTCTTGCGCGTCGACCTTTTCGACTTCGATCTGCCGGAGGAGCGCATCGCGCTTCGCCCGGCCGAGCCGCGCGACAGGGCCCGGATGCTGGTGGTCAGGCCGGGTGAGGGGCTCGCGGACCGGACGGTGCGCGACCTGCCGTCCCTGCTCGAGACCGGAGATTTGCTGGTCTTCAACGACACCAAGGTCATTCCGGCGCAGCTGAAAGGCATCAGGCGGCGCGGGGAGGCAGCGGCGCAGGTCGAAGCCACGCTGCATATGCGGACGGCGCCCGACCGCTGGCTCGCCTTCATGCGGCCGGGCAAGCGCGTCGCCGCCGGCGATCGCATCCATTTCGGTCATGATGCCAATTCCTGCTTTCTCGGCCAGCTCGATGCGACCGTGATCGAGAAGGGGGAAGGTGGCGAGGTGCTGCTCGGCTTCGACCTGTCAGGTCCGTTCCTCGATGAGGCGCTGCACGCCGTCGGCCACATTCCGCTGCCGCCCTACATCGCCTCCAAGCGTGACGACGACGAGCGGGACCGCAGCGACTATCAGACCATCTATGCCAGGGAGGAGGGCGCCGTGGCCGCGCCGACGGCGGGTCTGCATTTCACGCCGGAGCTGTTTGCCGCGCTCGACGCCAAGGGTATCGAGCGCCGTTTCGTCACGCTGCATGTCGGCGCCGGCACGTTTTTGCCGGTGAAGGCGAACGACACCGCCGATCACAAGATGCACGCCGAAACCGGTTCGGTCAGCCAGGAAACCGCCGAGGCGCTGAATGCGGCGAAAGCAAGAGGAGGGCGCATTGTCGCCGTCGGCACGACATCGCTGCGCTTGCTAGAGAGCGCGGCTGGCGAGGACGGCAGGCTGGCCGCATGGTCGGGCCCGACCGACATCTTCATCACCCCCGGCTATCGCTTCAAGACCGCCGACATGCTGATGACCAATTTCCATCTACCGCGTTCGACGCTGTTCATGCTGGTTTCGGCCTTCTGCGGTTTGCAGACGATGCGCGCGGCCTATGCGCATGCCATCGAGAACCGCTACAGGTTCTATTCCTATGGAGACGCAAGTCTTCTGTTCAGGGAGGATAACGATGGACGATGACCTGGAAACCTTCGACCGCGAAGCCTTGTTCGCCGAGGTCAGGAAACTGCGCGCCGGCATCCGCCAACACCGCGACGCCACCGGCCATGATCTGTGCTGGCATCATCCCGACCTCTGGTCGCTTTTGCCTGAAAAGACCGAGCCGGCGATTGCCGTGCCGCCCTGGCCGAAATTCATGCGCGGCTGCATCCGCTACCGGCAGTCGCTCGATAAGCAGGCTCCGGACGCGCCGGTGTTCGACAAAGAGTTCGATGGCTAGGGAGTTCGATGGCTAGGGAGTTCAATGACTAACGCATTCACCTTCAAGGTGCTGGCGACCGACGGCAGGGCGCGGCGTGGTGTAATCACCATGCCGCGCGGGGAGATCCGCACGCCCGCCTTCATGCCGGTCGGCACCGGCGGCACGGTGAAGGCCATGTATATGCATCAGGTGCGCGGCGTCGGCTCGGACATCATTCTCGGCAACACCTATCACCTGATGCTGAGACCCGGCGCCGAGCGCGTGGCACGGCTCGGCGGCCTGCATGAATTCGCCCGCTGGCCGTATCCGATCCTGACCGACAGCGGCGGCTTCCAGGTGATGTCGCTGTCGAAGCTGAGGAAACTGACCGAGAACGGCGTGACCTTCCGCTCGCATATCGACGGCGCCGCCTACGAAATGTCGCCGGAGCGTTCGATCGAAATCCAGGGGCTGCTCGATTCCGACATCCAGATGCAGCTCGACGAATGCACTGCGCTGCCGGCCAAGGAGAAGGAGATCGAGCGCGCCATGGAGTTGTCGCTGCGCTGGGCCGAGCGTTGCAAAACGGCATTCGGCGAGCAGCCCGGCAAGGCGATGTTCGGCATCGTGCAAGGCGGCGACGTGCCGGACCTGCGGCTGCGCTCGGCGCAGGCGCTGAAGGCAATGGAGCTGAAGGGCTACGCGATCGGCGGGCTGGCCGTCGGCGAGCCGCAAGCGGTGATGCTGGAGATGCTCGACATCACTTGCCTGGAGCTGCCAGTTGACCGGCCGCGCTACCTGATGGGTGTCGGTACGCCGGACGACATCTTGAAGTCGGTGGCGCGCGGCATCGACATGTTCGATTGCGTGATGCCGACGCGGGCAGGGCGCCATGGCCTTGCCTACACACGGCGCGGCAAGGTCAATCTGCGCAACGCCCGCCATGCCGACGATCCGCGCCCGCTCGATGAGGAAAGCGACTGCCCGGCCGCACGCGACTATTCGCGCGCCTATTTGCACCATCTGGTGCGCTCGCAGGAGGCGCTTGGGGCGATGCTTCTGACCTGGAACAATCTGTCCTACTACCAGCAATTGATGCGCGACATTCGTGAAGCGGTCGAGGCTGGGAGGTTTGCCGAACAAGCTGAGATCATCACCCAACAATGGGCAAACGGTGACCTGCCCGTCCGCTAGGAACGGTCTTGATGGTCAGGCTCGAGGTGGGGAGCAGCACCTGCCATGAACTGTTTTGAAACGTCTGCCCAATAAGCATTGCCGGACTGCATTGGGCGAGGATCAAGAACCTGTTCGTTTCGGGACAAGTTTCAGTTCCCAGCACGACGGTGCGGACGAACGGCATCGCCGAGCCTTCGCCTTCGTCCTCCGTGGCGGTCCAGCGATGGACGGCTGGATCGTTGCTTGCCATTCTGGCGATCGCCATGATCGGGCTGGTCTTGCGCTTGCTGGGCGCGCGTGGCGACCTTTGGCTGGACGAGATCTGGAGCTTTGCGCTGATCGAGCCGCTGACCTCGATCGACCAGATATTCTGGCGCGTCAATCACGACAACAATCATTTCCTCAACTCGGTCTATCTCTATCTCATCGGCCCCGACGCCTCGCCGGGGATCCAGCGGGGCCTGTCGACAGCACTCGGTGTCGCCACGATCGTCGCGGCGGCGGCGACCGCCGCGCCGCGCGGACGACGGGCGATGATCGCCACAAGCCTGTTGTTTGCCGTGAGCTATCCAATGGTCCACTACGGCTCGGAGGCGCGTGGCTATGCCGGACTGGTACTGTTCACGCTGCTTTCGGTGGTTTTTCTGGAGCGCCGGCTCGACAACAAACGGTGGTCTGGCATGGCCTTGGCAGCGGCGATCCTTTTCGGGTTCCTATGCCACCTCACCATGATCGGAATGGTGGCAGTCCTCGCAATCTGGACCGCGTGGCTCGCTTGGCAGCGTACGGCGAAGATTGACCGTGTCGTTGCGGATCTGGCGTCAATCTTCCTGCCGGGCTTGCTTGCCGTGCTGCCGCTGGCTGCCTGCGTGTTTATCGGTGGCAGGCTGTTCGGCTTCAGTGTCGGTGGTGCTTCGCCGTTCTCGATTGCCGCCTTCGCGCAGGGCTATGGCGGGATGATCTGCTCTCTGTCCGGGCTGCCACCCTGGTTCGGCGACTGGCCCTGCATCGTTGCCGCCTGCGGCCTTGTCTGCCTATCCGCTGGTGTCTGGCGCGATCGCCGGGCCAGCCTCTATGCCGTCGGGATTATCGGACTGCCTTTGCTCATGGCGACGGCACATCTGCCCAACCTCGAGTTTCCGCGCTATTTCATCATCAACGGAACATTGCTGCTGCTTTGGGCCGGCGAGATGATTGGCCGCGGCTTGGATGCTCGCGGGACCGCCAGGCTACTTGCGATGGGAGCGCTGGCGCTCATGGTGAGCGGCAATATTTCGTCGCTGCTCCAGTTCTATCAGTATGGACGCGGCTCCTACGCCGCTATGGTCGATGAGATGACCAGGAACAGCGCTGCCGCCTATGCCAGCAACAGTGATTTCCGCACCGCCATGGTCGTCGATTATTTTGCGGCACGGATGGATCGTCGGGCTTTGCTGGTTCCAGACGATAGGATGTGCGCCGAACGGCCGGCGTGGCTGATCCTCGAGGGGGACGTGGACAAACAAGCTGAACATGTCGAACCGACGGCCGCATGCGCTCTGGCGTATGAACGGGCCGATCGGTCGACATTGGGGGTTTTCAGGCCTAAGCTGGACGCTCTACCGGCGACAGGATTGAAACAGCTCTGCCTCTCGTCAAGCGCCCCTCAGGTGCTGAGCGACGTGGACGCGCGCAGGCTGCAGCCGGTGATCCGAAAGCTGCCGTCAGGCTGTAGTTCGAGCGTGTAGACCGCCTCGTAGTCCTTGCCGTCCGGGCCGACGATCAGCACCTGCTGGACGATCGAGGTCGGGCTCGTCTCCCGAACCTTGCCGAAGGAGTAGATCTGCGGCTGGCGCACCGGCGGATAGCCGTTGGTCACCATGTTCATGAAGCTATCGACGGTCGGAAAGGTGCGTTTCACATTCGGTGCGGCAAAGCTGTAGGCCGTCGCTCCGTCATTGGCGATGAAGGCCCTCAACTGACCATCGATGACCGTCTGCGCCGCCTTGACTTCGGCGTCGCCAGCAAAGGCCCGGGATGCGAAAATGAGTGGAACGACTGCGAATGCGAAAAACGTACGGCGCATGGCCTGTCTCCGTTATTCCCCGAGAAGTCGCTGTCCGAAGATACATGATACCATACGCTTTGCAGGGGTTCAGGGTTTCAGCCGAGCACAAATATTCGGCGCGGCAGCCTGTGTCCAAACCGAGCATGCATTGTCGAGGCGAGAACCGCCTGAGCGATGGCCGATGCTTGAAAGGCGGGCGGCAGTCTGCCACAAGGGCCGCTCGATTATACCTAGAGCGTGCGATCTTGGGCAGGACCAGGCAATGAAGGCATTTTTCGTGCAGATAAAGTGCGATCTGGGCAAAGCCTATGACGTTGCCAGCGCTTTGGCCGATGCCGAGATCGCTTCGGAAATCTATTCGACAGCCGGAAATTACGATCTGCTCGCCAAATTCTATGTCGACGACGAGGAAGACATCGGCCACTTCGTCAACGAGAGAGTGCAGATTCTCCCCGGCATCAAGGATACGTTCACGGTCGTCACTTTTCGCGCGTTTTGATCTGCATCCGGCATTTGCCCGGACACGAGGCAAAGCCTGACCACGGCCCTATCGGTGCTGCCTTAATTTTAGGCAACCGCGATATACTGATCGCCGGCGCCTGCCAAATCACCGATTGCGCTTGATTTTCTCCAGCGACGCCAGTGAAATGGCGTCACAGGGGAGTATGCGATTGGCAGCGTTCGATGAAATGCTTCCGGAAGTTTCCGGGCTGAGAAAACCATATTCGGCTTACGATCGCTGGCTGAAGGAACAGGACCCGGCCAGGCTTACCGAGAAGATGCAGGACGCCGAACGCGTCTTCCGCAAGACCGGCATCACCTTCGCCGTTTATGGCGAGCAGGAAGCGTCGGAGCGGCTGATCCCCTTCGACATCGTTCCACGCATCATCTCAGGCAATGAATGGCGGCGGCTGACGCAAGGCATCGAGCAGCGCGTCCAGGCGCTGAACGCCTTTCTCGACGACATCTACCATCGCCAGGAGATCTTGCGCGCCGGCCGCGTGCCGAAGGAGTTGATCGCCAAGAACGAGGCGTTCCTGCCCGAGATGATCGGGGTGCGGCCGCCGGCCGGCGTCTATACCCATATCATCGGCGTCGACATCGTGCGCATCAGCGAGAACGAGTTCTACGTGCTGGAGGACAATGCGCGCACGCCGTCCGGCGTCTCCTACATGCTGGAGAACCGCGAGACGATGATGCAGCTCTTTCCCGAGCTGTTCCAGCAGATCAAGGTTCGGCCGGTGGAGAATTATCCGCAGCTCTTGCGCCAGTCGCTGGCGGCGGTGCGGCCGCAAAGCACCAAGGGCGCGCCGACCATTGCCGTGCTGACGCCGGGCAGCTTCAACTCAGCCTATTTCGAACATGCCTTCCTTGCCGACCAGATGGGCGTGCAGCTTGTCGAGGGGCAGGATCTGCGTGTCGTCGACGGCCATGTCGCGATGCGAACGACCGAGGGCTACAAGCAGATCGACGTGCTCTACCGGCGTGTCGACGACTCGTTCCTCGATCCGCTGACCTTCCGTCCGGATTCCGCCCTTGGCGTGCCGGGCATCATGGACGTCTACCGCGCCGGCAATATCACCATCGCCAATGCGCCGGGGACCGGCATAGCTGACGACAAGGCGATTTATTCCTACATGCCCGAGATCGTCGAATTCTACACGGGCCGCAAGGCGATGCTTGGCAACATCCCGACCTGGCGCTGCTCGGAACTGGACAGCTTGAAATATGTGCTCGAGCACATCGACGAACTGGTGATCAAGGAAGTCCACGGATCCGGCGGTTACGGCATGCTGGTCGGGCCGGCGGCGACCAAGAAGGAATGCGAGGAGTTTTCCAAGAAGCTCGCGGCAAAACCATCGAACTACATCGCCCAACCGACGCTGGCGCTGTCGACCTGCCCCATCCTGACGGACAAGGGGCTGGCGCCGCGCCATGTCGATCTGCGCCCCTATGTGCTGGTTTCCGACCGTATCCAGATCGTGCCCGGCGGGCTGACCCGAGTAGCGCTCAAGGAAGGCTCGCTGGTCGTCAATTCCTCGCAAGGCGGCGGCACGAAGGACACGTGGGTGTTGGATGATTAGCGCGAATACCGAGTGGTAAATAGTGAATAGTGAATAGTGAATTAGTGAATAGATAAGGATGACATGTCGTTGATGTTGGTGAAATGCCCTGAAGTGAAGCACGCGGCGCCGTGCCCTACAAAAATCTGGCCATTCACCCTTCACTATTCACCATTCACTATTCACCACAGGACTGCCTAATATGCTTCTCGGCCGCACCGCCAACGGGCTCTACTGGATGAACCGCTATATCGAGCGGGCGGAAAACATGGCACGGTTGGTGGATGCCGGGCTGCGCATGGCGCTGACTCGTACTCAGAACGCTTCGGAGGAGTGGAATTCGGTGCTGCTCAGCGCCGGCTCGGACGCCAGCTTCACTCAGAAATATTCGGACTACACCGCCGCCAAGGTCGCCGACTACCTGCTGCGCGACACCTCGAACCCGTCGAGCACGATGTCGTCGATCGAAACGGCCCGTAACAATGCCCGCATGGTGCGCACCGCATTGACGCGCGAAACCTGGGAAAGCATCAACGAAGCCTGGATGTCGCTGAAGCGGATGCTGGCCAAGCCGATCGACGAGCGCGACCTGCCCAGCGTGCTCGACGCAATCAAACGCGAGACGGCGCTGATCCGCGGCTCGTTCTACGGCACCATGCTGCGCAACGAGATCTTCGATTTCTCGCAGCTCGGCACTTACGTCGAACGCGCCGACAACACCGCGCGCATCCTGGACGTGAAGTACTACGTGCTGTTACCATCGATCTCCTGGGTCGGCTCGACGCTCGACAACTACCAGTGGGAATCGATCCTGCGCTCGGTGTCGGCGCACCGTTCCTACCGCTGGGTCTATGACGCCGATTACAAGCCGAGCAACATCGCCGATTATCTGATCCTCAACGTTCGCATGCCGCGCTCGCTGACCTTTTGCTATCGCTTCCTGACGGAGCATCTCAAATTCCTGGGTGACGACTATGGTGAGCGCCACGCCTGTCATGCGACGGCCGCCAAGACCCATTCCATGCTGACGGCCGGCTCGATCAAGGACATTTTCGACGCTGGCCTGCACGAATTCCTGGCCAATTTCATCCGCGACAACACCAGGCTCGGCGACGAGATCGCGCAGGATTACAGGTTCTATTGAGCATGATCCCAAAAAGCGGAGACCAGTTTTCGGAAAAGCTCCAAGGACGAGAGCGATGCGGCTGAAGATCACTCACCGGACCGAATACCGCTACGATGCGCCGGTGCATTATCTGTTGCAGCGGTTGCGGCTGCTTCCGGTGAACGGGCGCACGCAGACGGTGCTGTCCTGGGCGCTGAGGATCGAAGGCGCGCGCGAGGAAGTGCGCTTCACCGATCATTTCGGCAATGATACCCGGCTGTTGAGCGTGGAGGGCGAGCGCGACTTCATTACCGTCGAAGCTGCCGGCGAAGTGGTGACGCGCGACACCGCCGGCGTCAGCGGACCGCACCAGGGTTTCGCGCCGCTCTGGCTGTTCGGCCAGGAAACGCCGCTGACGACGATCGGCAGCGGTATTCGCGAGCTCGCTGCCTCCGTAGGCAAGGGCACCGACATCGAAAGGCTGCATCGGTTGATGGCGGTGATCGGCGAGCGCGTCGCTTATACGCCGGGCACCACCAACGCGACGACGCCGGCCGAAGAGGCCCTGGCGCTCAAGACCGGCGTTTGCCAGGACCACAGCCACATCTTCGTTGCCGCCGCGCGCGCCATGGATTTTCCGGCCCGCTATATCAGCGGCTATCTGATGATGGATGCAGCGATCGAGCAGGCAGCAAGCCACGCCTGGGCCGAGGCGCATGTCTCGGGCCTCGGCTGGGTCGCCTTCGATGTCGCCAACGGCATTTCTCCCGACGAGCGCTATGTAAAGGTGGCGACCGGCCGCGATTATCGCGACGCTACGCCGGTGTCGGGAATTCGGCTGGGACAGGCGGAAGAACAGCTTGCGGTCACCGTCACCGTGGAGCAGTAATCCCCGGCAAGATTGTTGCCAAAGAGATTCGATGACCTATTGCGTCGGCCTGAAGATCGATCGCGGGCTCGTGTTCATGTCGGACACGCGCACCAATGCCGGCATGGATTCGATCTCGACCTTCAGGAAGATGCATGTCTGGGAGGAGCCGGGCGAGCGCGTCATCGTTTTGATGTCGGCCGGCAATCTGGCGACGACCCAGGCCGTGGTCAGCCTCCTCGATGAACGCACCAAGGCAGTGGCGGAGCGCCACGCCACGCTGCTCGAAACCCCCTCCATGTACCAGACAGTCCGGTTGGTCGGAGACACCGTCAAGGAGGTCATCGCCAGTTCGTCGCCGGCAGGCGAAAAGGCGGATTCCTATTTCAATGCATCCTTCATCCTTGGTGGCCAGATCAAGGGCAGCGCGCCGCGTCTGTTCATGATCTATCCGGAAGGCAATTTCATCGAATCGACCGACGATACGCCGTTCTTCCAGATCGGTGAGACCAAATACGGCAAGCCTATCATCATCCGGGCTTACGAAAAGACGATGAGTTTCGCCGAGACAGTGAAGCTGCTGCTGGTGTCGTTCGACTCGACGCTGAAGTCGAACCTGTCGGTCGGCCTGCCGCTCGACCTGCTGTTCTATGAAAAGGACACCTTCAAGGTCGGCCTCAAAAAGCGAATAACCCAGGACGATCAATATTATCGCACGATCTCGGACAGCTGGTCGAACGCGCTGAAGACCGCCTTTGCCAGCCTGCCTGATTTTCCCGAATGAAAAACCTTCGTTTTTCGTGCTCTTTGATCGCGGCTCGATGAGGCGCTACGGAGGCGAAGATGAATAGCAACGAATTCCGCGAATGGTCGCTGCGAGCGGCTGAATGGGGCGCCGACTACAGAAACAGCCTTCGCGAAAGACCAGTGCGGCCGCTTGTCGAGCCGGGCGAAATCTTCAGAAGCATCGATGTCGCGCCGCCGGAAGACGGCGAAACGATGCAGGCAATCTTCGCCGATTTCGAGCAAAAGATCCTGCCGGGCATGACGCACTGGCAGCATCCGCGTTTCTTCGCCTATTTTCCGGCCAATGCGGCACCGGTCTCCGTCGTGGCCGAGTATCTGGTTTCCGCGATGGCTGCGCAATGCATGCTCTGGCAGACCTCGCCGGCAGCAACCGAGCTCGAGACGCGCGTCATCGACTGGGCGCGGCAGGCGCTTGGTCTGCCGGAGGGATTTTCCGGCGTCATGCAGGATTCGGCCTCATCGGCAACGCTTGCCGCCGTGCTGACCATGCGCGAGCGCGCGCTCGACTGGCAAGGCAACAAGAGCGGCCTGCAAGGCCAGCCGGTAGTGCGGGTCTATTCTTCCGACCAAGTCCATACTTCCATCGATCGGGCGATCTGGGTGTCAGGCATCGGCGAGGCGAACCTCGTGCGCATTCCGGTCGCCGGACGCCTTCGCGCCATGCAGCCGGCGGCTCTGGAAGCGGGGATCGTCGCCGACCGGGAAGCGGGCATGCTGCCGGCCGGCATTATCGCTTGTGTCGGCGGCACCAGCACCGGCGGCACCGACGACGTCGCGGCTGTTGCCGCGGTGGCGAAGCGGCACGGGCTCTATCTGCATGTCGATGCCGCGTGGGCCGGCTCCGCGATGATCTGCCCCGAGTTCCGGCATTTCTGGGCCGGCGCCGAACATGCGGATTCGATCGTCTTCAATCCGCATAAATGGCTGGGCGCACAGTTCGACTGCTCGATGCAATTCATCCGCCAGCCGGAAGACCTCGTGCGCACGCTGGCGATCAAGCCCGAATTCCTGAAAACACATGGCCGCGACGGGGTCATCAACTACTCCGAATGGTCGGTGCCGCTCGGCCGGAGGTTTCGTGCGCTGAAACTTTGGTTCCTGCTGCGTGCGCATGGCTTGGAAAATCTGCGGACCATGATCCGCAACCATGTCGCCTGGAGCGAAGGTCTCGCCACGCGGCTGGCCCGGGAACCGGATTTCGAGATTGTCACGGAACCGATGCTGGCGCTGTTTTCGTTCCGGCACGTGGTGGCCGAAGGCGGGGATGCGGACGAACACAATCTGCGGCTGGTCAACGCGATCAACGATGACGGTCGCATCTACCTGACGCAGACTCGGGTGGACGGGCAGGTGGCGATTCGCTTTCAGGTCGGGCAGTTCGAAACGACTGCGGCGGATGTCGACACTGCGTTCGAGGTCATCACTGAGATTGCGCGTGGCCTGGGTTGACCGGCCTCATCGAGATTGCGCCGGAGCTCTTCTTTGTAGTCACCTGATTTTCATTAGCCAGCTCATGCCTGTTCATAGCTTTCGTTTTCAGTTATAGACAAGAAAAACGAAAACGCGAGGTTGCTAGATGTATCTGTCGCCGCGTCATTCCGAAATTATCCAGATGGCCAAGGATCATGGCCGCGTACTGGTC
The DNA here is from genome assembly GCF_040323155.1 of Mesorhizobium sp. M0060. Taxonomy (NCBI): domain Bacteria; kingdom Pseudomonadati; phylum Pseudomonadota; class Alphaproteobacteria; order Hyphomicrobiales; family Phyllobacteriaceae; genus Mesorhizobium; species Mesorhizobium sp. M0060. The sequence goes on from NZ_JAMYUP010000004.1 coordinate 69,391, forward strand.
GAGGAGCTGGCGACGCATTTCAACGTGACGCCGCAGACGATCCGCAAGGATCTCAACGATCTGTGCGACCAGCGGCTTTTGTCCCGTATTCATGGCGGGGCATTGTTCCCGTCCGGCATCGAGAACATGGAATATGAAGCGCGGCGCAAGATCGCCGCCGAGGAGAAGGAGGCGATCGGCCGTGCGGCCGCCAGGCTGATCCCCGACAACGCGTCCCTGTTCATCAATATCGGGACCACGACGGAGGCGGTCAGCAAGTCGCTGCTCGACCACAGCGGTCTGATGGTCATCACCAATAACATCAATGTTGCCAACAGGATGCGTGTATATCCTTCGATCGAGGTGGTGATCGCCGGTGGCGTCGTGCGCGGTTCCGACGGCGGCGTTGTCGGCGAGGCAGCGGTCGATTTCATCAGGCAGTTCAAGGTCGATTTTGCGGTGATCGGCGCCTCGGCCATCGACCATGACGGCGCACTGCTCGACTTCGATTTTCGCGAGGTGAAGGTGGCTCAGGCGATCATCGCCAACGCCCGGCATGTGATCCTGGTGTCGGACCAGACCAAATTCGAGCGCACCGCGCCCGTCCGCATCGGCCATCTGTCGCAGGTCAACACCTTCATTACCGATCGTTGCGACATCCCGTCGGTGCGCAAGATCTGCCAGGAGGCAGAGGTTCAGCTGATTGAAACGTCGCTGTCCTAGAGGTGCCGTTGCGGCATCTGTCGCCAATCATATTTCGTTTGACATTCGTTATCATTTCGAAATAATTCCGCTACGGTTTCGTAAAACCCAAAAAATGTTGCAATGCGAAATCGGAGGAGGACCCTTTTGAGCGCATCACCGATCCATGACATTTTCGTCATCGGTGGCGGTATCAATGGCTGCGGGATCGCCCGCGACGCCGTTGGGCGTGGCTTTTCGGTCTTCCTTGCCGAGATGAACGACTTGGCCAGCGGGACCTCTTCCGGTTCGACCAAACTGATCCATGGCGGCTTGCGTTATCTCGAATTCTACGAATTCCGCCTGGTGCGCGAAGCGCTGATGGAACGCGAGATCCTGTGGAGGAACGCGCCGCATATCATCTGGCCGATGCGCTTCGTGCTGCCATACGCCAAGGGGCTGCGTCCGGCTTGGCTGATCAGGCTCGGGCTTTTCCTCTACGACCATATTGGGGGGCGCAAATTGCTGCCGCCGACGAAAACGCTGGACATGGCCAAGGATCCGGCCGGCAAGCCGCTGAAGCCGCTGTTTCGAAAAGCGTTCGAATATTCGGACGGTTGGGTCAACGATGCCCGGCTGGTTGTGTTGAACGCCCGTGACGCCACTGAGCGCGGCGCAACCATTCGAACTCGTACAAGGGTCGTTAGCGCACGACGTGAAGGCAATCTCTGGACGGTCAGGCTTGAAAACGTGCGGACCGGCGATACCGAAGAGGTCAAGGCGCGGCTGCTGGTCAATGCCGCCGGCCCGTGGGTCGACCAGGTGCTGTCGGCCACCGTCGGCCTGAACGACGTGCACAATGTCCGCCTCGTGCAAGGCAGCCATATCGTCGTCGGCAAGAAGTTCGACGACCCGCGCGCCTATTTCTTCCAGAACCAGGACGGCCGCATCATTTTCGCCATCCCTTACGAGGACGAGTTCACGCTCATCGGCACCACCGACCGGGACTATCCCGGCGATCCGCACGACGTCAGGATCAGTGACGCAGAGATCGACTATCTCTGCGCTGCGGCAAGCGAATATTTCGCGCAGCCGGTCAAACCGTCAGATATCGTCTGGACCTATTCCGCGGTGCGCCCGCTCTACGACGATGGCGCCTCAAAAGCACAGGAAGCCACCCGTGACTATGTGCTGAAGGCCGACGGAGGTGAGGGCGCCGCCCCGATCGTCAACGCCTTTGGCGGCAAGATCACCACCTACCGCCGATTGTCGGAATCGATGCTCGAGAAGATCGAGGGTTTTCTCGGCAAGCGCGGCAAGCCATGGACGGCAAACGCGCCGCTGCCCGGTGGGGACTTTCCCGTCACCGGCTTCGATGCCGAGGTGGCGAAACTGAAAACGGCATACCCGTTCCTCGATGCGCGGCTGGCCCGTCGGCTGACCCGCCTCTACGGCACCCGCGCAAGGAAGCTGCTGGGCCTCACCAAGTCGAACGCGGATCTTGGCCGCAACTTCGGCGCCGATCTCTACGAGGCCGAGGTGCGCTACCTCGTCGAAAACGAATGGGCGGTGACTGCCGAGGATGTATTGTGGCGCAGGACCAAGCGCGGCCTGCGTCTCAGCCGTGAGCAGGCGGCAGTGCTCGACGAGTTCATGCGCGGAATAAGCCGGCAGCACGTCGCTGCTGCCGAATAGGGACGGCCGACTGATGCAGAAAGCCTGGGAGGAGGCATCATGCTGGAACTGAGAAACGTGACGAAGACGGTGGGTGCGGCGGAACATATCCGCGACCTCTCGCTGACGCTTCAGCACGGCTCGCTCAACGTCCTGCTCGGGCCGACGCTCTCCGGCAAGACCAGCCTGATGCGACTGATGGCGGGCCTCGACGTGCCGACCTCCGGCTCGGTCTGGTTCGATGGCAAAGATGTCACCGGCATGCCGGTGCAAAAGCGCAACGTCGCCATGGTCTACCAGCAATTCATCAACTATCCGGCGATGACCGTCTACGAAAACATCGCCTCGCCGCTGCGGGTGGCCGGCACGGAGCAGGCAAAGATTGACAAGGAGGTGCGCAATGCCGCCGCCCTTCTCAAACTGACGCCCTATCTCGACCGCACGCCGCTCAGCCTGTCCGGCGGCCAGCAGCAGCGCACCGCACTGGCGCGCGCCATCGTCAAGAATGCCAGCCTCGTACTGCTCGACGAGCCGCTCGCCAATCTCGACTACAAGCTGCGCGAGGAGATGCGTGCGGAACTGCCGAAGATCTTCGCGGCGGCCGGCACCATCTTCGTCTATGCCACGACCGAGCCGCACGAAGCCCTGCTGCTCGGCGGCAACACGGCAACGCTTTCAGAAGGCCGTATCACGCAGTTCGGGCCGACCATCGAAGTGTTCCGCAAGCCGGTCGATCTGGTGACGGCGAGAACCTTCGCCGATCCGCCGCTCAACACCATCGTACTTGCCAAGAAGGGCCTGGATTTTCTGCTCGAGGGCGGGGTAAAATTACCGGTGCCGGCCGAGCTCTTCGGCATTGCCGATGCGATCTATACGATCGGCTTCCAGCCGCATCATCTTTCCCTCGATCGGCCCAACGCCGCCGCCGTGCCGGTGCGCGCAAAGGTGACGATCACCGAGATCACGGGATCGGAAAGCTTCATCCATCTCGATTTCGCCGATGCCCGCTGGGTCATGCTGACCCATGGCATTCGCGACTTCGAGCCGGACGAGGAGGTCGAGGTGTTCATCGATCCGCGCCACATCATGGTCTTCGACGAGCACGGCCGTGCCGTGGCCGCGCCGAAGCTGGCGGCTTAGGAGGAAGCGATGGCGCGCATCGACGTCAACCATATCCGCCACTCCTATCTGCAGAACCCGCGCACGGATGCCGATTTCGCGCTGAAGGAAGTGCACCACACTTTTGAGGACGGCGGCGCCTATGCGCTGCTCGGCCCATCCGGCTGCGGCAAGACCACGCTGCTCAACATCATTTCGGGGTTGCTGCATCCATCGCATGGCCAGCTGCTGTTCAACGGCAGGAACGTGACCAATTTGTCGACCCAAGAGCGCAACATCGCCCAGGTGTTCCAGTTCCCGGTGATCTACGACACGATGACGGTCTATGACAATCTGGCATTCCCGCTGCGCAATCGCGGCGTGCCGGAGGCCGACGTCGGCCGCAAGGTGCGCGAGACGCTGGAGATGATCGATCTCGCCTCATGGGCGAAGAAGAAGGCGCGCGGACTGACAGCCGACCAGAAGCAGAAGATCTCGCTCGGGCGCGGGCTGGTGCGCTCTGACGTCAACGCCATCCTGTTCGACGAGCCTTTGACCGTCATCGACCCGCATATGAAATGGGTGCTGCGCTCGCAATTGAAGCAGCTACACCGCCGCTTCGGCTACACCATGGTCTATGTGACGCACGACCAGACCGAGGCTCTCACCTTCGCCGACCGGGTGGTCGTCATGTATGACGGCGAAATCGTGCAGATCGGCACGCCGGCGGAGCTGTTCGAGCGTCCGCGCCATACCTTTGTCGGCTATTTCATCGGCTCGCCCGGCATGAACGTCATGCCGGTGGCGATCGACGGCAAGATGGCGCGGCTGGGCTCGCAGCAGATCGAACTGCCGGGCGTGCCCAAGGCGAGCGGCGGCGCCATCGAGCTCGGCATCCGTCCCGAATATGTGCGCCTAGGCAGCCAGGGCATGGCCGTCCGAATCAGCAAGGTCGAGGACGTCGGCCGCCACAAGGTGGTCCGTGCCAATCTCGAAGGGCGCGAGATCGCCGCCGTCATCGGCGAGGACGAGACAGTTCCGGCCGATCCGAAGGTGCGGTTCGATCCGGCCGGCATCAACATCTATGCCGATTCCTGGCGCGTCGAGATGGGAGCCTGAAGTGGAAAAGACCTGGAACAACAGAGCCTGGTTCCTCGTGCTGCCGGTGCTGCTGCTGGTGGCGTTCTCGGCGGTCATCCCGCTGATGACTGTCGTCAATTATTCGGTGCAGGACACTTTCGGCAACAACGTCTTCTTCTGGGCCGGCACGGAGTGGTTCGAGGAATTGCTTTCCTCCAGCCGCTTCTGGCAAGCAATGGTGCGCAACCTGATCTTCTCCTTCATCATCCTGGCAATCGAAGTGCCGCTCGGCATCTTCATCGCGCTCAACATGCCGAAGAAGGGCTGGGGGGTGCCGGTCTGCCTGGTGCTGATGGCGTTGCCGCTGCTGATCCCCTGGAACGTCGTTGGCACTATCTGGCAGGTGTTCGGGCGCAACGATATCGGCCTGTTCGGCTATTACGTCAATGCGATCGGCATAGACTACAACTATGTGCAGGATCCCTACGACGCCTGGGTCACCGTCATCATTATGGACGTCTGGCATTGGACCAGCCTTGTCGTGCTGCTCTGCTATGCCGGCCTGGTCTCGATCCCGGATGCCTTCTATCAGGCGGCCAAGATCGACGGCGCCTCGCGCTGGGCGGTGTTCCGCTATATCCAACTGCCAAAGATGAACCGGGTGCTGCTGATCGCAGTGCTGTTGCGCTTCATGGATAGCTTCATGATCTACACCGAGCCGTTCGTGGTGACCGGCGGCGGACCCGGCAACTCGACGACGTTCCTGTCCATCGACCTCGTCAAGACGGCGCTTGGTCAGTTCGATCTCGGCCCGGCGGCGGCGATGTCGCTGGTCTACTTCCTCATCGTCCTGTTGTTGTCATGGGTATTCTACACCGTGATGACCAATTACGACGCGGAGCGCTGAGATGAGCCGCGCCGACGAGAGGGCCGACAGAGTGAGCGAGACGACAGCTTCGGAAGGGCTCGCCAGCACGCTGCGGCAGGACGAGATCGCACGGCTGATGCGCCGCCGCGGCGAGGAGTCGCGCTGGTGGTGGATCGTGCCGACGCTCTACATCATCGTTCTGCTTTTGCCGATCTACTGGCTCATCAATATGAGCTTCAAGACCAATGGCGAGATCGTCTCGTCGCTGACGCTCTACCCGCACGCACCAACATTGGCGAATTACCGCACCATCTTCACCGACGCGTCCTGGTATTCGGGCTACATCAACTCGATCACCTATGTGGTTATGAACATGGTGATTTCGGTCGCTGCGGCACTGCCTGCTGCCTATGCCTTTTCGCGCTATCGCTTCCTCGGCGACAAGCATCTGTTCTTCTGGCTGCTGACCAACCGCATGGCGCCGCCGGCGGTGTTCGCGCTGCCGTTCTTCCAGCTTTATTCGGCCTTCGGCCTGATCGACACCCATATCGCCGTGGCTCTGGCGCATTGCCTGTTCAACGTGCCGCTGGCGGTGTGGATCCTCGAAGGCTTCATGTCGGGCGTGCCGAAGGAGATCGACGAGACCGCCTATATCGACGGCTATTCGTTCCCGCGCTTTTTCATAAAGATCTTCATGCCGCTGATTGCGAGCGGCATCGGCGTGGCGTGCTTCTTCTGCTTCATGTTCTCGTGGGTGGAACTCTTAATCGCCCGTACGCTGACGACGACCGATGCCAAGCCGATCGCCGCGACCATGACCCGCACCGTTTCGGCCGCCGGTATGGATTGGGGACTGCTCGCCGCAGCCGGCGTGCTGACGCTGATCCCAGGCGCGCTCGTCATCTGGTTTGTGCGCAACTACATCGCCAAGGGCTTTGCCCTGGGGAGGGTATAATGGAGCAGGTCGACAGGAACCCATGGTTATGGGCCGTGCTGTTTCTCGCCTTGGTCGTCGTGGCCTGGATGGCACTTCAAATCGATTTCGTGGCAATGACGGTAGGCTTCAGCGATCCGGCCAATATCCGCTTATGGGGATTTAACCTCTCGTCCAACCTCGACTTTTCCTGGATAGCCTGGACGTGGCCGACGGCGGCCTTCTTTGGGACCATCTTTCTGCTGCTTTGCGGCATGGCGGCGTGGGAATACGTCTCGCCGGGCGGCAATCCGCGCGTCGGGGTGCTGCGCTTCGAAACGACGCGCGGCGACCGCCTGTTCCTGTCGCTGCTTGGCAGCGCCTTTATCCATCTCGCTTGGCTGGGTCTCGTCGGACCCAATCTGTGGTGGGCTCTCGCTCTCTCCGTGGTCTACGCCATCGGCGTGTTCCGCTACGTATAGAGGGGGAATAGTTGGAGCGGCCGCGTGCCGGCGACCGCTTCAGATCGTACTTTAAACTTTAACAGTGGAGGAAATACATGCGACGGCAATTCTTGACATCAACGACTGCGCTTGTCCTGTTGCTTGGGGCAGGCAATGCCTATGCCGGAATGGACGAGGCAAAGGCCTTCCTCGACAAGGAAATCGGGCCCCTTTCGACGCTTTCGCGCGCCGACCAGGAAGCCGAGATGCAATGGTTCATCGATGCCGCGAAACCTTTCGCCGGCATGGACATCAAGGTGGTTTCCGAAACCATCGCCACGCATCAATATGAATCGCAGGTACTGGCGCCGGCCTTTACAGCCATCACCGGCATCAAGATCACGCATGACGTCATCCAGGAAGGCGACGTCGTCGAGAAGATCCAGACCCAGATGCAGACCGGCCAGAACCTCTATGACGGCTGGGTCAACGATTCCGATCTGATCGGTACGCACTGGCGCTACCAGCAGGTGCGCAACCTGACCGACTGGATGGCGGGCGACGGCAAGGATGTCACCAACCCGAACCTCGACCTGAAGGACTTTATCGGCACGTCGTTCACGACCGCGCCCGACAAGAAGCTCTATCAGCTTCCCGACCAGCAGTTCGCGAACCTCTATTGGTTCCGTTACGATTGGTTCAACGACGAGAAGAACAAGGCCGACTTCAAGGCCAAATACGGCTACGACCTCGGCGTGCCGGTCAACTGGTCGGCCTATGAGGACATTGCCGAGTTCTTCACCGGCCGCGAGATCGACGGCAAGAAGGTCTATGGCCACATGGACTATGGCAAGAAGGACCCGTCGCTCGGCTGGCGGTTCACCGACGCCTGGCTGTCGATGGCCGGCAATGGCGACAAGGGCATTCCGAACGGCCTGCCCGTCGACGAATGGGGCATCAAGGTCGACGAGAATTCGCGTCCGGTTGGTTCCTGCACGGCGCGCGGCGGCGACACCAATGGTCCGGCTTCCGTCTATGCCATCCAGAAGTACCTCGATTGGCTGAAGGCCTATGCACCGGCGGAAGCCCAGGGCATGACCTTCTCCGAATCAGGGCCGGTGCCGGCGCAGGGCGCGGTTGCCCAGCAGATCTTCTGGTATACCGCGTTCACCGCCAGCATGGTCGACGCCAGCGCCAAGGCAGTGCTGAACGACGACGGCACGCCGAAGTGGCGCATGGCGCCGTCGCCGCATGGCGTCTACTGGAAGGACGGAATGAAGCTCGGCTATCAGGACGTCGGTTCCTGGACGCTGATGAAGTCGACGCCGACCGACCGCGCCAAGGCCGCCTGGCTCTACGCGCAGTTCGTCACCTCGAAGACGGTCGACGTGAAGAAGAGCCATGTCGGCCTGACCTTCATCCGCGAGAGCACGATCCACGACAAAAGCTTCACCGAGCGTGCGCCGAAGCTCGGCGGCTTGATTGAGTTCTACCGCTCGCCGGCGCGCGTCCAGTGGTCGCCGACCGGCACCAACGTGCCGGACTATCCGAAGCTGGCGCAGCTCTGGTGGCAGGCGATCGGCGATGCTTCGTCGGGCGCCAAGAGTGCACAGGAAGCGATGGACTCGCTCTGCGGCGAGCAGGAGAAGGTGATGAGCCGCATCGAGAAGTCGGGCGTCCAGGGCGATATCGGCCCGAAGATGGCCGAAGAGCATGACCTCGCCTACTGGAACGCCGACGCGGTCAAGAAGGGCAATCTCGCTCCTCAGCTCAAGATCGAGAACGAGAAGGAAAAGCCGGTCACCATCAACTATGACGAGCTGGTTAAGAGCTGGCAGCAATAGGACTGTTTGATGTGGGCGTCAGCGCCCGCATCGCAACACTCAGGGGAGGCGGCATGTTGCCGTCTCCCCTGTTTGCGTGAACGACCGCGACACGTCACGCGTGGTGAAGCCGTAGCACTTTGAATTTGCGCCGACGGGGAGAGAGAATGACCGGGTACATCCTAGCAATCGACCAGGGGACGACATCGAGCCGGGCGATTCTGTTCGATGACAAGATGAAGGTCGTCGGCAGCGGACAGAAGGAATTCACTCAACATTATCCCGCCTCCGGTTGGGTCGAGCACGATCCCGAGGAGATCTGGTCGAGTGTCGTGGAAACGGTAGAGGCTGCGCTGAAGACAGCCGGCTGCGATGCAGCGGACGTCGGCGCGATCGGCATCACCAACCAGCGCGAAACCGTCGTCATCTGGGACAGGGCGACTGGCAAGCCGATCCACAACGCGATTGTCTGGCAGGACCGCCGCACCGCGCCGCTGTGCCAGAAATTGAAGAAGCAAGGGCTGGAGAAGAAGTTCGCGAAAAAGACCGGCCTGCTGCTCGATCCGTATTTCTCCGGTACCAAGATCGCCTGGATGCTGGACAAGGTAAAGGGTGCCAGAAAACGCGCCGAGAAGGGCGAACTGCTGGCCGGCACCATCGACAGTTTTTTGATCTGGCGCCTGACTGGCGGCAAGGTCCACGCCACGGACGCCACCAATGCCTCGCGCACACTGGTCTACAACATCGAACAAAACGCCTGGGACGACGAACTGCTTACCATCCTCGGCATACCGGCGAAAATGCTGCCGCAGGTGAAGGATTGTGCCGATGATTTTGGAATCACGGACAAAAGCCTGTTTGGCGCGGAGATCAGAATCCTCGGTGTGGCCGGCGACCAGCATGCGGCGGCGATCGGCCAGGCCTGTTTCGAGCCAGGCATGATGAAGTCGACCTACGGCACCGGTTGCTTTGCGCTGCTCAACACCGGCAGCGATCTGGTTCGTTCGAAGAACCGGCTTTTGACCACTATCGCCTACAGGCTGAACGGCAAGACCACCTACGCGCTGGAAGGCTCGATCTTTATCGCGGGCGCCGCCGTGCAATGGCTGCGCGACGGCATCAAGGTGATCGGCAAGGCTGAGCAGAGCGGCAAATTGGCAGCGGAAGCCGATCCGACGCAGAACGTCTATCTGGTGCCGGCTTTCGTCGGGCTCGGCGCGCCGCACTGGGATGCCGGGGCGCGCGGCGCCATCTTCGGGCTGACCCGCAATTCGGGGCCGGCGGAATTTGCCCGCGCGGCACTGGAATCCGTTGCGTTCCAAACGCGCGACCTGCTTGACGCCATGCGCAAGGACTGGAAGGGCGCCTCGGCCAAGACCGTGCTCAGGGTCGATGGCGGCATGGTGGCGTCGAACTGGACCATGCAGCGGCTGGCCGACATTCTCGATGCGCCGGTCGACCGGCCGACAATTCTCGAGACGACTGCGCTTGGTGCGGCATGGCTGGCCGGCTCGAAAGCGGGGGTCTGGCCGAAGGCCGCGGAATTCGCCAGGACTTGGGCGCTCGAGCGCCGGTTCAAGCCGGAGATGGATGCTTCGACACGTTCCGCCAAGCTGGCGGGTTGGCGCGATGCTGTGCGCAGGACGCTAAGCATGCAATAAGCACGTAGCCACCGAATTCCCAACCTTGTTTAATGAGGCTGGGCGGTGGCTGCTCGGATGCGTGGGTCGGCTCGGAGAGCGGGTCAGGCAGGGTGAGGGTCCATGAAACACCCAGATTGGTATCCTGCCTGGCGCCAAGAGGCTATCGAGCAACTGAACGCCAAGAATAGACGCTTGCAAGATGATTTCGGCGTCGGCAGTTGGCCTCGTTATGATTACGACCTCAAGACCGGAAAGCTTCTTTTCTCAGATCAAGGTGTCGTCAAGGTCGTCGCCGAGATCCAGGTTGCAGGCTCAACAAGTGGCAAGGGTGGCAATTGGCTTTGGGCCTGGGGAAATTCAAACCTGCCTAGCGACCTGATCACCGACGCCCAGTTGGTCCGATCCTTCGGGGAGAAGAACGGCGTTGACGAACTAACTCAGGTTTTTGTGACGGATAATGACCTGACCGTGCTCGGTTGGGAACTGACCGCCGTAATGGCTCGAATTTGCAACGCCCAAGGACCTACCGTTCTCCTCGTGGCGAAGGAGGAGGCCTCTATCTGATCATCAAGAGCATCAATTGGGCAAACTGACCCTGAGGTCTGCCTGCCGGCCATTCGAGAGGCGATCACAGTGGCGGAGACCTCGAAATTTCGTCGCCCAACACAAACCCGCGCCGTTTCGGGCGCGGGCTTGCAGCTTCTAATCTACGACTCAGTAAGGCGACCGGCATTGCCGGCGCGGACCGTAATTGGGCTGGTACGTGTTGTCAGAGGCACGATAGCTCCGATAACGGTCATAGCACCACTGCACGTGGGCATCGCCGCGATACACGCGATTCTGATTGTTGATGATGGCGCCCGTAATCAGCGCGCCTGTAGCGAAGGCCGCCAGCGGGAACCAGTAATCGCCGTGACGGCGATAGCCGCGACGATATTCGCGATAACCGCGATGGCCACGCCAATACATGTCGTCGTTACGGGCAAAACTGCGCCGGGAGAAATCGCGACGCGAGAAGTCGCGGTTGAAATTCCGGTGCCTCCGCCACGGCTCGTACTGGACAGTCTGGACATTCGAGGTGAGCCCCTGGGCCGGGGGCGCATAGCTGGGCTGAGCGTTGACTGGCACGATCTCCGCGGCAGCGAATGAGATCGAAAGAGTGGTCGCCAGCAGGCCCGACATGATCCTGTTCATAGTCTTCTCCTTGAAACGCGTGTCCCTTATCGCGGGAAACGGGCAGGCTGCGCAAATTGTTCCGCTAAAAATCCCAAGTTGCTGATCCGCAAAGGTTCTCCCGATTTGCTGCTTGCCTTTACCCCCATAGAAGGTGAGCTTCGGCCTTGCGCGGGAGGGAGGCCGTTCCGTCGACGCCGAGGCGCTCCGCAAGGCATGACGACACTGCGGGAAAGCCCGGTTCGCGAGTCGTCTTTTTCCGGTTGACCGGCAGAGGCACTCTCCCTATGTTCCGCGCAATTTCGAGGGCGGCCTTTCTGAGCCCGCGGGAGCGCGTAGCTCAGCCGGTAGAGCAACTGACTTTTAATCAGTAGGTCATGGGTTCGAATCCCATCGCGCTCACCAAAATCCAGATAAGATTCAGCACCTTCTTGCAGGCGGGGAGGTGATCGCGGCCCGGTCGTATTAGCCGCTGGCGCCATCGTCCATCATCGTGCCTGTGAGTGCCTCATAGGCCCTGCTGCACAGCTGAGAACGCGGACAATCCTTCACAACAAGCACTGGCGCCACGGGTAAGAACCGCTGCGGCAAGGATTTGTACACCGAGACGGACAGCGCTTACCTTCCTGCCGAACACGCCGGCCAAGAAAAAGTAGAGACCCTGGGCCATGCAGGCTGCCGTCAGAATGCCCAGAAGCGTGCTGGTCGCTCTTGCGAAGGGCGTTATGTAGCCGTCGGGAAAACCCAGCATGCCGAGATCCGTCGACCATTTCAGCGCCAGCACGGCGCTCAACGCTGCCCAAACGAGGGCCGTCGTACGAGTGAACAGCGTCTGCCTTGGCTTCTCACCTAGATCGGCCATGGAATCACGTCGGAATTGCGTGCCGGGACATGCGCAAGCTCTCGGTCAAATCAGCGAGACATTGCCGCCAGCATGGCGCTCGAGCCGTCCGGCGAGGTCGAGCTCCAGCAGCACCATGAACACTTGGGCGGGATGCAGGCCGGTATGGCGGATGATCTCGTCGACTGCTACCGGCGTCGGGCCAAGCGCCTCGACGACGCGGTCGCGGTCGCCCTCGCGCGGCGGCGGAGTTGCCGAAAAGTCGGGCGGCTCTTCAAGCGGCGATGTCCTTGGCGCCCACGCGCCGACCAGCGGCGCGATCGCGCCGGTGATATCGGCGGCCTCGGTGACAAGAGTGGCGCCGTCCTTGAGCAGGCCATTGGCGCCGGCGGCGCGCGGATCGAGCGGCGAACCGGGAACGGCGAAGACCAGCCGGCCCATCTCGCCGGCCAGGCGGGCGCTGATCAGCGAGCCGGAGCGCTGTGCGGCCTCGACCACCACCAACCCCAATGCAGCACCCGCGACAAGCCGGTTGCGGCGCGGGAAATCCTGCGCGCGCGGCTGCCAGCCAAACGGCATTTCGGAGATGATGGCGCCGCCGCGCTCGGCAATCTCGTCGCATAGGCCGGCATTTTCGGGCGGATAGGGCAAATCGAGGCCGCCGGCGAGCACGCCGATTGTGCCGGTCGAAAGGCTGCCCTGGTGCGCGGCCGTATCGATGCCGCGCGCCAGGCCGGAGACAATGCCATAGCCGTCGCGGCCGAGGTCCGCCGCCAGCATTCGCGCCATCTTGATGCCGGCCAGCGAGGCGTTGCGAGCGCCAACGATGGCGACCGCTGGCAAGCGGAAAACCGCACTATTGCCCCTGACCGCGAGCAGCGGCGGCGGATGATCCATGCTTTTCATCAGCGGCGGATAATCCGCCTCGCCGATGCCGACGAAGCGGGCACCGGCCCGCCTGGCTGTCTCCAGCTCCGCCTCGGCCTCGGCAATGGACGGAATGCGGACGATTTTTTTGGCGCCGCCCGAAATCATCAGCTCGGGCAGCATCGCAAGTGCTGCTTCGGCCGAACCAAACCGGTTGATCAGGTCGCGAAAGGAAGCTGGGCCGACATTGGGCGTGCGGATCAGGCGAAGCCAGCTCAGCCGCTGCCGGTCGCTGAGGCGCGGACCGGCGGCGGGCTCGCTCATTCCTTGGCCCCGATCTTGCCCTCGGTGCCGGCAAGCAGCCGCGCAATGTTGGCCCGATGTTTCAGGATGACGATCAGGCTCATCACTGCGAAAAGCCCAGCAATCTGCGGTGTGCTGAGGAAATAGAGGGCGATTGGCACGACGACCGCTGTCGTCAGCGCCGCGAGCGAGGAGTAGCGGAACAGGAAAGCCACTGCGAGCCAGACGACGGCGAAGATCAGCGCCACCTGCCAGGCAAGGCCGATCAGCACGCCGAGATAGGTGGCGACACCCTTGCCGCCCTTGAAGCCGAGCCAGACCGGAAAAAGATGGCCCAGAAACGCGCCGAAACCAGCCCAGAGTCCGAGCTCAGGTGCAAAGCGGCCGGCGATCAGCACGGCCGCGGTGCCCTTCAGCGCATCGAGCAGCAGGGTGGCCGCGGCGAGGCCCTTGTTGCCGGTGCGCAGCACATTGGTGGCGCCGATGTTGCCGGAGCCGATGTTGCGCACGTCGCCGAGGCCTGCGGCACGGGTGATCAGCAGCCCGAAGGGGATCGAGCCGAGCAGATAGCCGAACACCAATGCCAAGACGGGACTGTAAGTCATTGTTCCCCCCGAACTTTCCTTGGCTGAGTGGATTTCAAGGCGCGATCCCTGTTCCGTCCTAGGCCGAAAACACTGTGCGGCCCGCCACCATGGTTTGCAAGACCTTGCCCTGTAGCCGCGCGCCTTCGAAACAGGTGTTTTTCGAGCGCGAGCGGATGCCGCTCTCGCTGACGATCCATGGCTCGTCCAGAGCGACGAGCGCAAGGTCGGCCAATGCTCCCGGTTTCAGCGTGCCGCCGGGCAGGCCGAACAATCTTGCCGGCGCGGTCGACAGCGTCTCGACCAACCTGAGCAGCGTCACGTCGCCATTGTGATAGAGCCGCAATGCCGCGCCCAACAAAGTTTCCAGCCCGATGGCGCCGGCCGCAGCATCGGCGAAGGGCAGGCGCTTGGTGTCGACGTCCTGCGGGTCATGCGAGGAGACGATGATGTCGATGGTACCGTCCTTGACCGCCTCGATCATCGCCAGCCGGTCTTCCTCGGCGCGCAGCGGCGGCGTCAACCGGAAGAAGGTGCGGTACTCGCCGACGTCGTTCTCGTTGAGCGACAGATTGTGGATCGACACGCCGGCGGAGACGTTGGCGCCATCGGCTTTTGCGCGCGCTACCGCGTTTGTCGCCATAGCCGTCGAGATCTTGGCAGCGTGATAGGCGCCGCCGGTCAGCCGCGCCAGCGCGAGATCGCGCTCCAGGGGGATCGATTCGGCCTCGCGCGGAATGCCGGCAAGGCCAAGCCAGCTTGCGTAAAGGCCCTCGTTCATCACGCCGGCCGAGGCGAGATCGGAATCCTGGGTTTCATGCGCGATGACGCCGCCGAAATCGCGCGCATAGGTCAGCGCGCGGCGCATCACCAGCGCGCTGGCGATCGAATGCCGGCCGTCGGTGAAAGCGACCGCGCCGGCCTCGCGCAGCAAGCCGAACTCGGTCATCTCGCGGCCTTCCAGCCCCTTGGTGATCGCTGCCGCCGGAAAGATGTTGACGATGGCAGTGTCCTTGGCGGTGCGCAGCACAAACTCGACCAGTGCCACATTGTCGATCACCGGGTCGGTATCGGGCATCATGACGATTGAGGTGACGCCGCCGGCCGCCGCAGCAATGCTCGCCGAAGCGATGGTCTCGCGGTGTTCGCCGCCCGGTTCGCCGATGAAGACGCGGGCGTCGATCAGTCCGGGGATGATGACCTTGCCGGTGCAGTCAATGATCGCGGCGCCCTCGGGCGCGCCCTGGTTCAAGGCCGCCTTGCCGGCCGCAACGATTTTGCGGCCCTCAATGATGACGGCGCCGACCTCATCGATGCCGCGCGAGGGATCGACGATGCGGGCTCGGTTGAATACCGTAGTGCTCATGCGCCACGGCCCTCATGGTTTCGACGGGAGTCGAGCAGGGCTTCCATCACCGCCATGCGCACCGCGACGCCCATCTCTACCTGTTCCTGGATGACGCTTTGCGGGCCGTCGGCGATCTCGGAGGCGATCTCGACGCCGCGGTTCATCGGGCCGGGATGCATGACCAGCGCACCGTCCTTGGCCGCTTTCAGCTTCTCGGCGTCGAGGCCGAAATAGCGGAAATATTCGCGCACCGAAGGTACGAAAGCGCCCTCCATGCGTTCGCGCTGCAGGCGCAGCATCATCACCACATCGGCGTCCTTCAGGCCCTCGGCCATCGAGCGGGTAACGATGACGCCCATCTTCTCGATGCCGGCGGGCAAAAGCGTCGAAGGGGCTACGACCCGTACCTGGGCACCAAGCGCATTGAGCAGAATGATATTGGAGCGCGCCACGCGCGAATGCAGGATGTCGCCGCAGATCGCCACGATCAGCTTCGACAGCGGACCCTTGGCGCGGCGGATGGTCAGCGCGTCGAGCAGCGCCTGCGTCGGGTGCTCATGGGCGCCGTCGCCGGCATTGATCACCGAGCAGCCGACCTTTTGGGCAAGAAGTGCTGCCGCGCCCGCCGATTGGTGGCGGATAATCAATATGTCGGGGCGCATGGCGTTCAGCGTCATCGCCGTATCGATCAGCGTCTCGCCCTTCTTCACCGAAGAGCTCGCCACGGACATGTTCATGACGTCGGCGCCGAGCCGTTTGCCGGCCAGCTCGAACGACGATTGCGTGCGGGTCGAGGCTTCGTAGAAGAGATTGATCTGAGTGCGGCCGCGCAGCGTCGATGTCTTCTTGTCCGATTGCCGCGAGATGGCAACGGCCCGGTCCGCCCGGTCGAGCAGAAGCTCGATGTCGGCGGGGGAAAGATCGCGGATGCCTAGAAGATGGCGGTGGGGATAAAGTGGCAGGGACGATGCGTCGGTCATCTCAAGTCGCTGCTATAGGGGGGAGGCTCCGCGGCTGCAAGCACCGGCTTTGGATTGGATCGGTTCTCCCCGGTATTTTCGTCGCGCGCCGCCGGCCATAGGCTATAAACCGCCTTGGCTTTGGATTCGCAGACTTCAGGTGATAAGGACGAAGCGTGACCGACGACGTGACCAACCAGCCGCCGCCGCTGGCCGGCGGCAACGCCTGGCGGGGCGATCCGTTGCTGATCCAGCTTGCCGAGCGCTTTTCCGATCCGGTGCGCAAGGACGTCGATGGGCTTGGCCGTTTCGTTCTGACGCATGAGGCGCAGGAGTTGGCCCGTCTTGCCAATGTCGAGACGCCGAAGCTCAGGACCCATGACCGCCAGGGTCGGCGCATCGACCAAGTCGAGTTCCACCCAGCCTATCACGCGCTGATGCGTCGCTCGGTTGCCAACGGGCTGCATTCGTCGGTCTGGGAAAACGGTGACGCCGAGATCGGCCGCCGCCACCAGGTGCGCGCGGCGCGCTTTTACCTCACGGCCGAGCTTGAGACTGGGCACCTCTGCCCAATCACCATGACCAGCGCTTCGCTGGCAGCGCTGATGGCCAGCCCAAAGCTGTTTCGCGAATGGGCGCCCCGGGTGACGACGCGCAAATACGATCAAAGCCAAAAGCCGCCGGTCGAAAAGGCCGGGCTGACGCTCGGCATGGGCATGACCGAGAAGCAGGGCGGCACCGATGTCCGTGCCAACATCACCAGGGCGGAGCGCGCCGGCAGCGGTTTTTATCGCCTGACCGGCCACAAATGGTTCATGTCGGCGCCGATGTCGGATGCCTTCCTCGTGCTCGGACAGGCGCCGGAGGGATTGTCGTGCTTTCTCGTTCCCCGCTTGCTTGGCGACGGATCCGGCAACGGCTTCCGCTTTCAGCGTCTGAAGGACAAGCTCGGCAACCGCTCCAATGCGTCCTCCGAGGTAGAATTCGTCAATGCCATCGGCGAGATGGTCGGAGAGCCCGGCGCCGGCGTGAAGACGATCATGGACATGGTGACGCTGACGCGGCTCGATTGTGCCGTCGCCTCGTCGGCGATCATGCGGGCCGGACTGGCCGAGGCCGTCCACCACACGCGTCACCGCCAGGTGTTTGGAACCAATCTGATCGAGCAGCCGCTGATGCAGCGTGTGCTGGCCGACATGGCGCTCGATGTTGCCGCCGCTACCGCGCTGTCGTTCCGGCTGGCGCGCTCCTTCGACGAGGCAGCAGGCGACCGTGGCGAGGCGGCCTTCGCTCGCGCCATGACGCCCGTCGTCAAATACTGGGTCTGCAAGATCGCGCCGCCGCTGCTCTACGAAGCGATGGAGTGCCTCGGCGGCAATGGCTATGTCGAGGAGGGGCCACTCGCCCGCTACTATCGCGAAGCTCCGGTCAACGCGATCTGGGAAGGTTCAGGCAACGTCATGGCGCTCGACGTGCTGCGCGTGCTCGGCCGCGCGCCCGGCCTGTTCGATGATGTGCTGGCCGGCATCGACCGCGATCTCGGCGCAGGCGGACGCGGCACCGTCGGCGTGCTCAAGGCGGCAATGCAGGTCGCGGCAACGGACGAGGGCTCGGCCCGGCTGTTGACGGAGCAATTGGCGCTGTCGGCGGCGGCGGCGGAATTGCGCCGCCTGGGGGCAGGGCGGATCGCCGACGCCTTCGTGGAGACGCGCCTCGCCGGCCAGTGGCGCAACACCTATGGCATGCTCGATTCGCGCCATGACGCGCGGATGATCATCGATACGCTCTATCCGCCGATCAACTGATCAACCAAGGTCGAAGACGGGTTTTTCGCTGCCGCTTTTGCGCGCCCTGTGGATGATCGTTAACCTTAACGAATGGTTTCCATTGCGGCGGCCGGTGGCAAAGCCCAGTGTTATGGTTAAGGTAAGGACTGTTCGGCTTGACCGGCCTTTGCCCTGCGGAGCAGGAGCGTCATGCGGCATATTTTGAGCTCTTTTCTGGCATTGCATTGGGCGGCAGTTTTCGCCCTGCTGGCGTTCATCTGCATCGATGGGAATCGTGGCGTCGCGACGGCACTTGGCGTGCTCGGCGTTCCCGTCCAGGACACTCGGTTTTCCGATCTCGAAAACGCCGTCGTCGTGGCGCCGCTCGCCGTAGCGCTACTTGTCGTCGCGGTGCTGTTCTGCTGGGCCTTTGTTGAAGCACTGACGAGCGACGCGACCAACCCGGACCCCGCCGACAGCGTCGTGCGGATCGCCTTCATCTCCGCCTCGGGCGTGCTGTCGCTGATCGTCATCGGCGGCGCTGCGCAAGGCATCAATGGGCTGTTCATGGTTGTCGCGGTGCAATTAGCGGCCCTTCTGGCGTCCTACGTCGCGATGCTCGCCGAGCGGCGGTCAGCTGTTGCCGCGGCGGCTCCGGGCACCGGCGAAATCCGTGCGGCCGCGCATGTCATGGCCAAGGCAGCGGCGCACAATTCCTCGCTTGCCCGCATTTCCGGCCGGCTGGATTCGAGGGATGACCGCTGATGCGCACCTTGTTCGCACTGTGGGCGGCTCCGCTCCTCCTGTTCTGGGGCTGGTTCTTTCTGTCGCTCAACGACATCAATTTCGGCTACGTCATGCTGAGCCGTCAATTGCATGACCTGGTCTTCCAACTCTATGGGCAGATGCTCGGCGTCGATCCGGCGCTCATTCCTGGCATGGTGGCAAAAGCTTGCGTCTTCGACGGGCTGCTGCTGATGGCGTTCTGGGCATTTCGCCGCCGCAAGGCGATTGGCGGCTGGATCAAGGCAATGCGCAACCGCTATTTCGACCAGGCATCGACGCCGAGCGCCTGAAGCCGGTCGAGAACGCCCTGCAGGATAAAGGCCGCCGCAGCCGAATCGATCTTGCCGGCACGTTTCTTGCGGGAAAAATCCATCTCGATCAGTGTCCGCTCGGCCGCTACCGTCGACAGTCGTTCGTCCCAAAAGACGAAGGGCAGATCGGTCAATCCAGCCATGTTGCGGACGAAAGCGCGGGACTTCTGGGCGCGGGGGCCTTCAGAGCCGTCCATGTTGATGGGGAGGCCGATCACCACGGCGCCGGCATTTTCGTTCTGCAGCAGAGCGAGCAGCACTGCGGCATCGAGCGAGAATTTCCTGCGCATGATGACAGGGCGAGGATGCGCGAAGGACAAGCCGCGGTCGGAAACCGCCACGCCGATCGTCTTGTCGCCGAGATCGAGCCCGGCCAGGGTCTTGCCGCCGTCGAGGCGTGCCGGCAGCTCCTCGATGGTGATGATGCTCAACGGCTTTTCCTTTGCCCACGACGCGGCGCTTCCTATACGCGCAAAGCGTGCCGTGGCACTTTAATTTCGCCGTCGGCGTTCTATCCTCTACCGAGGCAAAAATCGAGGAAAGCATTGATGAAACTGACCTGGTACGGACATTCGGCATTCCGCATCGAAATCGAAGGCGCGAAAATCCTGATCGACCCCTATCTGGTCGGCAATCCGTCATGGACAGGCGGGTGGCAAGGGCCGGCCGAAGGGGTCACGCACGTGTTGCTTACCCACGGTCACAGCGACCACATCAGCGGCGCCGTAGAAGTGCTCAAGAAAAGCAGTGCGATGCTGGTCGCCAATTTCGAGATTTGCATGTACCTGGTCGGCAAAGGCGTCAGTGACAAGCAGATCAACCCCGGCAATATCGGCGGTACCGTCGATTGCGGCGGCTTCACCACCACTTTCGTTCAGGCTCTGCATTCGTCGTCCTTTCCGGGCGAGGGCGGCCAGAACACCTATCTCGGCAATCCGGGCGGGCTAGTCCTGCACTTCCCCGAGGACAAGACGCTCTACCACATGGGCGACACCGACATTTTTTCCGACATGGCACTGATCAACGAGCTGCATGAACCGAAGATCGGCATCGTGCCGATCGGCGACCGTTTCACCATGGGCGGCGCGGTGGCAGCGCTTGCCTGCCAGCGTTTCTTCAAGTTTGAGACGGTCATTCCCGCCCACTTCGGCACATTTCCGATGATCGACCAGACCGCCGACAAGTTCGTGGCCGGGCTGGACGGATCAGGTGTGAAAGTGGCGTTGCCGAAGATCGGCGAGACGATTACGCTGTAAAAACAGTGAGCCGGGATGAAGACATGGGTCTGAGGAATTCTCTTTGCATATCGATGCTGGTTGCCGCGTCGCCGGCGCTGGCCGCGGAGGATTTCATCAAGGGCGTCTATCTGCAATCGGAGGATCTCTGCGCGCAGGCCAAAAAGGATACGCTGCAGACGGTGATCGAGGGCGGCAATATCGTGCTGTCGGCAAACGGACTGGAAAGCATCGAATACAATTGTGAGTTCCTGCAGATCACCAAAGCCACACGCTCGCCAAGCTGGGCCGTGACTGCCATATGCCAGGAGCCGGGCTACGTCTTTCCCGATGTTCTCTCGCTGACACAGATGAGCCCGAAGCAGATCGATCTGGTTTCGGTTCGGCCTGCCGCGGACCAAAGCGAGCAGAGCGGCAACAGCGGCAGCTATTTCCTCTGCGACGGCGTGGCGATGCCATAGGGCAGTTGTCGGCACGATGCATGTTGCGCGGCACGCTCTGCGCCGCTATAGCGCGCACTGGTTTTCCCGAGGCAGAGCTATGTCCGTTGATCTTCAGACCGTGAAGCGCGTCGCGCATCTCGCCCGCATTGCGGTGAGCGAGGAGGACGCAGAACGCATGACCGGCGAATTGAACGCTATTCTGGGTTTTGTCGAGCAGTTGAACGAGGTCGATGTTTCCGGCGTCGAGCCGATGACCTCGGTCACGCCGATGGCAATGAAGAAGCGCCAGGACGTGGTCACCGACGGCGGCAAGGCAGCCGACATCGTCGCCAATGCACCGGCGACCGAAGAGAACTTCTTCCTCGTGCCAAAGGTCGTGGAGTAACAGGCCGATGGCAATCGAGATCGCCGCGGAGACGCCGCTGCAGGACGATGTGCTTGGGCTGGTCGAGGAGCTCAATGCCACGCTGCTGGAGCTGACGCCGCCGGAGCATTGCTACCATTTGACGGTCGAGCAAATGGCCGATCGGGACACGACCGTCTTCATCGCCCGCGATAATGGCCTTGCCATTGGCTGCGGCGCGCTGAAGCGCCATGATGCAGTCGTCGGCGAGCTCAAGCGCATGTATACGCGGCCCTCGCATCGCGGTCGCAAGATCGGCGCGAAGATCGTCGAGCGGATCGAGACGCTGGCACGCGAGGAAGGGCTGAAGCGACTGGTGCTGGAGACGGGCGACCGTCATCCCGCCGCCTGGACCGTCTACGAACGTGCCGGTTTTTCGCGCTGCGGCCCGGTGCTGGATTATCCCGATTCCGAGTGGTCGGTGTTTTACGAAAAGAGCCTTGCCTGATGAGCGACCTGACCCAGCTGACGATTTCGCAGGCCCGCGCCAAGTTGCGCTCCAGGGAGATCACCGCCACCGAAATCACCGAGGCCTATCTATCGGCGATCGAGCGAGCCAATCCGGCGCTCAATGCCTATGTCGTGGTCACCGACGACAAAGCGCGCGACATGGCCAAGGCCTCCGACGCGAAACTGGCCAAGGGCGAGGGCGGGTCGCTCGAGGGTATCCCGCTCGGCATCAAGGATCTGTTCGGCACCGAAGGCGTCCACACTCAGGCCTGCAGCCATGTGCTGGATGGCTTCAAACCGCACTATGAATCGACCGTCACCGCCAATCTGTGGGCGGATGGCGCCGTCATGCTCGGCAAACTCAACATGGACGAATTCGCGATGGGCTCGTCCAACGAGACTTCGTATTACGGGCCCGTCATCAACCCGTGGCGGCGTTCGCGCCTCGACACGGTGGTGATGCCGACGACGCACCAGGGCGAGGGCGGCTTCGTTTCGGCCGGCGGCACCAAGACCGCGCGCACATTGGACAATGCCCAGCTGGTGCCGGGCGGTTCGTCCGGTGGCTCGGCATCAGCCGTCTCTGCCTTCCTATGCGCCGGCGCCACCGCTACAGACACCGGCGGCTCGATCCGCCAGCCCGCTGCCTTCACTGGCACGGTCGGCATCAAGCCGACCTATGGCCGCTGCTCGCGCTGGGGCGTCGTCGCCTTCGCCTCGTCGCTCGACCAGGCCGGGCCGATCGCGCGCAACGTGCGCGATGCCGCGATCCTGTTGAGGTCGATGGCTTCGGTCGACCCGAAGGACACGACCTCCGTCGACCTGCCGGTGCCGGATTACGAGGCGGCGATCGGCCGCCCGATCAAGGGAATGAAGGTCGGCATCCCCAAGGAATATCGTGTCGACGGCATGCCCGAGGAGATCGAGGCGCTGTGGCAAAAAGGCATTGCCTGGCTGAGGGATGCCGGCGCCGAGATCGTCGATATCTCGCTGCCGCACACGAAATACGCGCTGCCAGCCTATTATATCGTAGCGCCCGCCGAAGCCTCGTCCAACCTCGCCCGCTATGACGGCGTCCGTTACGGGTTACGCGTGCCCGGCAAGGACATTGCCGACATGTATGAAAAGACCCGCGCCGCCGGCTTCGGCCGCGAGGTCAAGCGCCGCATCATGATCGGCACCTATGTGCTTTCCGCTGGCTACTACGATGCCTATTATCTGCAGGCGCAGAAGGTTCGCAATCTGATCAAGCGCGACTTCGAGAATGTGTTCGCGGCAGGCGTCGACGTCATCCTGACGCCGGCAACGCCGTCCGCCGCCTTCGGCATCGCCGACGAGGACATGGCCGCCGACCCGGTCAAAATGTATCTCAATGACATCTTTACGGTGACGGTGAACATGGCCGGCCTGCCCGGCATAGCGGTTCCGGCCGGGCTCGACGCCAAGGGGCTGCCGCTCGGCCTGCAGCTTATCGGCCGGCCCTTCGACGAGGAGATGCTGTTCCAGACCGCCCATGTCATCGAACAGGCGGCCGGTACGTTCCAGCCGGAGAAATGGTGGTAGGATCGTTCCTCATCTAGCGGGGTGAGGATGATGTTCTTCTATCTTTCCAAGGTTCTGTGGCTCTTCGTCCAGCCGTTGAATCTCGCGATCATCGTGCTGCTGGCTGGGTTGCTTGCGGCATTGGTCGGGCGCAAGAGGCTGTTTGCCACCGGCAGCGTGCTGGCATTCCTTGTCCTTGCACTCTCGGCGTGGACCTCGCTCGGCGTAGTGATGCTTAATCCGCTCGAGGAGCGTTTCCCCAAGCCACCCCTGCCGGAACGAGTTGACGGCATCATTGTGCTGGGCGGCGGTATGGAGAGCGCCATCAACTTCGTCCGCGGCGGCTATGAACTCAACGCCAGTGGCGATCGAATGGTCGAGGCAGCCGTGCTGGCACGGCGTTTTCCGACAGCGAAGGTCGTCATTTCAGGTGGCCCCATTGCACTGGTCCGCGAAGACGAGGGCGATGCGGCGACAGCTCCACGCCTGTTCACTGCGCTCGGCGTGACGGCCGATCGGCTGGTCCTTGAGGGCAAATCACGCAACACTTACGAGAATGCGGTCTTCACCAAGCAACTGATCACGCCAAAACCGGGCGAAACCTGGCTGCTGGTGACCTCGGCCTTCCACATGCCGCGCGCCAAGGCGCTGTTCGACAAAGCCGGCTTTCCGACGGTTCCGTGGCCGGTCGACTACCGCACCTCCGGCAAGGAAGGCATCGGCCTGTTCCGCACAGATGCCAACGAAGCGCTGCAGACCACAACCATCGCGACCCGTGAATGGATCGGGCTGATTGCCTACTGGCTGTCAGGCCGGATAGACCGGCCTTTTCCGGCGCCGGATGTTGGGCCGGGCGGCTGACCGAGCACTGCTTGTCGCGCCGCGGAGAAAAACTGCCGGCGCACCAGCACCGCCAGGAGCAGCAGCGTCGACAGGACGAACACTGCAGGATCGACGAACCAGCCGAGATAGCCGATCGAGAAGAACACGCCGCGCAGGCCGGAATTGAAATGCTTTCCGGCCAGCATGTTCATGCGCGCCGCACGCCAAACCGCGGTTTCGGTGACAGAGTTGCGAGCCGCTTCGCCATGTGGAATCGGCACCGCGCCGATCAGGATCGAGCAATAATTGAACAGCCGGTAAGCCCAGCCGAACTTGAAGAAGGAATAAGCAAGGATCAGCACCAATCCGAACACCTTCATCTGGAAGGCCGCGCGGGAAGAGGTCGCACCCAACGGCAGATCGCTTAGCACCGCGAGGACCTGGTCGGAGGCGCCAAGCAAGGCAAAACAGCCACCCAGCGCGATCAGCGAACTGGAGGCGAAGAAGGCAGTCCCCTGTTGAAGACCGGCCATGATAGCGGTGTCGACGATGCGGATTTCGCGCTCGGCCATGGTCCGCATCCAGGCTTCGCGTTGGACATTCATCGCCGTCGTCAGCGACATGCGGCTGATCAGCTTTCCGTCTGAGGCGAGCGTATGCAGCACCCACACGGCAAGGAAGAACGCAAGCGCCGCGAGGTCGGCCGTCGACAGATGGAAGGAATCGCCCATGCGTTTGCTTTTACCACAAGCGGAGGGGCCGCTTCGATGGCCGAAGCTGGAATGTCGCTGCCGGAGCAAACAAGGTCGGCAGGCGCAGCGCCGCAATCTTCAAAACAGCGGAAAACATCATGGGAATTCCTATATGTAGACCTCAACAGGGTCCCAGGAGAAAACGCTCACGTGTTCCTTTCGGTTTTCGACCTGTTCAAGATCGGCATCGGCCCATCGAGTTCGCACACGATGGGGCCGATGACGGCTGCGCGGCGGTTTCTCGACGAGATTGCGGGAGACGACTGGCCGCGCCCGGCTGGCGCCAAGGTAGACCGGATCGCGGCCAGCCTGCATGGCTCGCTCGCCTATACCGGCATCGGCCACGGCTCCGACCGTGCCGTGGTGCTCGGCCTTGCCGGCCAAACGCCGCAGACGGTGGATCCTGACCAGGCGGACGGCATCGTCGCTCGCATCACCGCCGAGAAGCGGATTTCGCCGCTCGGCCATCCGTCCTATCGTTTTGACCCGGCAACGGATCTGGTGCTGGATCGCAAGACGCCGCTGCCGGGTCACGCCAATGGGATGGCCTTCTCTGCCTATGATGCTGGCGACCGGTTGCTGCTCAAGCGCATCTATTATTCGATCGGCGGCGGCTTCGTGGTTTCGGAGGAAGAGCTGCAGCGGATGAAGGCAAGGGGCTCGGCGACAACCGAAGGCAAGAAGGTTCCATATCCGTTCAAGAACGCCGTCGAAATGCTGTCGATGGCGGCGAAAAGCGGCCTTTCCATTGCCGAGATGAAGCGCGTCAACGAGGAAACGCAGATGTCGCGCGAGGAGCTCGACGCTGGCCTCGACGACATCTGGAGCGCCATGAAGAGCTGCATCGAGCGCGGCCTGTCGAAAGACGGCATAATGCCGGGCGGACTGAAGGTTCGCCGTCGCGCGCGGATGCTGCACGACAAGCTGCAGGAGCAGTGGCAGCAGAACCGGCCCAACCCACTGCTCGCCAATGACTGGCTGTCGATCTATGCCATGGCGGTCAATGAGGAGAACGCTGCCGGCGGCCGCGTTGTCACCGCGCCGACCAATGGGGCGGCAGGCACATTGCCAGCGGTGCTGCGCTACTGGCTGCATTTCCATCCGGAAGCCGACCAGCCGAGCATCCGCGATTTCCTGCTGACCGCGGCGGCGGTCGGCGGCATCATCAAGACCAATGCCTCGATCTCGGGCGCCGAAGTCGGCTGCCAGGGCGAGGTCGGTTCGGCTTCGGCAATGGCTGCGGCGGGATTGTGCGCCGTCATGGGCGGTACGCCCGAGCAGGTCGAGAACGCCGCCGAGATCGCGCTGGAACATCATCTCGGCATGACCTGCGACCCTGTCGGCGGGCTGGTGCAGGTGCCGTGCATCGAGCGCAATGCGCTTGGCGCCGTCAAGGCGGTGACCGCCGCTTCGCTGGCCATCAAGGGCGATGGTGTTCATTTCGTGCCGCTCGATGCGGCGATCGAGACCATGCGCCAAACCGGCCTCGATATGAACGAAAAATACAAGGAAACCAGCCTTGGCGGATTGGCCGTCAATGTCGTGGAGTGCTGAGCGCCAATCTGGCGGCCATGACCACCACTGTGGAGAAGTCGATCAAGCCGTTGACGGGTTCGTGTGCTGGACTAAACCTTAGACGATGCCTCTCAATCTCATAAAGCTTTGCGTCGGCTGTGACAGCGTCGAGGATCTGGAAGAGTGGATCGCCTTCCGCCTCGACGAGCGGCGCCGCACCGGCGAACCGGCCGAGCACTACCACACCACCCGCATGGTGCCGACGCGCGGTGCCGAGATTACCGACGGCGGCTCGCTCTACTGGGTGATCAAGGGCAATGTCCAATGCCGCCAGCTGATCACCGAAATCCGGCCCTTCACCGATGACGACGGCATCGGCCGTTGCCATCTGATCCTCGATCCCGAGGTCGTGCGCACCGACTGGCAACCGCGCCGTGCATTCCAAGGCTGGCGCTACCTGAAGCCGGCGGACGCGCCGGCCGATCTCGGCAAGGGCAAAGCCGGGCTGGTCGAGATGCCGCCGAAGCTCAGGCGTGAGCTTGCCGATCTCGGCCTGCTCTGACACCAAGAACCGCAACGCCAAGAGCACCGGCCGAAGCGTTTGTCCGCAGTTGCCATCATCACCGGTCCTCCAGGTCGCCTTATCTGGGCTTGCAAGCCGGGGAACAACGCCACATCTTGAATGTCATGAGCGACAAGAAGCAGCCCGTGCCTGCAAAGGCCAATCCTGCGCCGGTCGAGTCCCAATCGAGCACCAGCGAGATCGAGGCCTTTCTCCGTCAGGCAAGGACGCTCGCTGCATCGGCAACGGGTTCAGGCAGGCTGATCCTTTCCCTCGACGCGACGATGAGCCGCCAGCCGACTTGGGATCTCGCCTGTGCGCTGCAGGCCGAGATGTTCGACGCCGTCGGCAAGGCTGGGGCGCTCAAGGTTCAACTGGTCTATTTTCGCGGCCTTGGCGAGTGCCGCTCATCCGCATTCGTCACCGATACCGAAGCTCTGAAGCAGCTGATGACGCGGATCGACTGCCGCAGCGGCCACACCCAGATCGGCAAGGTGCTCGCCCATGCGCTGAAACAGACGGCGGCGGCGAAGGTCAACGCGCTGGTCTATATCGGCGATGCGATGGAAGAAAATATAGACGATCTGGCGGAAAAGGCCGGCAGCCTAGGCCTGCACGGCGTTCCTGTCTTCGTCTTTCAGGAAGGCCATGATGCCGATGCAGAAAAGGCGTTCAAGGAAATTGCGCGGCTGTCCAAAGGAGCCTGGTTCCGGTTTGATCGGCGGGCTGCCGCGACCTTGGCCGGCCTGCTTTCGTCCGTCGCCGTTTTTGCGACCGGCGGGCTGAAAGCATTGGAGGCCCGGGGCAGGCCGGAGGACCGGCTGATGATCGAGCATCTGCGGGGCGGCGGAAACTGATGGGCGCGATTATCGCTTTTTTAGCATTGCTCCTGGTGCTTCTCGGCATGCTTACCGTCTTCCTGCGCGCCGACCCGGCGAAGCTTGCAGGCGGCATGAGGACGCTTGGACCCGTGCTGCTCGGGCTGGTTGGCGTCGCCGTGCTGCTGGTCGGGCGCGAGGGCATCGGCGGCTTGATCCTGTCGGCCGCGCTCGCCTGGTACGGCTCCATGCGCATGAATCGGCCGGCGGCAAAACTGGCACCAGGCAAGCGTTCGACGGTGCGTACTGCGGCGCTTGAGATGGAACTCGATCACGATACCGGCGGCCTCGAAGGCCTCGTGTTGGCCGGGCGCCATGAAGGCAAGATGCTTGGCTCGATGGGGCTTGCCGAATTGCAGCAACTCTATCGCGAGCTCGCCGGCGATCCGGAGAGCCGCCAATTGCTAGAGACGTATCTTGACGGCAGATTTCCCATCTGGCGCAAAGACGCTGATGCGAATGGTGGCGAAGGGCTGGGTGTTGCGCCAAGTTCGGGCGCCATGACTAAGGAGGAGGCCTACAAGATCCTTGGTCTTGAAGCGGGGGCTGCCGCGGCGGATGTCCGCAAGGCGCACCGCCGCCTGATGCAGCGCCTGCACCCCGATATCGGTGGCACGTCTTTCCTGGCGGCGCGGATCAACGAAGCCAAGGACGTCTTGCTCTCCAATCACAACTAGTCTCCTTCGACGCAGAACTTTCGGGAAAGGTATCTTTCGCGCCCTTACTGCCGGACGGCGTAGCACTCGATTTTCTTCTTTTTCAAAGCGTTACAGGCTTTCCAGGCGGCGGTCTTCGAACCGAAACCACCGAACCGGGCGCGGTAATAGGTGACGCCGTCCTTGTCGAAGGCGACGGTGAAACCAGCGGCATCAGCTAGAACGGAGGGCGCCTCCTTCGTCGTCTTGTCGAGGAAAGCCTTCGCTTCTGACTGTTTTGGCGAAGAGGCGACCTGTATTGCCCAGCCGGATGGCACCGACGCCGTATTGACGGGATCGACCGCCGCCGGTTCGGCATAGGCCGCGACGACCCGAGCCGTCGCGATATCGTCCGCTGTCGCCACGGTCGCTGTCTTGACCTTCTTGGTCTGAACGACGGGAGTGGTTTCTTCAACGCCGGGCGCATTTTCCTCGACAAGAGAGGCAACGGCATCGTCGTCCGGCTTACTGTCCGGCGTCGGCGCGTCATGCTTCGGCAGAAACACCTTGGCCAGGGCTGAAATCGGATTGCCGCCGCCGGCCTTGGCAATCAACATGCCGCCGCCGCGCGACGACGCCTTCGGCATGTAGGCATTGATCAATCCCGCCATCTGGCTGTCGCGGCTGCCGCCGGACCTGCCGCCCATGACCACCGCTACGATGCGCCGATCGCCATGCGAGACCGAGGAGACCAGATTGTAACCGGAGGCCCGGGTATAACCGGTCTTGATGCCGTCGACGCCCTTGATGCGTCCGAGCAGACGGTTATGGCCGTTGATGCGCTGCCGTCCGTAAAGAAACGAGCGCTGCGAGAAATAGCCGTAATATTGCGGAAAATGCTCTCTCAGGGCGATACCGAGCAGCGCCATGTCGCGCGCCGTCGTGAACTGGCCGGGATCAGGCAAGCCGTTGGCGTTGCGGAAAACGGTTCCCCTCATGCCGAGCGCCCGCGCCTTGGCCGTCATCATGCGGGCGAAATTAGCCTCATTGCCGCCGAGCATCTCCCCAAGCGCCGTTGCGGAATCGTTTGCCGATTTGGTCACCATCGACAGGATGGCGGTCTCGACCGTGACCGAGCCGCCCCGCTTGACGCCGAGCTTCGTCGGCGGTTCGGCAGCGGCATTGGCCGAGAACACGACCGGGGAATTCCTGCTGATCCTGCCGTTCGCCAATGCCTCGAAGGTCAGATAGAGCGTCATCATCTTGGTAAGCGAGGCCGGATAGCGCCGGCCATCGGCATCCGACGAATAAAGCACCTTGCCGGTCTTGGCATCGATGACGATGGCCGCCGACTTGGCCGCCATGGATGAGGCTGCGTCCGCGACGACGAAGGTCATCGCCATAGCGAGCATCATGATCGTTTTGAGGGGGGACGCGGATTTGGAAACGAAGCCCGACAACGCCTTACGCACTGATAGTTCCTTTGAATTTCCGTTGCCTTGGAGGCGGCAAAGGGTCCTGCCTCACCTCGGGCCACGCTAACGCGGGCAGCGTTACCAATCCGTTTATGGTAACCGCCGCGTTCACCATTTTCTGCGGGATTGAGCTTTTCTTTATTCGAATCTTAGCGATTGCCGGCAGCTCACGGTGCGCATTGCCGCGGAAATCTTGACTTTTGTGCATTGCACAATATAATTACATGCATTGCACAACGCGGCCCGGACAAGGCGCGTCCATCGTCCAAGGTAACCGTTCAAGGGAATGCGTGAAATGACCCAGACCTATGAAGATTTCAGCAAATACGGCAAGGAATTTGCCGACACCGGATTGAAGAGCTTCGCGTCGCTGTCCAAGGGTGCGCAGGCCATCGCCGCCGAGGCGGGCGAGTACACAAAGAAAAGCTTCGAGGCCGGCAGCGCCGCTGTCGAGAAGCTCTTTTCCGCCAAGTCGCTGGACAAGGCGATCGAAATCCAGTCCGACTACGCCAAGCAGTCCTATGAGAGTTTCGTCACCGAGGCCACCAAGCTCGGCGATCTCTATGCCGAGCTCGCCAAGGAAGCCTACAAGCCGTTCGAATCGATTGTCGCCAAGGCGAAGTAAATTCGACGAACGTTCCGAGCCGGCCCTTGGGCCTGCAAAGACAAACCCGGTCGCGAAGGCGCGGCCGGGTTTTTTCATGCCAACCCGAAATCGGGGGCCTTGCAGTCTTCACGATTTGAAAAATCGGTCAAGTTGGCCACCTAGCCATATTGTCAGCTAAACAGAAGGGCTTAAAATCGTTCATCGAGCACCTACATGTCGAGCATGCATGAGGATTCGAAAGAGGCAGGACTACGTGACTACAGGTTTGACTGCCACGAGCTACGTGGTGCGAATGCAAAACGGCAGCAACGGCAATGAGGCCGGTCGCGGCACGGCCGTCATCACGCGTACAAAAACCAAGACCAAGAAGCCCAGTCTGTATCGGGTCCTCATCCTTAACGACGACTACACACCCATGGAGTTCGTGGTCCACGTGCTGGAGCGTTTTTTCCAGAAGGACCGCGAAGCCGCCACACGCATAATGCTTCATGTTCACAATCATGGGGTGGGCGAGTGCGGGGTCTATACATTCGAGGTGGCCGAGACCAAAGTGTCTCAGGTCATGGATTTCGCCCGACAGAATCAGCATCCGCTGCAATGCGTGATGGAGAAGAAGTGAGGTAACATGCCGGCTTTCTCCCAAGGCCTGGAAAAGGCGCTTCACCAAGCGCTGACGCTCGCCAATGAGCGGCACCATGAATATGCAACCCTTGAACATTTGCTGCTCGCCCTGATCGACGACACCGAGGCGGCCGCCGTCATGCGTGCCTGCAACGTCGATCTCGACGAGTTGAAGCATACGGTTCTCACCTATATCGATACCGAGCTCGACAATCTCGTCACCGGCTACGACGAGGACTCCAAGCCGACTGCCGGTTTCCAGCGCGTCATCCAGCGCGCGGTGATCCATGTGCAGTCGTCAGGCCGCGAGGAAGTGTCCGGCGCCAATGTGCTCGTTGCCATCTTCGCCGAGCGCGAGAGCCATGCCGCCTATTTCCTGCAGGAACAGCAGATGACCCGCTATGACGCGGTCAACTACATCTCGCATGGCATCGCCAAGCGCCCCGGCGCTTCCGAGACGCGGACGCCGCGCGGCGCCGACGACGAGCAAGGCAGCCAGAGCGGGGCCGAGCCGCAAGAAGAAGGCGGCAAGAAGAAGCAGCAACAGGATGCGCTGACCGCCTATTGCGTCAACCTGAACAACAAGGCCAAGGCCGGCAAGATCGATCCGCTGATCGGTCGCGAGAGCGAGATCAACCGAACCATCCAGGTGCTGTGCCGCCGCTCCAAGAACAACCCGCTCTATGTCGGCGATCCCGGCGTCGGCAAGACGGCGATCGCCGAAGGCCTCGCCAAGCGCATCGTCGAGGGCGACGTTCCCGAAGTGCTGCACAATGCCACCATCTTCGCGCTCGACATGGGCACGCTGCTGGCCGGCACCCGCTATCGCGGCGATTTCGAGGAGCGGCTGAAGCAGGTCGTCAAGGAGCTCGAGGACTATCCGGGCGCCGTGCTGTTCATCGATGAGATCCATACCGTGATCGGGGCAGGGGCAACCTCCGGCGGCGCCATGGATGCGTCGAACCTGTTGAAGCCCGCGCTGTCGTCCGGCGCCATCCGCTGCATCGGCTCGACCACCTACAAGGAGTTCCGGCAGTTCTTCGAGAAGGACCGCGCGCTGGTGCGGCGCTTCCAGAAGATCGACGTAAACGAGCCGACCGTCGAGGACGCCATCGAGATCATGAAGGGCCTCAAGCCCTATTTCGAGGAGTTCCACAAGGTTCGCTACACGAGCGAGGCGATCAAGGCTTCGGTCGAACTCTCGGCGCGCTACATCAACGACCGCAAGCTGCCGGACAAGGCGATCGACGTGATCGACGAGACCGGCGCCTCGCAGATGCTGGTGCCGGAAGCCAAGCGCAAGAAGACCATCGGCATCAAGGAGATCGAAGCCACGATCGCCACCATGGCGCGCATCCCGCCGAAGACGGTTTCCGCCGACGACGAGAAGGTGCTGCAAGGCCTCGACATCGAGCTGAAGCGCGTCGTCTACGGCCAGGACACCGCGATCACCGCGCTGACCTCGGCGATCAAGCTGGCGCGGGCCGGCCTGCGCGAACCGGAAAAGCCGATCGGCTCGTACCTGTTCTCGGGCCCGACTGGCGTCGGCAAGACCGAGGTCGCCAAGCAGCTTGCCGCCTCGCTCGGCGTGGAGCTGATCCGCTTCGATATGTCGGAATATATGGAACGCCACACCGTTTCGCGGCTGATCGGCGCGCCTCCCGGCTATGTCGGCTTCGACCAGGGCGGCCTTCTGACCGACGGCGTCGACCAGCATCCGCATTGCGTGCTGTTGCTGGACGAAGTCGAGAAGGCGCATCCGGATCTGTTCAACATCCTGTTGCAGGTCATGGACCACGGCAAGCTGACCGACCATAACGGCAAGCAGATCGACTTCCGCAACGTCATCCTGATCATGACCACCAATGCGGGCGCATCCGATGCGCAGCGCGCGGCGATCGGTTTCGGTTCGACCAAGCGTGAAGGCGACGATGTCGAAGCGATCAACCGGCTGTTCACGCCGGAGTTCCGCAACCGTCTCGATGCGATCATTCCGTTCGGCTCGTTGCCGATACCGGTCATCCATCAGGTGGTACAGAAGTTCGTCATGCAGCTGGAAGCGCAACTTTCCGAGCGCGGCGTGACGTTCGACCTGTCGCAGGAGGCAATCGCCTGGCTGGCCGACAAGGGCTATGACGAGCGCATGGGCGCCCGGCCACTTGGCCGTGTCATCCAGGAGCACATCAAGAAGCCGCTGGCCGACGAGGTGCTGTTCGGCAAGCTCAAGAAGGGCGGCACGGTGCGTGTCACCGTCGAGAAGAAGGAAACCGGCGAGACCGGCCTGAAGCTCGAATCGCTCGCCGACGAGGCGCCCGTCAAGCCGAAGAAAGAAGAACCGGACGACGCGCCGAAGAGCAAGAAGGCTGTGGCGAAAAAGCCCGCCGCGAAAAAGGCGGTGGCGCAGAAGCCGGAGCCTAAGGGCAAGGATGGCGGCAAGCGCAGCCTGGTGCCGCAACTGCCGCGTAAGAACTAACGAACCTGCAAGTCAAAAAAGCCCCGGAAACGGGGCTTTTTTCATGAAGCGATAGAGCGCCGGCAGCTGCCGAGCGGCTTCGCGCCAGCTCAGTCTGCCAGCGCCGTCCGTATCTTGCCGGCGTTCTCGGCCAGGACTTCAGGCTTTTCCATCTGTCCGCTGTGCGGCTTCAAGGCAATGCCCTCGAAGCGCGGAATGACGTGGACGTGGAGGTGGAAGACGGTCTGGCCCGAAGCTGGTTCGTTGAACTGCATGACTGTGACGCCATCGGCATCGAAGGCCTTCTTTACCGCCCGCGCAACTTTCTGGACGTGAGCGAAGAGCGGGCCAAGCACTGCCGGATCCGCGTCGAGCAGGTTGCGCGACGGCGCTTTCGGCACCACCAGCGTGTGACCCGGTCCTTGCGGCATCACATCCATGAAGACGATGACTGCATCATCCTCGTAGACCCGGTGCGAAGGGATTTCTCCGCGCAGAATTTTTGCGAAGATGTTGCTGCTGTCGTAGGTTGCTTCGGCCATGGCGCGCACTCCGGTTCTTGGCTCGCTATCTCGTGTAGCGAAGCCGTTCCGGGCGGGCAAGACGATCGGTTGAGATCGGCCATGCCGGCCCGCGGCTGAGCGATTGGGACTTGCTACTCTACTCAGCCAGGTCCTTGCGGAACGGGGTATGCTCTTCCAGATATTCGCTCATCCGCTCGACTTCGTGGCGCTCGCGTTTGAGGTAATCGGCCACTGCATTGCGCAGACCGGGATGGGCGATGTAGTGCGCTGAATGCATCGTCACCGGCCGGTAGCCGCGCGCCAGCTTGTGCTCGCCTTGCGCACCGGCTTCAACCACCCTCAGCTTGCGCGAGATGGCAAAATCGATCGCCTGATGATAGCAGACCTCGAAATGCAGGAAGGGGTGGTCCTCGATGCAGCCCCAATTGCGGCCGTAGAGCGCGTCGGAACCGATGAAGTTGATGGCGCCGGCAATGTAGCGTCCGTTACGCTTGGCCATTACCAGCAGGACATCGTCCGCCATGCGTTCGCCGATCATGGAGAAGAAATCGCGGTTGAGGTAGGGCCGGCCCCATTTCCTGCTGCCAGTATCCATGTAGAACGCGAAAAAGTCGTCCCAGGCCTTTTCAGTCAGATCCTTACCGGTCAGCCAGTCGATCGAGATGTCGTCGGCGAGCGCCTCGCGCCGCTCTTTTTTCATCGCCTTGCGCTTGCGCGAGGCCAATGTCGCGAGAAAATCGTCGTAGCTCGAAAAGCCTTCGTTGAAGAAGTGAAACTGCTGGTCGGTACGATGCAGGAAGCCGGCTGCCGCCAATATCTGGACATCATCCTCCGGCGCGAAGGTGACATGCGCGGAAGAAACGCCGCGCTTATCCGTCACCGCCTTCAGGCCGGCCGCAAGGCCAGCTTTGACGGTGTGGCTGTCCTCGCCCTTGCCGACCAGCAGGCGAGGGCCGGTGACGGGCGTGAACGGCACCGCGCATTGCAGTTTCGGGTAGTAGCGCCCGCCGGCGCGTTCGAACGCGTCCGACCAGCCATGGTCGAACACATATTCGCCCTGGCTGTGCGACTTCAGATAGCAGGGGACCGCACCGAGCAGCTTGCCTTGCGCGGTTTCCAGCCTGAGATGATGACCCTGCCAGCCGGTGCGTCGAACGGCGCAGCCGGAATCTTCCAGCGCGCTCAAAAAAGCGAATGAAACAAGCGGGTTGTAGGCGTTTTCTGCATCGCTCCGCGTAGTGCCACCGAGGCTGTCCCATTCGGTGCGAGTGAAGGCGCCGATGCCCGCGGCGATGCGGATCGACAGCTCCGCGTTCGCCGTTTGTCTTTCGCAGTCGTCCCCTTGATCCATGAGGCTTACTTAAGCTCGCTGCGGACCCATACAAGCCCGCTCAAGCGAGCCGTACAAGATCGGGCTCAAATCCTTCGAACGTCATCTGGTCGGCAAATCTGAAGGTCAGGTCGATGGCAGGTTGATCATGCACTGTCCAGGTGATCACCGGCATGCCGAGCCTTTCACGTACGAACGAGACGAACCGGTTCGGCAGGTCGCCGGCGGCGTAGGAGGTGAAGGCGATATCATGCGCCAGCATGGCGAAATGCGCCTCGATCAGCTGGTTGTCCTTGCCATAGGCGGTCAGCCCGCCAGGTATGCCGGGCGCATGTTTCGGGAAATCGCGGATCAGCCAATGGTCGAACGACATGATCGCGGTCTTGCCCTTGTAGCGCTTGAGCATCTTGCCGACGCTTTCGACCAGGCCTTCGTCGTGCCCGGCAGCGCCTTTCAGCTCAACAACCATCGACACACGGCCGTCGACCAGATCAAGCGCCTGCTGCAGCGTCGGCAAATGGTCGGCGGTGCCACCGACCTTCAGCGCCGTGATTTCGGCAGCCGTACGCTGCCAGACGAAGCCGTCCTCGCCGGTCAGCCGCCGCAGATCGCCATCGTGGATGATGACGGGGACGCCGTCGGATGACAGGTGGACGTCGCATTCGATCGCGTAGCCGCGCTCGGCTGCCGCGGCGAAGGCGGGAAGCGTGTTCTCCCACCGCGTCTTGTTCATGTCGTGCAGGCCGCGATGGGCGACGGGCCGGGCAGTCAGCCAGGAAAGATCGGTCATGGTCGCAGTCCCGGTCATTCGACTTCGAAGATCGCTTCGATTTCCACTGCGGCATTAAGCGGCAGGGAGGCGGTGCCGACGGCGGAGCGGGCGTGCTTGCCGCGATCGCCGAGCACTGCGACGAGAAAATCGGAGGCGCCGTTGGCAACCAGATGCTGCTCGACGAAGTCCGGCGCCGAGGCGACGAAGACGGTGATCTTCACCAGGCGCTGGATTTTCTCGAGATCGCCAAGTGCCGCCCTGGCCTGCGCCAATATGTTGATCGCACAGTATTTTGCGGCTTCCTTGCCGGTTGCGGTGTCGACATCGCGGCCAAGCAGTCCGCTCGTCTGGAGCTTGCCCTCCATGAGCGGCAATTGCCCCGCGGTGAACAGCAGATTGCCTGACCTGCAATAGGGCACGTAATTGGCGGCGGGCGCGGCGGCGGCCGGCAGCGTCACGCCGAGATCGCTTAGTCGCTTTTCGATTGTTTCGCTCATGCTATTTCCCTATTGCTTGAAGGCGCCGCGCAGGCCGGGCCGAAATTGCTATTTTTGCCTCGCTTCCGCCACGACTTTTTTTAAGCTGGACTATCTTTCCATGCGGCCTGCCATTAGCCGCGATGATCGGAGCACCCTATGCGCGCAACGCGCCTCGCATTCCACGCCGTTCTTCTGACAGCGGCTTCCTGGGCGGCTCCCGCTTTTGCGGTGCCGGCGCTGCAGGCGCATCGTGCCGTCTATGATATTACCCTGGACAAGGCGTCGGATCGCTCGGGGATCACCGGCATCACCGGCCGCATGGTCTACGAGTTCAACGGCTCGCCCTGCGAGGGCTATACGGTGAAGTTCCGTTTGGTCACCCAGATCGTCACCAGCGACAACACCAGGCTGACCGATCAGCAGATGACCACCTTCGAGGATGCCGAGGGCAAGACCTTCTCCTTCGTGAACAAGTCCTTTGTCGACCAGAACCTCGATAAGGAGGTCAAAGGTACCGCGACGAAGGAGGCCAATGGTCTCAAGGTCGAAATCGACAAGCCCGAGAAGAACAGCCTGGAACTCGCCGCGACCCAGTTCCCGACCCAGCAAATGGTTGAAATGATCGGCAAGGCGGAAAAGGGCGAACGTTTCTACGAAACCAACCTGTTCGACGGCTCGGAGGATGCCAACAAGGTGATGACCACCACCGTCGTCGTCGGCAAGCAAGCCGATGCCGACAAGACCGATCCGGAAGCGCCGGCGCTGGCCAAGCTCGCCACCGACAAATACTGGCCGGTCGACATCGCCTATTTCGACGATACCGACAAAGGCGGTGAAGAGGTGCCGGAATACCGGATCAGCTTCAAGCTGCACCAGAATGGCATCACGCGCGATCTCGTGATGGACTACAACGATTTTTCGATGACCGGCAAGCTGGTCAATCTGTCGCTGTTCGATCAGCCAAAGACCTGCCCGCCGAAATGAGCTCGAACCGACGGCAAGCTGCCGCCGGCTGCTCTCCGCGATAGTGGCGCTTGATCTTGCGGGGCATGTTGCACCGACTTGAGCATGCCGCAATTGCATATCAACGTTTTACGACGGTAGGCGCCGGGGGGAGCAGGTTGAGCAGGATCGATGTGTTCGTGGCGCCGCGACCCAATGCGGCGCTGATCAAGGCCATGACATTCGTCAACCGGATTGTCATGCTGCACGGCATTCCAGGGTTTCGCGACCTGTTGCCGTTTAACCGTCTGGCCGGCTTGCGCGGCGTCGCCAATGTCCGCCACATCGATTTTCCGGAGGATGACCGGCAAAGGCTGAAGACTTGTTGCGGCGCGGGCAAGGCGACGTTCATCACGCCCAACCATCCGGAGTTCTTTACCGACTGGATGATCGACAAGGAGGTCGTCTCCCGGGTAAGCCCGCTGGCGGCATCCTGGGCCACGCATGGCGTCGTCAACGGGCTTGGCCGGCTGATGCAGAAATTCTGGCTGGCCAACAATCTGATCGCACAAATTCCGGGCAATAGCGGGGCGGCCAAGGAACATTCGGTGGCCTGGGCGCTGAAAGGGCAGGGCGTGCTCCTGCATCCCGAAGGCGGCGTCGGCTGGCATGCCAACATCGTTGCCCCGCTGCTGCCGGGCGCGGTCGAGATGGGGTTCGAAGCGCTGAAGCGCGGCCGGCTGACGGATCCGGATTTCAAGGTTTGGATCGCGCCCGTGATATGGAAGCTCGCTTTCACAGGGGATGTCGAGGCAGCGCTGGCAAAGGAATGCGGCTATATCGAGCGCAGCCTGAAGATCGAACGCCGTGCCGCCGATACGCTGCCGGAGCGCGTCCATCATATCTACGCGACGCTGCTGTCGCGCGATGAGGCTGCACATGGCCTGCGACAAGATGAGCGGGCTTCGTATGACGCACGTCAGAAGGACCTGCTCGCGGAACTCGGCCGTCGCCTTGCTGAACTTGTTTCGGTCGACGCCGGCACGCTCGACAGTGCCGAGCTTTTGCGCCGGTCGCGCCGCTGGCTGCGGGAAAACACGGATGATACCGGAAGCCGGAAGCAGGTCCGAACGCTGGCGGATACGATCCAGCGCCTGCAGCGCGTCGGACCGTGGGCTTCAGCCAATCCGCGCATCACGCAGGAGGAGATCGCAGAGCATTTGAAGCGGATCCGCAACGATTATTGCAATGGTACGCTGCGCGATACGCTCAACCGTTTCGTGCCGCAGCCGGCAGGCCCACGCTGCGCTCATATCCGGGTACCGGAGCCGCTCGGGCTGCACGCCTATCAAGGCTCCGTCGAGGAGGCACTCGCCGAACTGCATGACCGCATGCAGGAGACCGTCACCAGGACCGTCGTGGAACTCGAGGCCGGCGGCGGCTTCATTTTCTATACCAATCCCTTCTATCATCGTTAGCGGCGTGTTGGTTGGCGCAAGATGAAGGAGTGCGGCAAGCCTCATGGCGGTCTATGTCGATGCGGCGATCTGGAAATGGATCGGCCACCGCTGGTGTCATCTGCTGGCAGACGACACCGACGAGTTGCATCGCTTCGCCGCGCAGCTCGGCATCAAGCGCTCGTCCTATCAAGGGCCGCCGAAGACATCGGCGCCGCATTATGACATAACCGGGTTCGAGCGCGACCGCGCGGTGCGGCTCGGCGCTATCGAGTGCAGCCGCGAAGAGATCGTAGCTGTTTTCCGGCGTGTGCGGGTGCCGAAGGGGAAGATGCGATCATGACACCGGTGCGCTGATCGCCGCACGCTGAACCGCAAGACGCAGCAGCGCTTGCGTTTGTCGCGCATCCCCTTTATATGCGCGCTCATTCCACACACGGACTTTGGTGTCTGCCCGGGAGAAATCCGGCTGAAACCTCCGGTGGCGTTCGAGGACCAAGTCCAAAAATGCCTGTGTCCGTGGAGGCTAACCGGAAAGGATCTCAAGAATGGCACTGCCTGATTTCAGCATGCGTCAGCTTTTGGAAGCTGGCATTCACTTCGGCCACCAGACCCACCGCTGGAACCCGAAAATGGCGCCCTACATCTACGGCGCCCGCAACAACATCCACATCATCGACCTCTCGCAGACGGTGCCTTTGCTGCACCAGGCGCTGAAGCAGGTTTCCGACACCGTCGCCAAGGGCGGCCGCGTGCTGTTCGTCGGTACCAAGCGCCAGGCGTCCGACATCGTCGCCGATGCCGCGCAGCGCTCGGCGCAGTATTATGTCAATTCGCGTTGGCTCGGCGGTATGCTGACCAACTGGAAGACGATCTCGAATTCCATCCAGCGCCTGCGCAAGCTCGACGAGATGCTGGCCGGCGAGGCCCAGGGCCTGACCAAGAAGGAGCGCCTCAACCTCGACCGCGAGCGCGAGAAGCTCGACAAGGCGTTGGGCGGCATCAAGGACATGGGCTCGACGCCCGATTTGATGTTCGTGATCGATACCAACAAGGAGGCGATCGCCATCCTCGAGGCCAAGCGCCTCGGCATCCCGGTTGTTGCCATCATCGATTCGAACTGCGATCCGGACAAGATCGACTTCCCGATCCCCGGCAATGACGACGCGGCCCGCGCCATCCAGCTCTATTGCGATCTGATCGCCAAGGCAGCTATCGACGGCATCGCCCGTCAGCAGGGCGCGCTCGGTGTCGATATCGGCGCTTCGGTCGAGGCTCCGGTCGAGCCGGCGCTCGATCAGACCCCGGCCGAGACCCCGGCCGCCCAGACCCCGGAAGCATAGCAGCGAAGGCCGGCTACGGCCTTCATCTTTCCAATATGTTGGCGCGTTAAGCGCTACTGGCGCCAGGCGCATCATCGAGAATCGATGGTGCGTCGGTGCATTTAGACAAAGAGGCGACAATGAGCATTTCGGCTGCACAGGTCAAAGAACTCCGCGACTTGACCGGCGCGGGCATGATGGACTGCAAGGCGGCGTTGAACGAGACCAACGGCAACATGGAAGAAGCCATCGACTGGCTGCGCAAGAAGGGCATTTCCAAGGCCGACAAGAAGGCTGGCCGTACCGCTGCCGAAGGCCTGATCGGCGTCGATTCCGGCGTCCGCGAGGCAGCGATCGTCGAGGTCAATTCCGAGACGGACTTCGTTGCCCGCAACGCCGCTTTCCAGGAGATCGTTGCCAACGTCGCCAAGGTCGCGCTCGCTTATGGCGGCAAGACCGAGGCCGTCGCCGCAGCTCCCTATCCGGGCTCGGGCAAGTCGGTCGCCGAGACCATCAAGGATGCCGTCGGCACGATCGGCGAGAATCTGGGCTTCCGCCGCTCGGCCAAGCTCACCATTGAGCATGGCGCTGTTGCAACCTACGTCCACAATGCGGTTGCCGACGGCCTTGGCAAGCTCGGCGTGCTGGTCGCCATCGAGACGTCAGGCAACGCGCAGGCCGCCAACGCCTTTGCTCGCCAGGTCGCCATGCATGTCGCCGCCACCAACCCGATGGCGCTGACGACGGAACAGCTCGATCCGGCTGCGGTCGAGCGCGAGAAGGCGATCTTCGCCGACCAGGCGCGCCAGTCCGGCAAGCCGGAAGCGATCATCGAGAAGATGGTCGAGGGTCGTCTGCGCAAGTTCTACGAAGAGGTCGTGTTGCTCAAGCAGGCCTTCGTGCTCAATCCCGACATCACCGTCGAGAAGGCGCTGAAGGATGCCGAGAAGGACATCGGCGCGCCGGCCAGGATATCAGCCTATCTGCGCTTCGCGCTCGGCGAGGGCATCGAGAAGGAAGAGACAGATTTCGCGGCGGAAGTCGCGGCAGCGGTCAAGAAGTAAGCCGCGCTCTATCTTTCTGAAAAGACTTTACGGCCGGGTGTCCGCGAGGATGCCCGGCCGATTTCTTGCGCGGTGTCGATGAAGGCCCTCAGCTTCGGCGCCATCGCCGCCCGGCGCGGAAAATAGAGGAACAGCCCCGGCTCGTCGATCGAGGCGTCGCGCAATACCTCGACCAGCCGGCCGGCCTCGATGTCGGCCTTCACCAGCGGCTCGAACAGATAGGCAAGGCCGATCCCGGCTAACGCCATGTCGCGCGCCGACAGCGGATCGGTGACGACGACGCTGCCGCGCGTCTCGACGCTGATATCTTTGCCCTGGTCTGACAGATCCCAACGGTAGAGCGCACGTGATCGCAACAGCCGATAGCCGATGCAGTTGTGGGTGGAGAGATCAGCAAGTGTTCGCGGCTTTCCGTGGCGGCCGAAATAGGCCGGAGAGGCGACAATGGCTGTCCGGAACGGCTGAGTCAGCCGCACCGTCACCATATCCTCAGCGATCATCTCGCCCAGCCGGATGCCGGCGTCGAAACCCTCGCCGACAATATTGCTCAGACGTTCGTCGGTGACGATCTCCATCGTCACGTCAGGGTAACGCTCCGCCATCGCCGTCAGGATGGGCATCAGCGCCAGAGGCAGCGCCACACGCGGCACGTTGATCTTGAGCAGTCCGCTCGCTCTGCCTTTCACCGAGCGAATGCGCTCGATTCTGTCGGTAATGTCTTCCAGCGCCGGTTCTGCCGCGGCGACAAGCGCTTCTCCGGCCTCTGTAAGTGCCACGCTGCGCGTGGTGCGGGCAAACAGTGGCTGGCCGATCCGCTCTTCCACCAGCCGCACCGCGTGGCTGACAGCGGATGGACTCATGCCGAATTCTGCCGCCGCCGAGGCGAAGCCGCCACGCCGCGCGACGGCGACGATGATAGGTAGATGGCTAAGCAGATCGCGGTCCATTCATGCATGGTATCGCATAGTCCATTCAGATAATGCAATCTTATCGGCGGGAAAAGGAGGGCGCATCTTGGGCTGCATCACACGGCGATCGCCGAACAGCCAAGGAGACGTCCGATGACCGACCTAAATTCCGAACAAACCCATAATCTCGAGACCGTACGCAAATTTTTTGATCTGATGCACCGCAAGGACATCGAGGCATGGGGCAACCTTTGGGCTGAAGATGGCCGAATCCTTGTATTCTACCCGCCGGCAGGATTTGGAAGCAGCATCGATGGCAAGGCCGCGATCCTGGCCGCCTTCCGAGGCCTCTTCGGCAATTTCGAATCCTTCGATTCGCAGCTGACAGCCATCTATCCAGCAGCGGATTCGGACGCGATCGTCGTTGAGTACAAGAACCGCGCGGTGCTGATCGGCGGCACTGAATACACCAACAGCAATGTCGCGGTCTTCCGTTTCGAGAGGGGCCTGATCAGCGCCTACCACGATTATTTCGATCCGCGCCGGTTCCAGGTGGTGGTCGATGCGCTGGCCAAGGCCTGACTCGTATCCCAGGCAAGACCTCAATCCCGCTTTTCAAATTTCAGGAGAAAATCCATGACCATGTCCTACTATACGCTCGGCAACAGCGGGCTGCGTGTCACTCGCCTGGCGCTCGGCACCATGACGTTCGGCACGGAATGGGGCTGGGGCGCGGAGAAGGAAACCGCGCGCGCCTTGGTTGATGCCTATGTCGAAGCAGGCGGCAATTTCTTCGATACCGCCGACGCCTATACCGGCGGCACATCCGAGACCTGGCTCGGCGAATTCATCGCCGAGCGGGGCTTGCGCGACAAGGCGGTGATCAGCACCAAATTCAGCATGAACTTTGAGCAGGGCAATCCGAATGCCGGCGGCAACGGCCGCAAGAACATCATACGAGCCGTCGAGGGCTCGCTGAAGCGCCTCGGCACCGATTACATCGATCTCTACATCCTCCATGCCTGGGACAGGCTGACGCCTCCGGAGGAGGTGATGCGGACGCTGGACGATCTGGTCCGCGCCGGCAAGATCCGTCACGTCGGCCTTTCCGACGTCCCGGCCTGGTATGCCAGCCAGGCCCAGGCCGTCGCCGAGCATCGCGGCTACGAACCGGTCTCGGCGCTTCAGCTTGAATACTCGCTGGCCGAGCGCAACATCGAACATGAATTCGTGCCGTTCGGCACGCGCTACGGTGCGGGTATAATGGTCTGGAGCCCGTTGGCCAGCGGCCTGCTCAGTGGGAAATACCGGTCCGATACGTTGAACAAGGCAGGTGGCAGGCTGGAGACGATGCGCGGCTCGACCAATCCCGGTTTCCAGAAATTCAATGATCGCAACTCGGAGATCGTCGCCGAGCTGGAAAAGGTTGCAGGTCAGCTCGGCCGCAGCATGGCTCAGGTTGCCTTGAACTGGGCCGCGACCCAGCCCGGCATTGCATCCGTGATCATCGGTGCGACGAAGCTGGATCAACTCAAGGATAATCTCGGCGCGCTCGATTTCGACATTGCGCAGGAGCTTCGGGCACGGCTCGATGCGGTGAGCCGGCCAATCACACCCTTTCCGTATTCGTTCTTCGGCTCGGAAATACAGGGCGGCCTTACCGGAGGTCAGGCAGTCGGCGACAAGCCGGCTGGC
The DNA here is from genome assembly GCF_040323155.1 of Mesorhizobium sp. M0060. Lineage (NCBI taxonomy): Bacteria > Pseudomonadati > Pseudomonadota > Alphaproteobacteria > Hyphomicrobiales > Phyllobacteriaceae > Mesorhizobium > Mesorhizobium sp. M0060. The sequence continues at coordinate 113,416 of NZ_JAMYUP010000004.1, forward strand.
TACATGCCGGACCTGCTCATGCAAGGTGCTTTTGCCGGTGTAAGCTAAAGGCTGGAAGAGAGTTTTCTGGTTCGGGGGCCGGGTGCCAGCGCGGCGCCCTTCGTGTATCGGAACGCCAATGTCTCGGGGCAGCGCCTGCGCGAGGGAGCCACCCCAAGCGTCACACGCACAATGATGAGGACCAGATGACGGTGAAGCCCCTCTACCGACGTGTCTTGCTGAAAGCGTCGGGCGAAGCGTTGATGGGCGAGCAGCATTTCGGCATCGATGTGTCGGTGGTCGATCGTATAGCCGCCGACATCGCCGAGGCCCGCGCCTTGGGCATCGAGGTCGGCGTCGTCATCGGCGGCGGCAACATCTTTCGCGGCGTTGCCGTTGCATCAAAGGGCGGCGACCGCGTCACCGGCGACCATATGGGCATGCTTGCCACGGTCATCAACTCGCTGGCGCTGCGCACCTCGCTCAATAAGATCGGCGTCGATGCCGTGGTGCTATCGGCGATCGCCATGCCCGAGCTCTGCGAAAGTTTTTCGCAGCGTCAGGCAACCGCCTACATGAACCAGGGCAAGGTCGTCATCTTCGCCGGCGGCACCGGCAATCCGTTCTTCACCACCGATTCGGCTGCAGCCCTTCGCGCGGCCGAGATCGGCGCCGATGCGCTGTTCAAGGGGACCCAGGTCGATGGCGTCTATTCGGCTGATCCCAAGAAGGACCCGGATGCGAGACGCTTCGAGCGCATCAGCCATGGCGAAGTCATAAAACGCGGGCTTTCGATCATGGATACGGCGGCGATTGCACTTGCGCGCGAAAACAACATTCCGATAATCGTCTATTCGATCCACGAGAAGGGTGGTTTCGGTGATATCCTGCGTGGCGGCGGCCGTTGCACGGTTGTCGCCGACGATTAATCCGGACCATGAACCCGAAAATGGGACCGGTTCGCGGATTGAGCCTCGAACAGGGTTTTACCCTCAAGGCAGTGAACCCGGGCTAACGGGTCGAGGAGACGATGATGAGTGGCGAATACGACGATCTCAAACGGCGCATGGACGGGGCGATCGCCGCGTTCAAGCATGATCTGGCTTCGCTGCGCACCGGCCGCGCGTCGAGCAGCCTGCTCGACGCCATCCAGGTGCAGGCCTACGGCACCGCCATGCCGATCAACCAGGTGGCAACCGTGTCGGTGCCGGAGCCGCGCATGATCTCGGTTTCGGTCTGGGACAAGTCGATGGTCAGCGCCGTCGATCGCGCCATCCGTGAATCCAATCTCGGCTTCAATCCTATCGTGGACGGAACCAATCTCAGGATCCCGTTGCCCGAACTCAACGAGCAGCGCCGCAAGGAGCTGGTCAAGATCTCGCACGGCTATGCCGAGAATGCCCGCGTCGCCGTGCGTCACGTTCGCCGGGACGGCATGGACTTTCTGAAGAAGGCGGAAAAGGACGGCGACATCAGCGAGGACGACCACCGCAAACGGGCCGACCAGGTTCAGAAACTAACCGACGAGACGATCAGCACCATCGACCACCTGCTTTCCGACAAGGAAGCGGAAATCATGCAGGTCTAGGGTCTGGCCAAGGCTGGCCCGGAAGCGAGAACATGGCAACGCCCGCGCATGTCGCGATCATCATGGACGGAAACGGACGCTGGGCCAAGGCGCGCGGCTTGCCGCGGCTCGCCGGTCACCGCGCCGGCGTCGAGGCGCTGCGCAAGACGGTGCGCGCCGCCCCCGGCCTCGGCATCTCCTTCCTGACCGTCTACGCTTTCTCGTCGGAAAACTGGTCACGGCCGAAATCCGAAGTCAGCGACCTCATGGGCTTGCTGAAACTTTTCATCCGACGCGATCTGGCCGAGCTGCACCAGAGTGGGGTGCGGATCAGGGTCATCGGTGACAGGGCAGGGCTGCAGCCCGACATAAGGGGCCTGCTCGAAGAAGCCGAAACGCTCACTCTCCGCAACGAGGCGCTGACGCTGGTCATCGCCTTCAATTATGGCGGGCGCGACGAGATCGTGCGCACAGCGCGCAAGCTCGCCGCGGCGGTATCGCGCGGTGAGATCGACAGCGAGGCGATCACGGCCGAATCCTTTGCCAGCTCGCTCGATACAGAGGGCATTCCGGATCCGGAACTGGTCATCCGCACCAGCGGCGAGCTTCGGCTGTCGAATTTCCTGTTATGGCAGGCTGCCTATAGCGAGCTCGTTTTCCTGCCTTGCTACTGGCCCGACTTCAGTCGCGAGCACCTGTCCGATGCACTGCGCGATTTCGCCGGCCGCGAGCGCCGCTTCGGCGGACTTGCCGCCCAAGACGTCGCCTCAGGCTGAGGGATGAGCAACCTTCAGCTTCGCGTCATTTCGGCCGTCGTGCTTGCCGTCGTCACGCTTGGCCTGACGTGGCTCGGCGGACTGCCCTTCCGGTTGCTTTGCGCCGCCATGGCGGCGGTGATCTTCTACGAGTGGACGCGGATGAGCCGCCCTGTTGCCCCGGCAGGGGTTAATGCTACGAAAGGTCTCGGCTTTCTGCCCGAAGCGCTGATCGTGGTCTTTGTCGGTGCCCTCATCGCCGGCCTGCCTGCGTCTTTGCTGCTGCCGCTCGTCGCGGCTCTGGTTGCTGTCACTGCCATCGCGGCATCGATGCGCAAGGCAGGACCGTGGGAAGCATCCGGCCTTGCCTATGCGGCCGTGTCCGGCCTGTCGCTGGCTTTCTTGCGTGACGGCGACCGTTCCGGGCTGCTGGCCATTCTCTTCCTGTTCGCCGTGGTTTGGGCGACCGATATTTTTGCTTATTTCGTCGGCCGCTCCGTCGGTGGTCCAAGGCTGGCGCCGTCGATCTCGCCGGGCAAGACGCGGAGCGGGGCGCTCGGCGGAGTCGTCGGCGGCGTGGTGGCCGGGCTGCTTCTGGCCGCCGTCGCCGGAACGGGCAACCTCGTCGTGCTTGGCGTGGTCGCACTGGTGCTTTCGATCGTCGCGCAGGCCGGCGACCTGTTCGAATCATGGGTCAAGCGACGCCACGGCCACAAAGATTCCGGCACGCTGATACCCGGCCATGGCGGCATCATGGACCGGGTCGACGGGCTTGTCGCGGCGGCTTTCGCCCTATACGTCATCGGCTGGATTTCCGCGACCGCCGATCATCCGGCACAGGGGCTGTTTCCGGTTTGAGCGGCATCGTCGGTGGGCCGGCGCGGGCTGCGCCATGGATTCGCCTGGATTGATGTCACAGTCGCGGCGTACCTGCGCCGTGGATGAATTTGAGGTATGAATTGAACGAGATTCTTCACGCGGTTTTCAGCACGGAGGGCTTTGTCCTCGGCACGCTGGTGCCTTTCCTGTTCGTGCTGACCGTGGTCGTGTTCGTCCACGAAATGGGCCATTACCTCGTCGGCCGCTGGTGCGGTATCGGCGCAAAAGCCTTTTCGATCGGTTTCGGCCCTGAGATCATCGGCTTCAACGACAGCCGCGGCACCCGCTGGAAGCTTTGCGCCATACCGCTCGGCGGCTACGTCAAGTTCGTCGGCGACATGAACGCGACGTCAAGCCAGCTCAGCTCGGAGGAGGTCGAGGCGCTGAGCGACGAAGAACGCAAGGTCGCCTTCCACACGCAGCCGATCTGGAAGCGCGCGGCGACGGTCGTGGCGGGGCCGCTGTTCAACTTCCTGCTGACGATCGCCGTCTTTGCCGTGCTGTTTTCCGTCCATGGCCGGCCCGTGCTGGAGCCGATGGTGGCTGAGGTCACCGTCGGCAGTCCGGCAGCGGCGGCCGGCATCATGCCCGGCGACCGATTCGTCAGCGTCGACGGCAGCAAGGTCGAGACCTTTGCCGACGTCCAGCGTCTGGTTTCTGGCCGCGCCGGCGACAGCATCACCTTCGTCATGCTACGCGGCGGCAAGGAAATCACCGTCACGGCGACGCCGCGCTTGATGGAACAACAAGACGCACTGGGTAACAAGGTCCAGGTGGCCGTGATCGGCGTCGTCAACAACAAGGAACTCGGCCAGCCGCGGCTGATCACCTACAGTCCGGCCGGGGCGGTCGGGGCAGCGGTCCAGGAAACCGGACACGTCATCCAGCGCACCGGTCAGTTCCTGCAGCGTTTCGTTGTCGGTCGCGAGGACAAGTGCCAGCTGGGCGGCCCAATCAAGATCGCCAAGATGTCGGGTCAGGCGGCAAAGCTCGGCTTTGAATGGCTGGTGCAGCTTGTTGCATTCCTGTCAGTCGGGATAGGGATTCTGAACCTTCTGCCGATTCCCCCCCTCGACGGAGGGCATCTTCTGTTCTACGGCGTGGAGGCTGTCATCCGGCGGCCGGTGTCCGAACGGATGATGGAAATGGCTTATCGGAGTGGCCTCATCCTGGTGCTCGGCTTCATGGGCTTTGTTTTCTGGAACGATCTGTTTGGGTGCTGAAATCATGAAGAAATTTGGCTTCAGCGCGAGCAATGTTGAGACGCCGTTTACCATGCGTGGGGATATGCGTGACGCGAAAGCCACGCCACAGGGTTAAGTAAATACAAATTAACCAGAAGCCTTGCGTGTAGGGAAAATCCGGTTAATACGGTAGGGGAAATTACCGCACGTCCGGTTTTCTCGCCGTGGGGACTTCGAGAAAAGGTACAAAAGCCCGATGAAGGCAGCATCCAAGTTTCTGAGCGCCGCGTCCGCGGTGGCTATGTCCGCCGCTCTGGTTGTGCCAGGCGCGCTCGCAGTGCAGTTCGTTGCCACATCGGCCGCCGAAGCGGCTGTCGTCTCAAGAGTGGAAGTCACCGGCAATCAGCGTGTCGACGCCGACACCATCCGCAATTATGTGCCGATCAAGCCCGGCAAGGCGTTTTCCAGCTCGGACATCGACGATGCGGTCAAGGCGCTGTTCGGCACCGGGCTGTTTTCGGACGTGCAGATCAACCAGGTCGGCTCGACGCTGGTCATCAAGGTTTCCGAATACCAGGTCGTCAACCAGGTGCTGTTCCAGGGCAACAAGAAGCTCAAGGACAACGCGCTTGAAGCCGCGGTGCAATTGAAGCCTCGCGGCACCTTTTCGCAACAGCAGCTCGATGCCGATGTCGAGGCGGTCAAGGCCGCTTACAGGCGTATCGGCCGCGACGACGCCGCCGTGACCACCCAGATCATGGATCTCGGCGACAACCGCATAAACGTGGTCTTTAACATCAACGAAGGCGGCCGCACCCAGATCGCAGCGATCAATTTCGTCGGCAACAGCGCCTATTCGAGCCGCCGGCTGTCGGACATCATCTCCACCAAGCGCTCGTCCTTCCTTTCGTTCGTGCTGCGCGACGACGTCTATGACGAGGACAAGTTGCGCGCCGACCAGGAGCTGCTGCGCCGCTTCTATTACAATCACGGCTATGCCGACTTCCAGGTCGTCTCGGCTGTCGGCGAGCTCGACGACACCACCAACAAATACACCGTCACCATCACGGTGCAGGAGGGCGAGCGTTATACGTTCGGGGATGTCAGCGTCGAAAGCACGATCCCCGAGGTCGACAGCAAGTCGCTTGAATCGGTGGTCGAGACCCACAAGGGCGATGTCTACAACGCCAAGAACGTCGAGGACACGATCATCGCCTTGACCGAAAAGGTCGCTGGATCCGGCTATGCCTTCGCCCAGGTGACACCGCGCGGCGACCGCAACTTCGAGAACCACACGATCTCGGTCGTTTATACGGTCGACCAGGGTACCAAGGCCTATATCGAGCGCATCGAGATTCGCGGCAACGATCGGACGCGCGACTACGTCATTCGCCGCGAGTTCGATGTCAGCGAAGGCGACGCTTTCAATCAGGTCCTCATCCAGCGCGCGAAGAGGCGGCTGGAAGCGCTCGATTATTTTGAAAAAGTCGAAATTTCCACCGTTCCGGGTTCTGAGCCGGACCAGGTTGTGCTGGTGGTCGATGTGGTCGAGAAATCGACCGGTGAGTTCACGGTCGGCGCCGGTTATTCGAGCGGCGGTGAAACGTCAGGTCCGTCCGTCGAAGGCTCCGTCAGTGAGCGCAACTTCCTCGGTCGCGGCCAATTCATCAAGGTGGCGGCGGGCGGTGGCAAGAACTCGCGCGACTACAGCTTCTCTTTCACCGAACCCTATTTCCTCGGGCGCCGCATCGCGGCCGGCTTCGACATCTACAAGCAGAGCCGAAACTACGACCATTACGACAGCGACACGACAGGCGCGACCGTTCGCTTCGGGCTGCCGATCACCGACAATATCACGACGCAGCTGGCGTATAACATTGCGCAAGAGAAGTACGAGTTCGACGAGGGCTGCGTTCCCATTATCAATGGTGGCACCTGCGACGTCTCCCAGGCGATCGTAAACGGCGTTGAAGAGAGCCCATGGCTCAAGTCCTCGGTCAGCCTCGGCCTGATCTACAATACCATCGACGACATGAAGAACCCGCATGACGGTATTTATGCCAATGTCGGCACGGAAGTGGCCGGAGTCGGCGGCGATGCCAAGTTCATCAAGGTCACGGCGCGCGGCAGCATTTATCAGACGCTGTCCGAACAATTGGATCTGGTGGGTCTCATTTCGGGCGGCGCCGGCCATGTCCAGGGATATGGCAGCGGCGATCTGCGTGTCTTCGACCATTTCCAGAGCAGCGAGCGCATGATCCGCGGTTTCGAATACGGCGGGATCGGCCCGGTTGCTTTGGACAACAGCAATGACCATCTCGGCGGCACCACCTACTTCAATGCCTCGGCGGAAGCGCAGTTCCCGCTGCCGGTCATCCCGGAAAGCTTCGGTTTGCGCGGTGCGGTCTTCGCTGACGCGGCAACGCTCTACGGCAGTAAGATTGCCTCCAATCTCGTCAATCAGTCGACGACCGGCATGGAATGGCGCGCCTCTGTCGGCGTCGGTTTGATGTGGGCGTCGCCCTTCGGCCCGATCCGCATCGACTATGCGATCCCGGTCAAGAAGGAAAAGACCGACGACGTGCAGGAATTCAACTTCGGTATATCGACCCGCTTCTGATGCGCGGGTAACGATGCTTCCGGGTCGTTTGAATCCGGAAGACGGTGATCCGACACTACAGCGCGGCGCGTCCTATCGGACGAGCAAAGGACGCTGTAGCACTTTGATTTGCGCATGATCCTTTCCGAGGATCGATTTCCGATTTTCGGGGTCATGCGCTAGCTGGATATTGCTTCTGGAATGACCGATCCGGTGTTCTTCGCGCCCTCACGCCGGTATACGGCCGGCGAAGTCGCGAATCTGACCGGTTCGACGCTTGTCGATTCCGGTCTCTCCGATGTATCGATCGAGGCTCTGGCGCCTGCCAATGAAGGCGGCGAGAACGCACTTGTCTTCGTCGATGGCAGGCGCAATTTCGCGCTGATGCAGTCACTGCGGGCGGCAGCGGTTCTCTGCCCTGCCGAATTTGCCGGCAAGGCGCCGGCGGGCATTGCGGTTCTGGTGCATCCGCGCCCGCAGCAGGCTTTCGCAATGGTCGGGCGTCTGCTTTTCCCGGCGGCTGCGACGCCTGGACCGATGACCGGCGAAACCGGTATCTCGCCGCACGCCCATGTCGATCCGACCGCCCATGTCGAGGCCGGTGCGATCATCGAAGCAGGCGCGGTCATCGGGCCGCGCGCCGCCATCGGCAGCGGAACCGTCATTGCCCCGCATGCGGTTATCGGTCCTTCCTCACAGATCGGCCGCGACGGCTATGTCGGTCCAGGTGCCAGCGTACAATATGCGTTGATCGGCAATCGCGTCATCATCCATGGCGGTGCCAGGATCGGCCAGGATGGCTTCGGCTTCGTCGCCGGCGCCAAAGGTCCGGAGCGGGTTCCGCAGATCGGCCGCGTTATTATCCAGGATGACGTCGAGATCGGGTCGAATACGACTGTCGATCGCGGCGCTATGTCCGACACGATCATCGGCCAGGGCACCAAGATCGACAATCTGGTGCAGATCGCGCACAACGTTCGCATCGGCCGCAATTGCATAGTGGCCGGGCTTTCGGGTATTTCCGGGTCCGTGACGGTGGGCGACAACGTCACCATGGGCGGCGGCGTCGGCCTTGCGGATCATTTGACCATCGGGTCCGGGGCCAAGCTTGCCGCAAGAAGCGGGTTTATGAGCAATGTGCCTGCAGGTGAGATTTGGGGAGGATATCCGGCGCAGCCGATGGCGGAAGCCATGCGCGAGATAGCGGCCTTGCGCAGACTTGCACGGACGCGCAAACAGGGTGAGGGGGGAAATGGCTGACATCGCAGCGGCGACGCTCGAAGCGGTTGACATAATGCGGCTGATGAAGCTCCTGCCGCACCGCTATCCGTTCTTGATGATCGACCGTATCGTCGACATAGACGGCGACGAATCCGCCATCGGCATCAAGAACGTCACCATAAACGAGCCGCATTTCCAGGGTCATTTCCCGGACCAGCCGGTCATGCCCGGCGTGCTGATCATCGAAGCGATGGCGCAGACGGCCGGCGCCATCTGCATCCGCAGCCTTGGAACGGAAAAGCCATCGCTGGTTTATTTCCTGACCATCGACAACGCCAAATTCCGCAAGCCGGTCGTTCCAGGCGACCAGTTGAAAATCCATGTGAAGAAAATCAAGAAACGCGGCAATCTTCTCAAATTCGCCTGCGAGGCCCTCGTCGATGGCGCCAAGGCGGCGGAAGCCGAGATCTCGGCGATGATGGTCGCAAGCGGCTGATAAACGAATGCTAATGAAGATACAGACAGTCATCCATCCATCGTCGGTCATCGAGGCAGGCGCCCAAATCGGCGAAGGCGCCCGCATCGGGCCCTTCTGCCACGTCGGCCCCGACGCCGTGATCGGCGACCGCGTCGAACTGGTTAGCCATGTCTCGGTGATGGGCGCGACTACCATCGGTGCATCGACAAAGGTCTATCCGATGGCGATACTGGGCGGGCCGCCGCAGAACACCAAGCACAAGGGCGGCCGTACCACGCTGGTGATCGGCGAGAACTGCACGATCCGCGAAGGCGTCACCATGCATCTCGGGACCGATTCCAGCCGCGGCGAGACGACGATCGGCGACAACGGCAACTTCCTTGCCTATGCCCATATCGCCCATGACTGTGTGGTCGGCAAGAATGCCACCTTCGCCAATCAGGCGACGTTAGGTGGCCATTGCGAGGTCGGCGACAATGTCTACATCGGCGGCCTTACCGCGGTTCATCAGTTTGTCCGCATCGGCGACAACGCCTTTCTCGGCGGTTGCTCGGCGATCGTCGGCGACGTCATTCCCTACGCCATCGCGGTTGGCAACCGCGCCAGCCTTCGCGGCCTCAACATCATTGGCCTGAAGCGCGCCGGACTGCCGCGTTCCGAGATCCACTTGCTGCGCAAAGCCTACAAGACGATCTTCGATCGCTCTCGGACGGTCGGCGAAAACATCGAGTTCGCCAAAGCGGAATTCGCCTCGTCGCCGACCGCCATGAAGATCGTCGATTTCATCGCCGGTCGCGGCAAGCGGCACTATGCCGTGCCGTCGCTCAAGGGTGGCGACGGCGACGATACCGATGATCAAGACTGAGGGCAGATGACGAAGATTGAGGCTGCCGGAAAGGGCCTTGATCTCGCGCAAGATGCCAAGGTCGGCATCATCGCTGGCGGCGGCAGTCTCCCGGTCGAAATTGCCCGAGCGCTCGCCCGGCAAGGCAAATCTCCCTTCGTCGTGATGGCGGCGGGCGAGGTCGACCGCATAGCTGATTTCGAGCCCTATGAGCAGGCAACCTTGAGGCTGGAAGACGTCGGCTCGCTGCTGCCGATGCTCAAGCGGCACCACGTTACGCATCTGGTAACCGCGGGTCATATCACGCGCCGCCCCAGGCTGAGCGCCATGCGCCTCAATTTAGGCCTGCTCGCCTGGCTACCCAGCCTTCTCGTCGGTGTAACCCGGGGCGACGACACCGTGCTGAAACTGTTCGTGCGCAGGATCGAGCGCAGCGGCATCAAGGTCGTCGGCGCTCACGAGATCGTGCCGGAACTGGTCGCCGCCGAAGGCCTGCTGACCAAGGCGGCGCCCCGCAAATCCGACTGGCGCGACATCGAGGCGGCGCATGCGGCGGCAAAAGCCATCGGCGCGCTGGATATCGGCCAGGCGGCCGTTGCGGTCGGCGGCCGCGCCATCGCGCTGGAAGGCGTCGAAGGCACAGACGGGCTGCTCGAGCGGACAAAACAGTTACGCGGGCACGGCAGGCTGGCGGGCCGGAGCCGCGGTGTTCTGGTCAAATGCGCCAAGCCCGGTCAGGAACTGCGTGCCGATCTGCCCTCCATAGGCCCGCTGACCGTCGAGGCGGCGCATGCCGCCGGACTGGCCGGCATTGCCGTCGAAGCCGGCCGCTCGCTGGTGCTCGAAGGCCCCGCCACCATCGGGCGTGCCAATGCACTCGGCCTGTTCGTGATCGGCCTGCCTGCTGCGGAGCCGGCGCATGGCGAATGAGCGGCCGTTGAAGATAGCCGTCGTCGCCGGCGAGGAGTCCGGCGACCTGCTTGGCGCCGACCTTGTGCAGGCGCTCAAGCGCTTGACCGGGCGCGAGGTTCGGCTCGTCGGCATCGGCGGTCGCCATTTGCAGGCGCTCGGCTTGGCGCCATTGTTCGACGGCAGCGAGATCGCGCTGATGGGGCTTAGCGCCATTCTGCACGACCTGCCGCGCTTGATGCGGCGGATCGGCCAGACGGCGAACGCGATTTCCGGCGAAAAGCCCGACTGCCTCATCACCATCGACAGTCCGGATTTCTCGCTGCGCGTCGCCAAGAAGGTGCGTGCCGTCGATCCGACGATCCCGATCGTTCACTATGTCTGCCCCAGCGTGTGGGCGTGGCGGCCGGGCAGGGCGGCGGCGATGAAGCCGTATGTCGACCACATTCTTTGCATCCTGCCGTTCGAGGTGAAGGAACTCGCTCGCTTAGGGGGGCCGCCCGGCACCTATGTCGGGCATCGCCTTGCACATGATCCGGGTATCGTTAGTGCCGCCAAGGCGCAGGCGCAGCCGCGTGACCTGTCCGCCGACCGCGTGAAAAAGTTGCTTGTATTGCCCGGCTCGCGTCGCGGCGAGGTGCGACGCTTGGTCGGGCCGTTCGGCAAGACGGTGTCGATCCTGCGGGCGCGCGGGCACCGCCTGCGCCTGTTGCTGCCGACGGTGCCGCACGTCGCCGACCTGGTCAGGACCTCGGTGGCAAGCTGGGACGAGAAGCCGGAGATCATCCTCGATGCCGAACGCAAATGGCAGGCCTTCGGCAAGGCCGATGCGGCGCTGATCGCATCGGGAACGGTGTCGCTGGAATTGGCGCTGGCGGGTGTGCCGATGATCTCCTGCTACCGGCTCGATCTGGTCATGCGCATGGCGCAGGGGCTCATCAAAGTGTGGAGTGCAGCCTTGCCCAACCTCATCGCCGACCGGCCGGTCGTGCCGGAACACTACAACCAGTATGTGCGGCCGCATTATCTGGCGCGGCAGCTGGAGGCGCTGTTCTCCGATACCGCCTACCGCGCTTGGCAGAAGGACGGTTTTGCCGAAATCGCCGGGCGCATGGCGACCGACAAGCCGTCAGGCGAGATTGCTGCGGGGGTGGTGATGGGGATGGTGGGGAGTAGGTAGTGAATGGTGAATAGTAAATAGTATTTGCTATGGACAGGGAGTTGCGCTCCGCTTCACCATTCACCATTCACCATTCACCATTCACCATTCACCATTCACCATTCACCATTCACCATTCACCGCTTCGCGATCGGCACGTAGTCCCGTTCCGGCGCGCCGGTATAGAGCTGGCGCGGGCGACCGATCTTCTGGTGCGGGTCCTCGATCATCTCCTTCCACTGCGCGATCCAGCCGACGGTGCGGGCGACCGCGAACAGCACGGTGAACATGGTGGTGGGGAAGCCCAGCGCCTTCAGCGTGATGCCGGAATAGAAATCGACGTTCGGATAGAGCTTCTTCTCGATGAAATAGGAATCGGTCAGCGCGATCTTTTCCAGCTCCATGGCGATGTCGAGCAGCGGATCGTCCTTGATGCCGAGCTCGCCCAGGACCTCATGCGCGGTCTTCTGCATGATCTTAGCGCGCGGGTCGTAGTTCTTGTAAACGCGGTGGCCAAAGCCCATCAATCGGAACGGATCGTTCTTATCCTTGGCGCGCGCAATGAATTCCGGGATGTGATCGACATGGCCGATCTCGCCCAGCATGTTCAGGGCTGCCTCATTGGCGCCGCCATGTGCAGGGCCCCACAGACACGCGATGCCGGCGGCGATACAGGCAAAGGGATTGGCGCCCGACGAGCCGGCCAGGCGGACGGTCGAGGTCGAGGCGTTCTGTTCGTGATCGGCGTGCAGGATAAAGATACGCTCCATCGCGCGCGCCAGCACCGGGTTGATCTTGTATTCCTCGCAAGGCACGGCGAAGCACATATGCAGGAAGTTGGCTGCGAAATTCAGCTCGTTCTTCGGATAAATGAACGGCTGGCCGATATGGTATTTATAGGCCATCGCCGCGATCGTCGGCATTTTGGCGATCAGCCGCATCGAGGCGACCATGCGCTGATAGGGGTCCGAGATGTCGGTGGAATCGTGATAGAAGGCCGACAGCGCGCCGACCACGCCACACATCACCGCCATCGGATGCGCATCGCGGCGGAAGCCGGTGAAGAAGCGCGACATCTGCTCATGCACCATGGTGTGGCGCGTCACCCGGTAGTCGAAATCGTCCTTCTGTGCCTTGGTCGGCAGTTCTCCGTAGAGCAAGAGATAGCAGACTTCGAGGAAGTCGCCGTGCTCGGCCAGCTGGTCGATCGGGTAGCCGCGGTGCAAAAGAATGCCGGCATCGCCATCGATGAAAGTGATTTCCGATTCGCAGCTTGCCGTCGACGTAAAGCCGGGATCGTAGGTAAAAACGCCGGTGGTGTTATAGAGCGAACCGATGTCGATGACATCAGGTCCTACCGAACCGCTTCGTATCTTGAGTTCATGGGTTTTGCCGCCGAGTTCCAGTTTTGCCGTCGACGCTTGGGTTTTGCCGCCAAATTCCATTTTTGTCGCAGGTTCGGTCATAGCAAACTCCTTTTTGATTCCTCAGGCCGGCAAAGCAAAAATATCTGAACCCAACACGTCCAAAGCATCGGAATACGCACATTTGCGCCCGCAATTGAATCTGCGCGCCAGATTAGGCCAAGACCCAATGTTGCACTGCGAAACACACCTTTCAATGCCAATCTTCTTGGGCCAGTTTCCTAATCGATTTGATCGGCGATCCGCGCCAGGCTTTCCTCGCGGCCAAGCACGGCTAGCACATCGAAGACGCCTGGCGAGGTGCTTTTGCCGGTGAGCGCGGCGCGCAAAGGTTGGGCCACGGCGCCGAGTTTGTGGCCGCCAGCCTGCGCATAGGCGCGGATCGCGGCTTCCGCCGAGGCGGCAGACCAGTCCGAAACCGTGGCCAGTGCCGCGTGAGCGCCCCGCAGGATTGCGCGCGCCTCGCCGCCGAGCAGCGCTGCTGCCTTTTCGTCGCCCGGCCGCGGCCGGGCGACGAACAGGAATGCAGCCCCTTCAACAAGTTCGACCAGCGTCTTGGCGCGCTCCTTCAAGCCCGGCAAAGCGGCAAGCAATTGCGCCTTGCGTCTGTCGTCGAGGCGCGCGGCGATCGCCGGACCGCCTTCGAGATAGGGCAGAGTGGCGATGAAGATATCGAGCAGCGCCGCGTCATTCATGCGGCGCATATGCACGCCGTTCAGCGCCTCGAGCTTGGCGAAGTCGAAACGGGCGGCGCCCTTGTTGACGTCGCCGATGTCGAACCATGCAATCATGTCGGCGATCGACATGATCTCGTCGTCGCCATGGCTCCAGCCAAGCCTCGCCAGATAGTTGAGCAGCGCCTCCGGCAGGTAGCCCATGGCGCGATAAGCCTCGACGCCGAGCGCACCGTGCCGCTTCGACAGCTTGGCGCCGTCGGCACCGTGGATCAGCGGGATATGCGACATCGACGGCACCTCCCAGCCCATGGCGCGATAGATCACCGTCTGGCGGGCGGCGTTGGTCAAATGGTCGTCGCCGCGGATGATGTGGGTGACGCCCATGTCGTGATCGTCGACGACGACGGCATGCATGTAGGTCGGATTGCCGTCCGAGCGCAGAATAATGAAATCATCGAGATCCTTGTTGGGGAAGCGGACCTCGCCTTGCACGAGATCATGCACCACCGTCTCGCCGTCTGTCGGCGCCTTGATGCGGATCGCCCCCTTTGCGCCGGCCGGCGCCTCCGACGGGTCGCGGTCGCGCCAGCGGCCGTCATAGCGGGGAGGCAGCCCCTTGGCCCGCGCGCTCTCGCGCATTGCTTCCAGCTCGGCAGGCGTCGCATAACAGTAATAGGCTTTGCCCATGCGGACGAGCTCCTCGGCCACCTCGCGATGGCGCGGCGCGCGCTCGAACTGCGACACCGGCTTCCCGTCCCATGTCAGGCCCAGCCAGGAAAGCCCGTCGAGAATGGCCGCGGTTGCCGCATCGGTGGAGCGCTCGCGGTCGGTGTCCTCGATGCGCAGCAGCATCGTGCCGCCTGTGTGCTTGGCATACAGCCAGTTGAACAGCGCCGTGCGCGCGCCGCCGATATGCAGGTAGCCGGTGGGCGAAGGGGCAAAACGGGTGACGACCTTGTCGGGCATGGAACTCTCAGGCAGGCGAAGGAAGTGGGTTTGCGGACTTTCGCGCGTTGCGCGTTCATGTAGCATAGGGGGTCGAGGGCGCAAGGGGCAGACCCGATGGCTGTGCGAGGCCGGGTTGCAGGCAAGGGCGAGGACGCGGTCAACGGCGTCAGCGAACGTTTGCTGTTTGCCACGCCCCTGCCTGTCCTGCCGGCACCGGCATCGCTGCCCGCTCCGCGCATTGATCCCCGGATCCTGCCGGCGGGCGATCCAGCAACGGTTACGGTGCCTGCGGTCGAGCCCATCGTGCGTCTGCGCCGGCGCTGGCGGCTCCTTGCACCGTCCAGCATCCGCAAGGGCGTAGCCTCGGCGGCCGGCCTTGAACTCGACCGCGGCGTCGCCTTCTTGCTGGTGCCGGTGTTCCTGGCATGCGGGGTGGTTGTGTATTTCTCGCTGGCGGTGGAGCCGTCCTTTCCACAGCCGATCGCAATCGTGCTCCTCGCGGCGCTTTGTGCCGTCCTCTGGCGGTCGTGGCCCAGAACCCGCCTGTGCTTCATGGTGGCGTTGCTCTGCGCGCTTGGCGTGCTTGCCGCCAAGTTCGAGACCTGGCGTGTCGGAACGCATATGCTCGGTTCCGAAATCTCGACGCGGCTGACGGGTCGCGTCGTGTCGTTCGAGCCCATGGCGAGCGGCCGCATCAGGCTGACGATCGACGTGATCTCGACCGCCCGGCCGACACTGCGCTACATGCCGGAACGGGTCCGCGTTTCGGCGATGAAGATACCGGCTGAGCTGACCGCAGGTTCCGAGATCACCGGCTATGTGCGGCTGCTGCCGCCGACCGGCCCGGTGCGGCCCGACAGCTACGACTTCTCCTTCGACAGCTATTTTGCCGGTATCGGCGGCAGCGGCTTTTTCCTCGGCAATCCAAAAGTCGTGCCGTCGGGCGGCATGCCGCTTGCTGCGCGGCTTTCTTCGGCGGTCGAGGATGCCCGCGAATCGATCGCCGACCATATCCGCAGCCGCATCGGCGGCGCCGAGGGGGAAATTGCAGCCGCGCTGATCGTCGGCGTGCGCGCCGGCATTCCCGAGGAGATCAACGAAGCGATGCGGCGTACCGGCATCTACCACATCATCTCCATCTCAGGGCTGCATATGGCGTTGGTCGCCGGCACCATCATGGCCCTCCTGCGCGGCGCCTTTGCGCTGTTTCCCAACTTCTCATCGCGACGGCCGGTCAAGAAATATGCCGCGGCCGCCGCGCTTTTTTCGATTGCGGCGTACCTCGTCTTTTCCGGCATCGTGGTGGCGGCCGAACGCAGCTTCATCATGCTGGCGGTGATGCTTATCGCCGTGCTGTTCGACCGGGCCGCGCTCACCATGCGCAATCTGGCGATCTCGGCCATCGCGGTCATCCTGGTGTCGCCGCACGAGGTGGTCGGTCCGAGTTTCCAGATGTCCTTCGCCGCGACTGCGGCCCTTGTCGGCGCCTATGCCGGCTGGTCCGATTACCGCGCCGGCAGGGCCACCACGCCGCCACCGCGGCGGTCGCCGCTACGCTTCGCCACCCGAAAGGTTCTGTTGGGCATGGGCGGCCTCGCGATGACCTCGATCATTGCAGGGGGCGCCACGGCGCTTTTCGCTATATGGCATTTCCAGCGCGTGGCGCCGCTCAGCCTGTTCGCCAATCTGGCGATCATGCCCATTGTCTCGCTGGTCGTCATGCCTTGCGCGGTCCTCAGCGCGCTGGCGATGCCGTTCGGCGCGGATGGGCCTTTCCTCTATGTGATGGGCAAGGGGCTGACGGCGATGATCGCCCTGTCCGGATGGATCTCCGAGCGCTCGCCGATCGACGCGGTCGGGCTGATTTCGCTGAGATCGGTCCTTCTGGTGACGATTGGTCTCATAATTGCCAGCATGGCCACGACCTGGCTGCGGCTCGCGGCACTTCCTTTCGCGCTCGCCGGCTTGCTGACGACTACGCAGACGCGCGCACCCGACGTATTGATCTCGGAGGACGCACGGCTGGTCGCGCTGCCGATCGGCAGCGGTGAACTCGCGGTCAACCGAGCACGCCCGAATGAATTCACCATCGACAACTGGAAACGCGCCCTGACCTCCGAGGCCATCGTCGCGCCGGAAACACCGGGAAAGAACGACCCGCAATTCGACATTGCCGACCCAGCCGATCTGCCAGCGGGCATGCCTTTCATTTGCACGGAGGGCCTCTGCCTTGCCCGCCATCCATCCGGTGCGATTGTCGCGCAAGCCAAGGACCGGGATTCTGCGCGGCCAGCCTGTGCTTTTGCCAGTTTGATCGTCATCGACGACGCCACCACCCATAACCCCTGCTACTACGACCGGCTGGTCCTCGTCGTCACCAAACGGCAACTGGCGCGCGCGGGAAGTGCCGCCGTGTATTTCGATCCACAAGCGGCAACGCGCGCAGAAATCCGCTTCGCGGTCGAAAAATCATACCGGCCCTGGCATATGCAGCGGAAGTTTTCACGCGAGGCCAGAGGCCTGCCGCCATATCGCAAGGCCGACAAGCCTAAGCCGGCACCACACCCAAGGGCGCAACTCAGTAGCGGCGGATCAGCCCGACGAGTTTGCCTTGCACCTTGACCCTGTCTGGCCCGAAGATGCGCGTCTCATAGGCCGGATTAGCGGCTTCCAGGGCGATCGAGGCGCCCTTGCGGCGGAACCGCTTCAGCGTCGCTTCCTCCTCGTCGACCAGAGCCACCACGATCTCACCGGGGCTCGCCGTATCGGCATTGCGGATGATGACCGTGTCGCCGTCGAAAATGCCGGCCTCGATCATCGAATCGCCTTTGACCTCAAGCGCATAATGCTCGCCGCCCATGATCATGTCCGGCGGCACGGAGATCGAATGCGTCTGGTGCTGGATGGCGTCGATCGGCACACCGGCGGCGATGCGGCCCATCACCGGAATCGACACGGCGACGACGACATCGTCGTCATTGCCGGCTGCAGGGACGCGCGACGATGTCGGCTTGCCTTGCCGTCCCAGGCTGCCCTGCCCAGGACCGCCTTGCCCAAGACTGCCCTGGATGACGCTCGGCGAGAACTTGCGTGCCGCATTGAGGCCTGGGGCGATCGAGTCGGGCAGGCGCAGCACCTCCAGGGCACGGGCCCTGTTGGGCAAACGGCGAATGAAGCCGCGCTCCTCCAGCGCCGTTATCAGCCGGTGGATTCCTGATTTGGAAGCCAGGTCGAGCGCTTCCTTCATCTCGTCGAAGGAGGGCGGGATACCGCTTTCCTTAAGCCTTTCGTGGATGAACATCAGCAGTTCGTGTTGTTTGCGTGTCAGCATAGCGACCCCCAACAGAATCAGAAAAACAAACCCAGAACAAACACTATCTGTTCCATTTGTGTTCCGCAACTGTTTAAAGTTTAATGAATGTGTTGACGGTTTGTTCAGCGTAACATCAGCACGTCGCAGGGAGCATCCGCCGCCGCGGCGGGTGCGAACGGTGCGCGAACGATCAGCCCGTTCGCATCGGCCAGCATTTTCAGCATTGAGGAATCCTGAATGCCGAACGGCGTCGCCACCAGCGTGCCGGCGTCGTGCCTGACAACAGCCCGCACATAATCCTGCCTGAGATCATTGGCCGGCATGGCAGCGCCGAGCCGCGCCCGACGTATATCCTGCTGAAAGGCCCGGCCGCCGAGCCGCGCCAGCAGCGGCTTCAGGAAGAGCTGGGTGCAGACCAGGCTTGCCACCGGATTGCCGGGCAGGCCGATGCAGCGGATGTCGCCCAGCCGCCCGAACATCAGCGGCTTGCCGGGCCGCATGGCGATCTTCCAGAAATCGAGGGTCATGCCTTGCCCGGTCAGCACGTCATGGACGAAGTCGTGGTCACCGACCGAGGCACCACCCAGCGTGACGATGACATTCGCGCCGGCCTTCACCGCCTTTGTCACCAGCGCAGCGATCGCCTCCTTGCGGTCCGGCGCGATGCCGAGATCGAGCGCGCGCGCGCCGACCGACTGTGCGGCGGCGGCGACGCCATAGGCGTTTGACGAGATGATCTGGTCGGGGCCAAGCTCGCTGCCCGGCGGCAGCAATTCGTCGCCGGTGGCGATGATGGCGACCAGCGGCCGCTTGACCACGCAGACCTCGGGGTGGTTGGCCGATGCTGCCAGTGACAAGGCCGCCGGATCTAGCAGGCGGCCCTGGCCCAGCAGGACGTCGCCCTTGGCGAAATCAAGCCCGAGGCGGCGGATGTTGCGCCCTTGCACCGTCGGCTCCGTCACTTCGACGCTGCCGCCGCCGAGGTCGCGGACGTTCTCCTGGATGACGATGGTGTCGGCGCCTTCGGGAAGCGGCGCACCGGTAAAGATGCGTACGGCTTGCCCTTGCTGCACCGCCCCGGCAAAGCCGCGTCCGGCTGGCGCCATGCCGATCACCGAAAGCTTTGCTGGTAGGGACGCGATATCGGCGGCCCGCACGGCATAGCCGTCCATGGCGGAGGCATTGAACGGCGGCTGGGTGCGGAGCGCCACAACCGGCTCCGCCAGCACGCGGTCTGCGGCATCCAGCAGTGCGACGCGTTCGCCCGGCAGCGCTGCTGCGCCGTGCAGCAGGCGCTCGAGCGCCTCGGCAACTGGGACCAGCGCCATTATCGGCCCGCCCCGGTGGTCCCATCTCCGGTGACCCCGGTGACCTTGTAGTCGCCGGATTTGCCGCCGGTCTTTTCAACCAGCCTGATGCCGGAGATAACCATGGCACGGTCGACCGCCTTGGCCATGTCATAGATCGTCAGGCAAGCTACCGAGACGGCCGTGAGCGCCTCCATCTCGACTCCGGTCTTGCCGGTAACGCGGGTCAGTGCTGTCACCTTCAGGCCGGGCAGCGCCGCGTCCGGCTCGATATCGACGGATATCTTGGTCAGCAGCAGCGGATGACAGAGCGGGATCAATTCATGCGTCTTCTTGGCCGCCATGATACCGGCGATGCGCGCGGTGCCCAGGACATCGCCCTTCTTGGCATCGCCGGCGAGGATCATGTCCAGCGTCTCGGGCCGCATCGAGACGAAGCCCTCTGCGACTGCCGTGCGCACCGTCTCAGCCTTGTCGCCGACATCGACCATGTTGGCTTCGCCCTGTGCGCCAAGATGGGTGAGGGCGGCCGCCATCCTCAGACCGCCTTAGAGCGACGTGCGTCCGTTTGGACGCACAAAGTACGCTCTAACACTTTGAATCTATGCATCGTGCTCTCCGAAAATCGACTCCGATTTTCGGGCCGATGCATTGGCCGGCGCCTTGCCCGTCAAAAGCAGGCGCGTTGCCGCGGTCACGTCCTGTTGACGCATCAGGCTCTCGCCGACCAGGAAAGTGGCGATGCCGCTCCGCTCCAGCCGGCGGCAATCCTCATGCGAAAAGATACCGCTCTCGCTGACCAGCAGGCGGTCGGCCGGCACCATCGCGGCCAGCCGTTCCGAGGTCTCGAGGCTGGTTTCGAAGGTCCGCAGATTGCGGTTGTTGATACCGATCAGCCGCGACGACAGCCGCAGCGCGCGTTCCATTTCGGCCTCGTCATGCACCTCGACCAGCGCGTCCATGCCGAGCTCGAAAGCTGTCGCTTCGAGTTCCCTTGCCACCGCGTCGGCGACGCTGGCCATGATGATCAGGATGGCGTCGGCGCCCCATGCCCTGGCCTCGTAGACCTGATAGGGGTCGAACAGGAAATCCTTGCGCAAGGCTGGCAACTCGACGGCAGCGCGCGCAGTGGTGAGGAATTCGGGCGCGCCCTGGAAGGAGGGTGCGTCGGTCAGCACCGAAAGGCAGGCGGCACCGCCTTTCGCATAGGCCCTGGCCAGCGCCGGCGGATCGAAATCGGCGCGGATCAGGCCCTTGGACGGGCTTGCTTTCTTGATTTCGGCGATCAGCGCGAACCTGCCGGATTTGCGCCTGGCCTCAAGAGCGGAGAGAAAGCCGCGCGGCGCATCGGCGTCCTTGGCCCGCGCCTTGATCTCGGCAAACGGCGCGCGCGCCTTGGCCGCCGCGATCTCGTCGCGCTTGTAGGCCTCGATCTTGCGCAGGATATCGGACATAGCCCTAACCGTTCGAAATCTCGACCAGCCTGTCGAGCACTTTCAGCGCGCGGCCGCTGTCGATGGCCTGCGCCGCCGTCACCATGCCGTCGGCAAGCGTCGTCGCCTTGCCGGCCACCACCAGCCCGGCGCCGGCATTCATCAGCACCGTATCGCGAAAGGCGCCGGCAGCGCCGCCCAGCATATCGCGCAGCGCCTGGGCATTGTGGGCGGCGTCGCCGCCGCGCAACTCGTCCTTGGTGTGACGCTTCAGCCCGACGGCTTCCGGCGTCAGCATAAAGCTGCGGATCTCGCCGCCGGACAGTTCGGCGACCTGCGTCTCGCCGGTGGTGGTGATCTCGTCATAGCCGTCGCCATGGACGACCCAAGCGTGGTCGGCACCAAGCGCCTTCAACGTTTCTGCCACCGGCATGATCCATTCGGGCAGGAACACGCCGACCATCTGCCGTCTGACACTGGCCGGATTGGAAAGCGGGCCCAGCAGGTTGAAGATGGTGCGGGTGCCGAGCTCGACCCGGATCGGGCCGACATGCTTCATCGCCGGGTGATGCGCCGGCGCGAACATGAAGCCGACTCCGGCCTCTTGGATGCAGCGGCCGATCGTCTCCGGAGGGATGTCGATCTTGACGCCCAATGCGATCAGCACATCGGCGGCGCCGGTCAGCGAGGACAGTCCGCGGTTGCCGTGCTTGGCGACGGGCACGCCGCTGCCGACGATGACGAAGGCGGATGCGGTCGAAATGTTGACGCTGTGCGAATTGTCGCCGCCGGTGCCGACAATGTCGATGGCGCCCTCGGGGGCGTCGACGCGCAGCATCTTGGCGCGCATGGTGGCGACGGCGCCGGAGATCTCGCTGACCGTCTCACCGCGCACGCGCAATGCCATCAGGAAGCCGCCGATCTGGCCGGGTGTGGCGTCGCCGGACATGATGATGTCGAAGGCCTCGCGTGCCTCCTCGAAAGAAAGGGCGCTGCCGGCGGCGACCTTGGCGATGTGAATCTTCAGCGCGCTCATCTGGCCAGGGCTTGGGTTACGGCCGTCTGATCGATGCGGACGTCATATTGCGTCTGCAACTGCGCCACCAATTGGTCGAGCAGGTCGTCGGACATACCGGAGGTGAAGGATTTCTGAGCGTCCTGGGGTACTGAGCTGGCGTCGGCCCCGGCAGGCTCGAACACCTCGGCGACCTTGAACAGGATCTGTCCGTCGCCCGTAGGCGAGGGGATCAGCCCGGTCCCGCCTTCGCCGACGCCGAACATCGCGGCGGCCCCTTCCTTGCCGAAATCGACGTCGTCAGCATCGCGCTTGACGCCGCGCTTGGTCTGCTTTTCGAGCTTGAGCTCACCGGCGATCACCTCGAGCGTGGCGCCAGCCTTGAGACGCTTCTCGAGCTCTTGCGCTTTTGCGGTGAGCCGTTTGGTAGTCTCCGCCGCGGTCCAATCGGCCACGACCTTCTGGCGGACTTCATCCAACGTGCGGTCACGGGCCGGCGTGATCGCGCTCACGTCGTAGAAGACGAAGCCGTTATCGGCGGTGGTGAGACCTTCATTGTCGGTTCCGGGTTCGGATTCGAACACCGCCTTGATGAGCTGTGGCGATTCCGGCAGGTCTTTGACGATGGTTCCATCCGGCCGTTGGCCGGTGCGGTCGATGGCGTCGATGGTGACGACCTTCAGCTTCAATTTGGCGGCTGCCTCAGCGAGCGAACTGCCCGAGGCGCGCGTATCCTCGTAATTGTCGTGCACGTCCAACAAGATGCGGCTTGCCTCGCCTAGAGCCAGGTCCTTGCGGATCTGCTCGGACACTTCGGCCCGCGGCTTCACCACTTCGGGCTTGATCTCGGTGACGCGCAGCAGAACGGGGCCGAAGGCGCCTTGTACGACCGGACTGACTTCATTGACGTTGAGCTTGAAGGCAGCATCGGCAACCGCCTTGTCGGCGATCTTGTCCTTGGCCAGCGTGCCGAGCAGCGTGTCGGCCGGCGTCTTGCCTTCGGCGGCGACGATCTTGTCGAAGGTCGCGCCGGTCTTGAGCGAATCGAGCGCCGCCTTTGCGGCATCAGGCGTTTTGAACACAAGCTGCTCGATGGTGCGCATCTCCGGCGTGGTGTAGCGCGCCTTGTTCTTGTTGTAGTCGTCGCTGACCTGTTGGTCGGTCACTGCGCTCAAATCCATGATGTCTTCCGGTTCGAGCCTGACATAGGAGAACTTGCGGTATTCGGGCGCGGCGTAGGTTTTCTTGTTTTCCCCGAAATAGGCCGAAAGCACGCTGTCGGACGGCGCTTCTATCGGTTCGACAAGCGATTTCGGCAAGGTCAGGTAGTCGATGGTGCGATCTTCGCCGCGGTAGAGCGCGACCGCCCTGAAGAATGTATCCGGGGCCTTGAGGCCATCCGAAACCGCCTCGACGATCTGCTGGCGGACCGCCACCTGGGCGCGGTTCTTCAAATAGTCTTCCGGCCGCATGCCGATCTGCCGAAGCAGATACTCGAAGGTTCTCCTGTCGAAGGTTCCGCCAGGCCCTTTGAACGCCGGGTCTTCACGCGTCAGTTCGGCGAGCCGGTCCTTGGACAGGCCGAGGCCGAGCTTGCGGGCCTGCTCGTCGAGCACGGCGCCGGACACGAGTTGCGCCAGAACCTGGTTGTCGATGCCGAGCGCCGTCGCCTGCTCACGGCTGATGCGCTGACCGAATTGCTGCGACATGACGCTGAGCTGGCGATCGTAGGCGAGGCGGTATTCGTTGATCGAGACCTTGGTGCCCCCGGCCGTAATCACGGCGTCATGGCCGGCAAAACCGCCCATCAGCCGCCCCGAGATGCCCCAGATGGCGAAGCTCAACACCAGCAAGGACAGCAGCAGTTTCGCGACCCAGGTCCCCGCCGCGCTTCTCAACATACCAAGCATGAGTACTTCCGATTTTTGCGCATTTCGCATGCGCCGAGTCTGAAACAAGCGCAATAGCGCCCTTCCTGCTCACTGTCGATTGCTTTGTGGCCTGATTTTGATAGTGAGGGCCAGCCGAAAGTTGCCCGGAGAAACAAATCCCATGACGCCTGGAATTCGCCCGCTCGTCGCCGGCAACTGGAAAATGAACGGCACCAGCGCCTCGCTCAACGAGCTCAGGATGATCGGCAACGGTTTCATGAGCGGGCTCGACGCAGAAACCGAAGCGGTGGTCTGCGTGCCGGCGACCTTGCTTGCGCATGCCGCCGAGATTTTGTCGCGCACGCCGGTCCGCGCCGGCGGCGAGGATTGCCACACCGAGGAAAGTGGCGCCTATACCGGCTGTATTTCGGCCGAGATGCTGAAGGATGCAGGTGCCAGCCATGTCATCGTCGGCCATTCCGAATGCCGTGCCGATCGCAAGGAGGACGATGCCATAGTGCAGGCCAAGGCCGCCGCCGCATGGCGCGCCGGGCTGGTGGCCATCATCTGCATTGGTGAGACAAGAGCCGAACGCGAAGCAGGAGCCACGCTCGACGTGCTGTCGCGTCAGGTTGCGGGCTCGGTTCCGCCAAATGCCACGGCTTCCAACGCCGTTATTGCCTATGAGCCGGTATGGGCGATCGGCACCGGCTTGACCCCGACCGCCGCCGACGTCGCCGAGGCGCATGCACATATCCGCGAAGAACTGGCGCGGAAGCTCGGCAATACGGCAGCCAAGATGCGCATTCTCTACGGCGGCTCGGTCAAGCCGTCCAACGCCGTCGAGCTGCTCGGCGTCAGGAATGTCGACGGCGCGCTGGTCGGCGGCGCCAGCCTGAAGGCGGCGGACTTCCTCGGCATCGCGGAAGCCTATCGAAACATCGCTTGATACCGGGACTGCTTCCTGGATTTGAGCGGACGGCCGGCGCCGAAATCGTTGCAAAGGACGCATTGCTTCCCATATTCCGGCCACGGGCTTGGAAATGCCGTCAAAGCATTGTATTGAGCCGCCTCCAAATCAGCGGCCGCGCAAGGCCTTGCCAGGATAAATTATGGAAACCGTACTGATCGTCGTCCACCTCATGGTCGTGCTCGCGCTTGTCGGCGTGGTGCTGCTGCAGCGCTCCGAAGGCGGCGGCCTCGGCATCGGCGGCGGATCGGGCTTCATGACCGCGCGTGGCGCCGCCAATGCGCTGACGCGGGCGACGGCGATCCTGGCTGCGGCTTTCTTCGTCACTTCGCTGACACTGTCGATCGTAGCGCGCTATGGCGAGAAGCCGATCGACATTCTCGATCGCGTGCCAGCGACCTCGGACGGGGCTGGCAAGGGCGTGCTCAACCAATTGCCCGGAAGCACGACGCCGACGCCGCCTTCGGGCAACACGGCGCCGACCCCGCCGTCCGGCAATGGCGCGGCAACGACGCCTCCGGCAACCGCTCCGGCGACGCCGCCAGCGACAAACGGCGGCACCGCGCCGGCTACGCCGCAGGTCCCCAACCAGTAATCGGCCACTTATGCCGCGATCTGTTGTCGTTTGAACACAGTCGCGGCAAATGCCGCACGATCACGAAGATTCGACCGCGCCGCACGCTTGAGGCGCCTCCGGCTAATCGATTATAGATTGCGCGCGGCATTTTCGGCGTCCTTGGGGGGCGCCGGGCGGCGCCGTGGGCAACAAGCATTGAACGATCGGATCTTCCCCATGCAGCTTCGCAGCTTCATTTTTGCCGGCCTTTGTGCCGTGCTCAGCCTAGGTGCGCCCGCTTACGCGGCTATGCCGACGGCAAATTCGGCTCATAAAGCCGCAACAACAACCGACGTTGTCAACGTCGCTGCCAAAAGCGATGCGGCGACACTGAAGCTTCTCAAGAAGAAGAAAGATCCGACGCCGGACGACCTTGCGCAGATTCGCAAGATCGAAGCCAAGATCGCAGCCGACAAGGAAGCCGCTCGCACCAAGGCGGTCGAGGCCAGGAAGCTGGCGATGCGCGAGGCGGCGAAAGCCAAGGCCGATGCGGAACGGCAGGCATTCCTTGCCAAGACGAGCCAGTCGGTGGCGGCGGCCAAGGTGGCCGACGCCAAGCCGGCTAAGAAGAAGACCGTCAATATCATCGAGCCGATTGCACCTATTACGCCCATTGCGCCGATCCAGTCGGCCGAGCCGATCCCGGCCGAGGCCATGAACGTTGCGCTGACCGGCAATAATGGCGAGTTGCGTAGCGAAGCGGTCGGGCAGAAGCCGCAGAGCGTCGGGCTGTTCGCGGGACTGTTCGGCGGCACGTCCTCTTCGTCGACCTCGCTGCTTCCAGAAACACGCGCGCTCGACGCCGCGCTCGAAAGGAAGCAGGCCAAGCGGCAGTTCAAGGTCAAGCCGGAATTCGTGCCGCAGGAGGTCGAATTCACCGGCTACAACCCCGGCACCATCGTCATCGATACCGGCGCCCGCCGTCTCTACCTCGTCGAATCATCGTCAACCGCCCGCCGTTATGCCATTGCGGTCGGCCGGGAAGGCCTGCAGTTCAAGGGTATGGTTGCCGTCGGCGACAAGCAGGAATGGCCGCGCTGGATTCCGACGCTGGATATGCAAAAGCGCGAACCCAAGCATTATGGGCAGTACAAGGACGGTATGCCCGGCGGCGGCGACAACCCGCTCGGCGCGCGCGCCATCTATCTCTACGACGGCAAGAAGGACACCCATCTGCGCATTCACGGCACCATCGCGCCGCAGTCGATCGGAACCAGCGCCTCCAATGGCTGCTTCCGCATGATCAATGAGCACGTCATGGACCTTTACCGCCGGGTGAAAGTAGGCACCAAGGTCGTCATCATCTGACGCCTGGACAGATCGTGCCAAAAGGGCCGGCCTCGCCGGCCCTTTTGTTTTGATACGCCAACGACCAGAGCGCCTTCTTGGGAAAAAGCCTTCGCGGCGGTTTTTTCTCTGGCGGAATCAATTCGGCCGCGTTAAGCGATGACTCCCATGGCGCGATATGTATTCATCACAGGCGGCGTGGTTTCCTCACTTGGAAAAGGCATTGCTGCAGCGGCCCTTGGGGCTCTCTTGCAGGCGCGAGGCTATCGCGCACGCATCAAAAAGCTCGATCCCTATCTCAATGTCGATCCCGGCACGATGTCGCCCTACCAGCATGGCGAAGTCTTCGTCACCGATGACGGGGCCGAGACCGATCTCGATCTTGGCCATTATGAGCGCTTCACCGGCCGCTCGGCCAACCAGCAGGACAACATCACCACCGGCCGCATCTACAAGAATATCATCGAGCGCGAGCGGCGCGGCGACTATCTCGGCGCCACCGTGCAGGTCATTCCGCACGTCACCGACGAGATCAAGAACTTCGTCCTCAACGGCAATGACGACTACGATTTCGTGCTGTGCGAGATCGGCGGCACCGTCGGCGACATCGAGGCGATGCCGTTCCTGGAGGCGATCCGCCAACTCGGCAACGACCTGCCGCGCAACAACGCCGTCTACGTCCACCTGACCTTGATGCCTTATATCCCGACGGCGGGCGAACTGAAGACCAAGCCGACGCAGCATTCGGTCAAGGAGTTGCGCGGCATCGGCATTGCGCCCGATATCCTGCTGGTCCGCGCCGACCGGCCGATCCCCAAGGAAGAGCGCAGAAAATTGTCGCTGTTCTGCAATGTCCGCGAAAGCGCTGTCATCCAGGCGCTCGACGTGCCGCATATCTATGACGTGCCGATGGCCTATCACAATGAAGGGCTGGATTCGGAAGTGCTGGCCGCCTTCGGCATCGATCCGGCGCCGAAGCCGCGCATGGAACGGTGGCAAGCGGTGTCCAACCGCATCCACAATCCGGAAGGCGAGGTTACCATTGCCGTCGTCGGCAAATATACCGGCCTCAAGGACGCCTACAAATCGCTGATCGAGGCGCTGTCGCATGGCGGCCTCGCCAACCGCGTCAAAGTCAAGCTCGACTGGATCGAGAGCGAGATATTCGAGAAGGAAGACCCGGCGCCGTGGCTGGAAAAGGTCCATGGTATTCTCGTCCCCGGCGGTTTTGGCGAGCGCGGCTCGGAGGGCAAGATCCTGGCGGCGAAGTTCGCGCGCGAGCGCAAGGTGCCGTATTTCGGCATCTGCTTCGGCATGCAGATGGCCTGCATCGAGGCGGCGCGTTCGCTGGCCGGCGTCGATCACGCATCATCGACCGAGTTCGGTCCAACCGAGGAGCCGGTCGTCGGCTTGATGACCGAATGGCTGAAGGGCAACATGCTGGAAAAGCGCAGGGAAACCGGCGACCTCGGCGGTACCATGCGGCTCGGTGCCTACCAGGCCGATCTCGCCAAGGGATCGAAGATCGCCGAGATCTATGGCGATACGCAGATTTCCGAACGCCATCGCCACCGCTACGAGGTCAATGTCGACTACAAGGAGCGGCTCGAGGATTGCGGTCTGGTGTTTGCCGGCATGTCGCCGGATGGCGTGCTGCCGGAAACGGTCGAATATCCCGACCATCCCTGGTTCATCGGCGTGCAGTATCATCCCGAGTTGAAAAGCCGGCCGCTCGATCCGCACCCGCTGTTTGCCAGCTTCATCGAGGCGGCGGTAGAGCAGTCGCGGCTGGTCTAGACTAGCCGCCGATGCAAACTTACGTCGCGCTGCTCTACAGCATCATCCTGGGCGAGGGGCGGCGGGTCGTCATGTCCGATCTGAAGGCGATGGCCGAAGGCCTGGACCTGAACAACCCGCGCACGCTGGTGGCGACCGGCAATCTGGTCTTCGATGCGCAGGAGACAGAACTCGCGGCGTTGGAGCAGCGGCTGGAGGCGGCGTTCGCAAAGACTTTCGGCCGCCACGTCGACATCATCGTGCGCCGCGCCGACGGCTGGCTGAGGCTGGCGGCCGGCAATCCGTTCCCCGCCGAATCGGCTGAAGCCGCGGACCAGGTGGCGGTGCGCGTGATGCGGGCTCCCGTTCCCGTCGAGGCCGCCGCGGCGCTTGAGGCCTATGTCGGCAAGGACGAGAAACTGCGGATTGTCGGCGGCGACATCTGGATCTTCTTTTCGCGCGAAACGCCCAGTTCGCGGCTGCTTTCGGCGACAAGCCACAAACGCCTCGGCATCGGCACTTCGCGCAACTGGAACACCGTGCGCCGCCTGGCCGAGATGGTCGCAGAATGAACGGGGCGGCTCGCGCCGCCCCGAATCCGTTTAGGCCTTGGCCATCTTGGCCCCGGCACCGAGTGCCATCGTGCGCAGCACGTAATAGATGACGCCGGCAATTGCCACGCCGAAGAACCAGCCATAGACGCCCCACCATAACGGCAGCACGCTGGTGAAGTTGGGCAGGATCGAGGAGAAGACAGCGCCGATACCGGCGGCGATGAAGGCATTGACATGCCAGCCGCCCTGGAAGCGGAATTCGCCATTCTCCCTGTAGAGCGCCTCGACGTCGACCTCGCCCTTCCGGATCAGGTAATAGTCGACCATCATCACGCCGAAGATCGGCCCCATCGTCGCGCCAATGATGTTGACGAAGGAGGCGGCACTGCCTTCCCAGGGCGCGAAGGGATAGAGCACCAGCGCGATCAGCGCCGCGATGTAGCCGCCCTTCTTGAAGTCGATCTGCCGTGGAAAGACGTTGGAGAAGTCGAAGGCGGGCGACACGAAGTTCGCCACGACATTGATGCCCAGCGTCGCCACCGCAAAGGTCAGGGCTGCCAGCGCCGCCAGGAACCAGCTGTCGAATTTCGCCGAGATCTGGTCGGGATGCAGCAGCACTTCGCCATAAACATCGAAGGCGGCGATGGTGGTGACGCCGGCAACCAGCGAGAACAGGATGAGGTTGACCGGCAAGCCCCAGATGTTGCCCTTGCGCAGCGATGCCTTGTCCGGCGCATAGCGGGCGAAATCGCAGAAGTTGAGATAGAGCGCAGAGAAATAGGTCACCCAGATCGCCGCCACCGCAAACAGTGAGGTCCAGGAGCCAGGCGTGCCGGGCACGCCCGCGTCCTTGGTCTTGTCGAGCAGCACGTCCATAGGGATGTCGCTGGTGAAGGCGAAGGTGCCGGCCTTGATGCAGAGATAGATCGCCAGGATCAGCATCATCACCCACACCGCAGGGCCGGCCCAGTCCTGGAAGCGGCGCACCGTTTCCATGCCTCTTTGGATGATCAGGAGCTGCAGCGCCCAGATCACCGCGAAGCAGATCACTTCGAGACCGGTGTGGCCGAGGAAGTGCGTGTTTTGATTAAAGTCGGCGAACCATTGCGAGCGGATCAGCAACGCCACGATTGCGCCGGAAGCCGCCGCGGTCTGCGCGCCGTACCAGAAGCAGGCGACGATGGCGCGCACCAGCGCCGGTATGTTGGCGCCCCAGATGCCGAAGGAAGCACGCGCCAAGACGGGGTAGGGCACCCCGGTCTTCACGCCGGCATAGCCGACCAAATTCATCAGCACGTAGATGATCAGCGAACCGATGCCGATGGCGATGATGAAGTTGACGAAGCCGCCGCAAAACAGGAACAGGCTTGCCGCGAGATAGTAGCCCCACAGGCTGTGGACGTCCGACGTCCAGACGTTGAAGATCGAGAACGGTCCCCAGTTTCGAACCTTCGCCGGGGCGAGATCCTCATTGTACAGGTCCGGTGATGCGCCTTGTATGGTCATTGCTATGTCCTCCCCTTGTTACCGCACGCGCCTCCACGCATGGCACGCAGGTTAAGCCTGACGCAGGGAAACCGGCAAGCAATCGATTTGCCGGCTTTGGACTTAAAGACATTCAATGAGAAACGCGCTTATCGGCGTGGCGTCGTTGAGCTTCTAGCGCCGGACACCAATCGCTCGACCTAACCTCCAGAGTCCACCTTGTGCGTGATCAGGGCGGCAAGCTTTTTGGGCGCTTGTGCGCGATAACTCTCATCGAGCCATGACTTCAGTTGTCCGATCGGTGGCAGTTCGTCCGGTGCTGGTTCGAACGTCACCCATCCGCTCTTGCCAAGGCCGTACTCCGTCGGCGACGCATAGTGGAGCGTTCTCGCCTCGTCGCCGCTGTAGGGGAGTTTGAGGGAGATGCTGAATGGTTCGCCTTCCAGACTCAAATAAGCAAAGGTCTTGCCTTTCACCGCGAGATCGTCGTGACCAGGCCACGGACTCTTTGTCTCGGCGCCTGGAAAGGTGAGGCCGAAGGCGCGCAGCTCCTTGGGAACGGCATCGGTCGAAGCAGGCGATTTCTTGCTCATCAACTCTCCTCCAGCGCATTGACGCCAAGCAAAACCGGCTAATATCAACAGATAGACTGGATATCAGCAATAACGCTTGGATGGACCGGCAGGTGCACGGCCCGACTTCTATGGAGTTACGCTGGCCGGCACACAGGTGTCTTCGATCGCCGTTGGGGACCGGGCGTCGCTTTACATCGAGATGGCGGCCGATCGTGATCAAGAGACCGCCAATGCCTCGAAATTGGCGTCGAGCCAGTCTATTGCGCCGGTCACGTCTTTGAGGACATAGGTCGCGGCCGTCGGTCCGGTCGGCTTCACGCGGATGGAGATGCCGCCAACTTCGTTGGTCGCCTCGAAACCGTGTTCGTCCGATGTGTCGTCTCCGAGGAATATCGGCCGCCTGCCGACAAAGGGCGGAATCTCCATAAAACGCCGGATGGCGGCTCCTTTGACGGCTTCCAGAGGCATGAGCTCGACGCCGGCGTTTCCCGGAAGCACCCGGTAACCCTTCGGAAGCCGGGCCAACGCCTGTTCGACAAGCTGGATTGCGGGCGCAAGCAGTTGCGGCGCTGCTCTTGTATGGACGGCGAGGACCGGACCCTTGCGCTCCACATAGACCTTGCCGCTGCCCAGTTCGGCCTCGATCTCGTCGGCAAGGGCGGCGATGTCGGCCGGAGCGTCAGCGGCATCGATCGGACCGGTCGGCGTCAGCCGGTGCTCCAGCCCATAGAGTCCGGCAATCCTCAGCTTCAGCGGCTGAAACAACCTGTCCACGGCGGAGATCGAGCGGCCGGTGATGAAGGCGACCGCACCATCCAGCCGCCGCTCGATGCGTCCAAGCAGATTGCGCAATTCCTCGCCGACGAATACTGCGTCTGGATGGGCAGCGTGCTCCAGCAGGGTCCCGTCGATGTCGAGGAAGAGCGCCCATTGCCCTTCCGGCAGATTCGGCGCCGGCGGCTGTTCGAAATCCGTCACGACGCCGTCCTCCGTGCCCGCTCGAACATCGAGATGACGTTGTTGGTGTTTGATGGCGGCCGCTCGCCAGTTCCAGTCACCCTGTCGAGATCGCCGCGTTTGCGCAGGCGCGCAGCATCCAGCAGCATGCTGCCGGCCCAGCGGTAGACATTGTTGTCGCGGACCATCTCGCGCATCGGCCGCAAACGCTCGCGCTGCTCTTCCGGCGTCATCGTCAGCGCCTGCAACAGCGCCTCACTCATCATGGCCGCGTCGTAGGGGTTGACGATCAGTGCTTCCAGCAATTCGCGCGAGGCGCCGGCGAAGGTGCTGAGCAAAAGCACGCCCTGTTCGTCGTCGCGCGCTGCGACGAATTCCTTGGCGACAAGGTTCATGCCGTCATGCAGGCTGGTGACCATACAGATGTCGGCGGCGCGATAGACCTCGTACACCTGCTCTTGCCGATGATGTTCGGCGACCATCAGGATAGGACTGTATGTCTCGCTGCCATAGCGCCGGTTGAGCTCTTCGGCATAGCGGCGGCATTCGTCATGGAGTTGCTGGTAGGCCGGCAATGTCCCCCGGCTCGGCGCCGCGATCTGCAGGAAAACCACCTTGCCTATCCATTCGGGATATCTCGTGAACAATTCGTCCAAGGCATGGAAGCGATCGAGAATGCCTTTCGTGTAGTCGAGGCGCTCGACGCCAACGCATAGTTTGGTATCCGTAGACAGGCCGAATCTATCGCGGACACGAGCGCGGCACTCCTCGACAGACGGCAAACTTGCCAGCAATTGGGCCGGCCATTCTATGGAAATGGGATAGGCGTGGACCAATGTCGTCTGTCCGCCATAGGAGATTGCCGCGTCTGCCCGTTCTATGCGGCTCTCCAGAAAGCGGTCGACACTTTCGGTGAAGTTGTTGGCATGGAACTGGGTGTGAAAGCCGATGATCGAACCGCCGAGCAGTCCTTCCAGGATCCGCTCACGCCACGGACAGATGCTGAACACTTCCGAATTGGGCCACGGGATATGCCAGAAGGTGATGATGATCGCGTCCGGCAGGCGCTGACGGATCATGCGCGGCAGCAGCGCGAAGTGGTAGTCCTGCACCAGCACGATCGGCCTTTCGTTGCGTGCTTCGGCAACCACCGTATCGGCGAACTTGCGGTTGACGGCCTCGTAAGCGTCCCAGTCCGAGGCGCGAAAGATCGGGCGGGTGAAGGCAATATGGCAAAGCGGCCATAGGCCTTCATTGGCGAAGCCCAGATAATAGCCCTGATGTTCCTCCTCCGTCAGCCAGACCCTGCGCAGCGTGTAGGACGGATTGCCTGGCGGCACCTGCACCCGGTCGTCCTTGTCGATTGTGAGACGGTCTGCCGTTCCGCCGCCATAGGCGATCCAGGTGCCGGCACAGGCGCGGGTGATGGGCTCAAGTGCCGACACCAGCCCGCTGGCCGGCACCAAAAGTTGGACCCCGTCATCCTTGATGTTGTGGATGTAGGGTTCGCGGTTGGACACCACGATGACCTGTGCATCCGGCAGGTCGTCGGCCAGGATCTTGCGCAATGTGTCGGGCGACCATGTGACCAGCGCCGCGTCGGCCGACTGGCCGTTCTTTTCGAATTCGCGCAGCACCTTGCGTGCCGCTTCCGACGCGACATCCTCGCTCGGCGTGTATGCGGCCGCCGTTGCGCGGCCGCGGCGCTGGCGGGATATCGATAATAGAATGGCAAAAGCGGAAAAGCCAAAACTTGCAATCAGCAAAACCCAGAGCAGGTCTACAGTATAGTCTGACATCGAATGTGATCTCGCCTCCGGCCGGCCGATAGCCGTTTTTATTTGTTTTTCTGGTTCGCTGCCGTCCAACGACGAAAGCGTTCCCGCGCCGCCCATTTTTGCAACGCACAAAGAGGCTATCGGTTCCGGACGATTGCAATGCCGCGCGTCGTTTTCGATGCGCCGCAGTGCGGCGGCGTCAAGTGCGCACGATGAGCGGTACCATCCCCTCATACCGGTCGGCGAGAAAGGCAACGACCCGGTCGCCGACACGCTGGAATGTGAGGTCGACCACCGCCGAGCCGACGCCCAGATGCCGCAATGTCAGCGTATCGATACCAATCGGCAGCCTCGGGCGGGTGACCCGGATTTCGCCGTCCCAGCCATCGATTTCCAGGCCAAGGCAGGCCTGCATCAGCATGAAGGCCGATCCCGCCGACCAGGCCTGCGGCAGGCACGCGACGGGATAGGCGATCGGCGCTTCGCCTGGCGACCTGGTAAAGCCGCAGAACAGTTCCGGCAGCCGCATGTTGAAATGGACAGCCGATTCGAACGTGCCGCTCATCAGCCGGACCACGCTGTCGCGCACGCCATAACGTGCCAGGCCGGCACCGCACATGGCCGTGTCATGCGGCCAGATCGAACCATTGTGGTAAGACATGGGATTGAAGAATATCGCATCATCGGCCAGCGTCCTCACTCCCCAACCCGAGTGGAAGGACGCGGAGAGCAGCTGATCGGCGACCATCCGCGCCCGTTCCGGCTCGGGCAGCCCGACATAGAGAAGATGGCCGGCATTCGACGTCCGTACCTTGCAGACCTCGCCTGCACCGTCGATCGCCAGGGCATAGAAGTTGAGATCGTCCATCCAGAAATGGCGTTCCACCGCGGCGCGCATGGTTTCGGCGCGTTCGTCCCAATGATCGGCCTTGTCGTCCTCGCCACGGCGGCGGGCGAGCGCCGCCAGCCCACGGAACGCGGCAAAGACATAACCTTGCACCTCCACCAGAGCGATCGGCCCCTTGGGCATGCGGCCATCGGCATGGAAGACCGAATCGAAGCTGTCTTTCCAGCCCTGGTTGGCGAGGCCGCTCTCGGCGCCGCGCTGGTAGGTAACGAAGCCGGTCGCGCGGCTTATCTCTTCGGTCCATTCGGCCGCAGCACAGAGCGATGGCCACAGGCTGTCGATGAACGCCATGTCGCCGGTACGATCCGCATAAGCGCAAGCGAGATGAATATAGAGCGGCGTGGTGTCGACGCCGCCGTAATAGCGGCCGAACGGGAGCTCCCGCAGCGCCGCCATTTCGCCCTTGCGGGTCTCATGCATGATCTTGCCCGGCTGCGAATCGCTGAACGGCGACGTTTCGGTTGCCTGATGCTGGGCGAGAAAGGCGAGCACGCCGCGCGCCAGCCCGGGATTCAACCACAGCATCTGCAGCGCGGAGATCACCCCGTCGCGGCCAAATGCCGTCGAGAACCAGGGTATGCCGGCATAGGGGTAAGGTCCGGTTGCAAGCTCGGTAGTCAGCAGCGCCACATCCGCCCGCGCGCGCTCGATCCAGTCGTTGAAGACGCGGCCGGAGCTGTGCACCGTCCCGCCATGGCGGCGTTTTGCGCGCATGCCGAAGCGGGCGCGGGCGGCGGCGGCACGGAAACGGTCGCGGTCGGGCGTTTCCGCCACTTCCGGGCCGACTTCGATATAGAGAACCTCGCTGCTGCGCTTCGTCACCGCAATCAGGAAATCCGCACGGTTGGTGGTCAAATTGTCCGGGGCTTGCGAGAACGAGATGGCCGACAGGCGCACAAGCTGGTCCAGCCCGTCATATCGAAGCACCACGGACGTCGGACCGGTCTCGGCGGCGTGGGCTGTCCCGCGCTTGGGCCGGGTCGAACCACGCACTTCGAACATGTCGCGGAAATCTGCTGCGAAATGCAAGGAAACCCGAATGGCCGACGATTCCTGGCTATAGTTGGAAAGGGTGATGCGCTCGAACAGCCGGTCCTGCCAAAGCAGCCTGACGCGCTCTATGTGGATCGCGCCCTGCGGAATGTCCCGGCC
Source organism: Mesorhizobium sp. M0060 (assembly GCF_040323155.1). Taxonomy (NCBI): domain Bacteria; kingdom Pseudomonadati; phylum Pseudomonadota; class Alphaproteobacteria; order Hyphomicrobiales; family Phyllobacteriaceae; genus Mesorhizobium; species Mesorhizobium sp. M0060. Next base: position 149,035 of record NZ_JAMYUP010000004.1, read on the forward strand.
ACCGACACTCTGGATCGGCAGATTGGTCAGGTTCGAGGTGAAAAGCACATTGTCCTGGCTGAGCGATGCGCCGAGCAGCGACATTTGCCGGCCACCGACCGTCAGCCGGAATTCCGAAAGCACACGCGTGTCGTCACGGAAAAAGCCGTCGCCGGCGCCGCGGATGTCGCCATAGGCGTCGGCCACCGCGAAGCAGTCGCCTTGCTTGAGGGCGAACAGCCGGTGCGGCTCCCGAGGCGCGACCTCGTCGAGAGAGGCAAGGGCTACGGCGGGATCAAGCTTACGCTCGTCGAGTTGATTCATTCGTCACAAACTCTGTCGTTTCGTTCCAATTTCCACAATGACGCCGATCAGGACGCTCTCGCTTCACCGGGAGCGCCGATCAGGCGCGCATAGGCAGCCACATAGTCGTGGGCCATTCTCGTGGCAGAAAAACGGTTCTCGAATACGGTTCTCACCTGTCGCCTGTCGAGGCGCAGCAATTCCGGTATCGAGGCGACCGCAGCATCGACAGTATCGACAAGGAAACCGGTCACGCCATGGTCGATGATCTCCGGCAGGGCACCGCGTTTCCAGGCGATTACCGGCGTGCCGCAGGCCATCGCCTCTATCGCGGCAAGGCCGAACGGCTCCGGCCAATCGATCGGAAACAGCAGGCCGGCCGCCTTGCCGAGGAATTCCGCTTTTCTGTCCTCTTCGATCTCGCCGATATAGTCGACACGGTCGCCATCGATCAGCGGCTCGACCGTGTCGTGGAAAAAGGCGCGGTCGTCATCGCCGATCTTTGCCGCAAGCTTCAGTTTCAGCCCAGAGCGCAAGGCGATCTCGATGGCACGATCCGGGCGCTTGTCGCGCGACAGCCGGCCCAGGAACGCCAGATACGGCTCGTCCGCATCGGTCTCGAAAGTCGGCTCGTAGATATCGATCGGCAGCCCGTGTTGGATGGTCGCCAGCCAATTGGCCTTGGCGAGCCCGGCTCTCTGGCTGCGGGAAATCGAGATCATCGGAAAGCGCGGAAAACGTTGGTAGGCCGGGGCCAAATCGACATAGTCGAGCCTGCCATGCGGCGTCGTCACCGTACGGTCGGGCATGTGTTCGAAGAAAGGGAAATGCAGGAAATGGCTGAGATGGAAGTGGATGACGTCGAACTGTTGCGCACGGTTCCTCACCTCGGCAAGCATCGAGAGATGCGCTGCGGTTTCGGATTTGTGCGGGCGCGGATCGAGACGGAGCGCACGCTCGCGACACGCCACCAATTTCGCCGATGTCTTGGTATCGCCGCTGGCGAACAGGGTCACGTCATGGCCAAGTTCGACCAATCCTTCGGTCAGATAGGAGACGATGCGCTCCGTCCCTCCATAGAACCGGGGTGGCACGGATTCATGGAGCGGCGCCACATGGGCTATTCTCATGTTTTGGCATTTCCCTCAAAAAGACTGTTCGTGGCATCGAAATGCATCAGCCGCGCTAACGTTCCCGTACAGCGGCAAGAAGTCACGCCAATGGGTGCGCCTGGCGCTTCCACCGCTCCGCTCCTCGTCTCGTCCAGCCAACATTTTCCAAGCCAAGCTCTCTTTTGCCGGGAACCAAAGGCCCAGTTCACGAGTTTAGGGGGGTTCGATCGCACGCATCCGGTCGACGGGAGGAAATGATGGATCGCTTGCAATTCTTTTCGCCCGTGCGGATTTCGCGCGGACATGGACGGCCTGTGGAAGAGATCGACAGCGTTGCCGAAGCGATGGCATTCTTGCGAAAATGGCCGGCCGGGCGGCGCGGGCCGGTTTACCAATGTGCGGTGAATTGCTGCGCTGCAGCCATGGCGGGCCGGATGTCGGCCGAGGAAGCGAGAAAGGCTTTTACCGGCTTCGCCCGGATCACCCGCCTGCTCGAGGGCGATAGGCCGTTGCCGATGAGCGACGAGGCCACGGATCGCGCGGATGCGCTGAGACGATAGCTCTCGCTGATCGTCAGAGCAAAAATGTCATTCAGCGGAGCGCCCCATCGGCGACCGACGCGCTGTCGCGAACAGTCGTTTGAGTAGGGCTACAGCACCGTTCTCGGCGATGTAATCACAATAGGCGACGTAATCGGGGTCGCGTGACAGATGGCGTTCCTCGGTGATGGCGCGGAGCGCATAGACGGCGTTGAGCCCGAGCAGGATGGCGGAGTGCCGCAGCGCTTCAGCGGTTATTGGTTCATAACAGGCAAGACAAACCAGCCAGCCGAACACGGTAGGCTCGACGGTGCGGATATGGTTGTCGAGGACGCGCAGCGTGAAGACGTAGCCGACCACTGCGATAAGGACATCTACCATGAACAGGAGATCGATTGCGAAAGCGTGCCAGCGCGTGATGTCGAGCTGATATGGTTGCTCCAGCCCGGTCAGGATTGAACCCAGGGTGGAGCACAAATAGACGAACATCAGCGGCAGGAAGAAGCCTTTGACGATCCAGCCCAACACATGCTGGCGTATCTGCTCTGTCCTTTGCGGCACGGCGCCGCTGAGAACGAATGCACCGATTTCGGCGTATGAGTCTTCCGGATTGGTTTGCCGGCAGTCGACATAAGCAACATAAAACGGAGTGGCGACGAGCAGCGCCGGCAAGATGTCGTAGAGCGCTGCCCAGTAGGGGGCGTAAAACGCACGCCGGTATTCCGGCAATATCCAGTAGACTGCGGCAACGGTCGTGAGCGTGACAATGAAGCCGATGACCTTGCGCACGACGCGCTCAACTTCAAGCGCTCGCAGCGGCTCTGCCTGGAATCCCGTCGAACGCCTTCGGAACGTCTGGAAATAGGCCGTGTCGACCGCGATCATCGCTGCCGCGGTAGCTGCAATGACAGTCATGGCCTGCAAATGTACAGGCCAGCCTCTGTTGACGAGCACCCCGACGGCCAGCGCAAGACCAAGCAGTCCTGCAAGACCGGTGAGGGGCGCGGTCGCCGATTTCGGTTGGAGCGTCAAGCTACTACTCCCGTTGTCGTGAGGATTGATCGTCGTTGGCGGCCGCCACGGTCACGTAGTGTGGCCACCGCCGCCGGAGCCGCTTGAGCAGCCGCTACACTCCGCTGCCGCTGGATCCGCCGCTGCGTGTTCCGTCATTGCCGCCACTTGACCCGCTGCTGCCGCTCGATCCGCTTGAGCCACTGCTGCCGCTTGAGCTGCTAGTGCCACTTGAGCCGCTGCTGCCGCTTGAGCCGCCGATGGGCCTGTTGTTGACATTGCGTGGGGAGGGACGGTTGTTAGCGCCCTCGCTTATTTTTTCGCAAGTGCATTTACGCTGATATTTGGTGCCGAAGGCAGTGCGTTCATTGCTCGCCTTCTGGCAGACCAACCTATGGCAAATCAAAGTCGCTTCGGTTGTCTCTGGCGTAAGGCCCGTGATGACTATTCCGGTCGTCGTGGCCGCCATGCCCATAATCGTGAACCGGATTAACTTCCGAAAATTTTGCATAGACACCTCGCTTTCCCAGGCTCGCGCCCGAGCTTCCTCATTTGGCGGAGAGGTGTTTGCAACAAGGTCGCATACGGATCGCTTACGCCTCAGCGTTCGGGCTCAGGGACGGCGTAAAAAGTTTCGACAAGGCACAGACAACGGTGCCGCATTGCGATATTTCGACCAAAAAGGCCAAAGATGCACTTTTGGGGGAACGGATAATGTCGAAACGGCTTAGACTGGTCCTGGGAACGGCCGGCGCAATTGCCCTCGCCATTGTCTGGGGGATCGTCGCCACGTCGATGGGGGTGCCATCGATTCTGATCACCGTAGGAGCGGTCGCGATCGGCGCGGGCATCTACAGCTATCTCGATCAAAGCCGAAGCTGATCCGGTGACCGCGGCATAGCGCAAAATCCCCCGCTCGCAGACTGCCCTGCGGCAATGCTCAATGTACGAAAATTACCAACCGCAGCATCCTGTGGAACGAGCGGCTTGCCGAAGCTATTGTGATGGCGGTCCGAGACACCCCCGCCTCGGGCCATTGGCTCACCCAGCCGAGTGGTCCGTTGCTTCCCAATAGCAGCGGACCTTTGACCCGGACATTGTGCCGAATCGAGGGAGGAACGGTGGTCGTTGCCGAGATTGCAGTGCGGCGCCTGAAAATTCTGATCGAGCAATATATATGGAGACCAGAAAAAGGCGCCCAGATGTGGTTTCCACCGCAGCGGCTGAGATCGCGATCAGGGCAGTCATGCCGAATTGCCCGGTCTCCGGAAAGGCCCCGGACGACATGATTGCGGCATGTGCGTTCGAACATGGGCTGGGAGTGCTGCTGTTCGATCGACCTGATGCATGAAGGCCTGAAAGCCATGAATCCCAACGTCGAAATCGTACGGATGCCGCCGCCTGTGCGAATCCGACGCTGTTCCTGAGGCCGCTCGCGACTAGATAAACCTACCAACTGGAGCAGGCATGCCGAGATATTTTTTTCATTTCCGAAACAATGACGGCCGCTTGAAGGAAGATTTCGAGGGTCAAGAGTTGGACGTTTTGTCCGCGGCTCAGGATAATGCCATGGCTTCGGCCAAGGAAATACTGGCCGAGGGTCTGCTCAGCGGCGACCCGGTCCTGACAGGCCTTTCCTTCGAAATCTGCGACGAGAACCGGAAGCTGCTATTCCGATTTCCCTTCTCGGAAGCTGCCGAAAAGGCTGGCACTCGACCGTGATTCGCCAAAGACCCGCAATGCGGGCGAGCTTTGATCGAGCCTAGCTGAAAAACCGCGTGTCGCGGTAAGACGGTCGTTGGCGCAAATCAACACACCATAACCAAATTAGTAGCATCCGGCACAAAGCAAGAACAAACATGACCACGCTATCGCTGAACAAGGCATCGTTGGAGAGGACGCTATTCTCCCGAATTGCCGTGCTTGCGCCGCGCAAGCAAGTTCAGCCCGGGTAGGGGGCAGGCAAGCGACATTGCCATTTCCAACCGACATATCGATTTGTCGGGCTGGGTGCTCGTCAACTCCCCGAAACGTCTTTGTCTCTCGCAGGATGCTGTGATCAGGAGTTCCTTTCTCCCGCGGTTGCGTTTACAGGACGTTCTGGGCAGTGTCGTTTGCGCGCCAGCGACTGGTCCGGACCAAGGCCCGGCGCACAGTCCTCCTCCGTCAAGGAACCCAGTCCGGCGCCGCTTTTGGAGAACAATGATTTGTGGTGGTCAAATAAGCAAAAGAGGTTCAAGGGGACGTGGGACGACAGACTGGACGGGCTATTCTCCGCAGAAGTCGACTATGCCGGCAAATCCATTCTCGATGTTGGCTGCAACATGGGTATTGTCGCCTATGAGATATCCAAGCTGAGACCGAGCTCGATCCACGGGATCGACATTCTCAAGCCGCATATCGAGACGGCCAGGATGATCTTTCTGGGTTGTCCAGTCCAAAGCCGGTTCGATTGTCTCGATCTTGGCAGCCGGAAGCTGCAAAATGTTCTCCAACCGCAATACGACATCGTCATGCTGCTGGCGGTTTACCACCACATGCAGTGGAGCCTCGGCGCGGACAAGGCGCGAAGCGTGCTGTCCGATATCGCCAGGCGTGCTCAAACGATCGTTGCCCGCGTCCCCCCTGGTAAGGATAAAGAAATGATGGCGGTGCTTTCGGATGTGGGCTTTTCAGTCAAAAGCAATCACACATCGCCTCTTGGAAGCCATCTCCTCGTCCTTGCGAAACAATGACCAGGCATAGTGCGGCGAACGACGAGCGGCGCAAGAGCCGCATGGCTTGTGTTCCGCCATGCTTGGCATCCGAGGAACCGACGGTCGTAAGCCGATGACGCGCAAGGATCCTGTTCGGCATTGACTGCGGTCGGGAACGAAGCCACAGACAATGATCGAAACCGTCTCGCGCTTTCAAGGCAACACGAAGACCGGACGGGATCGCAACGGGCGGCGACGAGATGATTGCAAAGAAACGAGTATCAACGGCCCCAGCATATCCGCTAATCAAGCGTCTGATTAGCGAAAATCTGCCGCCGCACAAGATGCTGTATGTGACAGGTTTGATGTGCTCGATCGCCGCTGCGGCGGCGACCGGCGCAGCGGCTTGGATCATGAAAGTCATGATCAACACCATCTATGTCGAACGAGACGCTGCCGCTGTATCGGGTATCAGCGCCGTCATCATCGGCATTTTCCTGGTCAAGGGCATAGCTGCCTACTGCCAGACCATCACGACGGGAAAGATTCGCCGGGCCATCGTTTCGGACCTTCAAAACCGCCAGTTTTCCCGAATGGTGCGTTTCGACATCAGCCGTTTCGCCAACCAGCATCCGGCAAAATTTATCTCCAAAATCATGTTCAACGCGCGCGCCGGGGCGACCGTTATTCTCACACTCACGAGCAGCACCGTCTCCGATCTGCTGACCCTGATGGCTTTGGCCAGTGTCATGGTCAAGCAGGATCCGGTGATGTCGCTGATATCCGTGGCAGTTCTGCCGATGCTGTTCCTGTCGGTCGGCGCGATAACAAGGAAGCTCAAGGCGCTGGCAAGGGGCGAGACGGAATTGGCCGCACAGGTCCAGTCGATCGGCACGGAAGCCGTCGAAGGCATCCGCACCATCAAGTCCTTCCAGCTCGAGGACAAGGCGGTCGCCAGCTTCGCAAAGGCCGTCCGCAAGATGGAAAGGCGTGGCATCCAGATCAACCGGACATCAGCGTTGATGAGCCCATTGATGGAGACCGGCGGCGGTGTGATCATCGGGCTTTTCGTCATGTATGCCAGCTGGCAGACCCTCGGCAACGGCAAGACGCCCGGCGAATTCATGGCCTTCATTACCGCCTTCCTGCTTGCGTATGAGCCTGCCAAGCGGTTGGCCCGGGTCAATGTCGACATCCAGAAGCAAATGGTCGCCGTCGAGCAGATGTATGATTTGATCGACACGCCCGAGCAGCGGCGACTCGCAATCGCAGGCGAGCGCCTGACCGATGTCGATGGTGGTATCTGCTTTGAGGATGTGGCCTTCTCCTATGAAGGCAACAGCCCAGCGCTGCAGGGTGTTTCCTTCGACGTGCGGCCTCGTGAGAAGCTGGCGATCGTCGGCCGCTCCGGCGCTGGCAAGACCACCATCGTCAATCTGATCCTGCGCCTGATGGAGCCGGACAAGGGCAGGATTCTCATCGACGGAAAGGATATTTCGAAAATCAGCCTGGCCGACGTTCGCGACAACATCGCTTTGGTGTCACAGGATGTCTTCCTGTTCGAAGGCTCGATCCGCGACAATATTCGCGACGGGCGCCCGAACGCCACCGATCAAGAAATCGAGTCCGCTGCGGACCTCGCCCGGGTCACCAGCTTTGCTTCGGCCCTCGAAAACGGGCTCGACACGCTTGTCGGGCCGAGCGGCACCAATCTGTCGGGCGGGCAGAAACAACGCGTCGCCATCGCACGCGCCTTGCTCAAGAATGCTCCGGTAATTGTCTATGATGAAGCGACATCGGCGCTCGACGGCGAAAACGAACGGGCGGTCATGGAGGCAGCCTTCGACGACACATTTCAACGAACGGTGATCTGCATTGCGCACAGGCTTTCCACAATTAAGGCGGCCGATCGTATTCTCGTGTTTGACGCCGGGCAGCTTGTCGATGCTGGTACGCATGACCAGCTTGCCAAGCACAGCGAGATATATCGTTCGATATTTCACTTGGAGACGCTCGATCCGATGGTTGAAAGCGGTAAAAAGCTGCGGCAGAGCGTATTGCGCTGAAGGCCGATGACCAGCTTTTATCACGGTTCCTATATCCGGTATGTGATCGGCGGGTTGGGTCAGCAGTTGCGCCGATATACAAAGGCGTTGCGGAAATTGTCTGCCCAGCCTTTCCCTGCCTCCGTTCTTGAGCAGCAAGCCAAGGTCGATGCCCTGATCGCGCGCAGGGACTGGAAAGGCCTTGAGGCAAGTACCAACGAGATAGCCATCATGGCCGATCATACCCGCGACCCAGAGCTGATGCAGAAGGCGGGCCAGGCGTTCGAACGGCTTGGCAACTTTGCGCGGGCGGCGGAGCTTCGCCTCTCCGCCCGAAGTCTCCGGAAGGGAGCAAGGGCCAGCGATTGGGCTGGCCAGGATCTCGGTACGGAGACGCTGCTGATCGATCTTGTCGAGGATGACCCTCGCAGTCTTGGCCGCGTCATCCGCCACGCGCGACTGGCCGGAGCTGCCGCTGGACGTGCGCAAAGGGCAATCATTCGAGTAGAGCCGCGCCTTGTATCGCTTCTGCAACGCACATTTCCAAAGGCTACAGTGGTTGCGGCACGGGAGAATGTGACTGGTGATAAGTTTGCGACATTCGAACATCTCGCCTGGATTTTCGGCCGCGATGCCAAAAGACTTGCCGCCGATTTCGAGCCGCTACAAGCAGATCCCAAGCTCGTCGAGACATTTCGAAAGCGCTATCGCCCGATGACCGATCTGCCGCTGGTGGGCCTCTCCTGGGGCAGTAAATCCCACACCAAGGACGTGCCCGACTTCCCCGATTGGGCAAGGTTCATCGCCCAGACACAAGCCACATTCGTGTCGCTCCAGTACGGACAGATCAAGCCGGCGCTGCGGCGCCTGCGCAACGGCAATGACGCGCGTCTGATTTTTGACGGCAGCGTCGACCAGATGGTAGACATGGACCGTTTCGCTGCGCAGGTCGCCGCACTCGATGCCGTCGTGACGATCAGCAATACGGCGGCCCATCTTGCCGGAGCCCTCGGCGTGCCGACTGTTTTCCTCGTCGACGACAATTTTCAGACGGCATGGCCAGTGACCGGCGACCGGACGCCCTGGTATCCGAAGGGTGTCGTCATTCGCAAGGAAGGGCGTCCATGGTCGGCAGTACTTGAAGATGCCGGTCGTCGGCTTTCGCCGATGCTTTCCAACGCTCATCGAGTATAATCGAGTACTGCCTTGCCGAACAGACCATCCATCCTTCAAAAGGCAAAGGCCGCCGATCTGCGGCCGCAAAGCGCCCTCGGCAAGCGGCTGCAGAAGGTTGTCGAGCAGGCAAGGGAGCTTTTCAGACGCCGCTCGCGCCATGCCGACGAACCCGTCGAACGGCATATGAAGCTGATGGACGATAGTGTCGAGCGAAGAGACTGGAAGGCGGCTCGGGATCATGCCCTGGCGCTTGGGCTGCTTGCCGAGCAGCTTGGCGATCTCGGCCTGATCAAGAAGGCCGGGCGCGGACTGAGACGTCTCGACGGGGGCAATCGCACCTGGCAGTTGATTGCGTCCAGCAAGCAGGTACCCGGCAGGCCCGAATGGAACGGCAGTGACCTTACTGATCGCACGCTTGTCGTCGATCGCCGCGAAGGCGACCTTGCGATCTTCTTCCAGTTCGCCTCGCTGCTTGGCCCGGTTGTCACAGCCGCCCACCGATGCATCGTCTTCGTCGAGCCGCGACTGGCGCCTCTCTATCGCAGAACTTATCCGGCGCTCGACGTCAGGCTCGAGGGGGAAGGGGAGGTGGCGGCGGCGGACGGCGATCTCTTCGCCGGCTTCGAGACATTGGCAACGCATTTCTGGCCGGACGACCCGGCGGCACGCGCGCCCTTCGTTCCGCTGGAGCCGGATCGCCGGCTGGTTGCTGAGCTGCGTGGCACCTATCTCGATCGCGGGCCGGGTCCACTGATCGGCTTTGCCTGGGGAAGTCTCAACAAAAGCAAGGATCTGCCGGCTCTGGATGATTGGCGGCCGCTGCTCGACAACCTGCCTGGACGCCTCGTCAGCTTGCAATATGGCGATGTCGGGCCAGCGCTCTCCGATTTCGAGCGCTGCGCGCCGGGACGCATCATCCATGACGCTTCCGTGGACCAGCTGGTGGATATGGACCGCTTTGCCGCCCAAATAGCGGCGCTCGATGCGGTGGTGACCATCAGCAATACCGGCGCCAACCTGGCCGGAGCGCTCGGCGTGCCGACGATCGTCATGCTCGACGACGGGTTTCGGCTGTCCTGGCCCGCTTTCGGAGACACCGTGGCCGCTTATCCAAGCGTTCGACTGGTCCGAAAAGGCGGCCGAGCATGGGCGTCCGCAATGCAGGAAGCAGGTGGACGAGTTATGCAAATCATCGGTGGAGCTGGTGATGGACGGTAGCCAACTTCTTGGCCGGTTGCGCCGCGCGACCACGCTTGCAGGCTACAAATACAAGGTCTGGTTCCGACGTCACCGGCGGCAGCTTTTCCTTCGCTGGCGCGACGGCGATATTGCCGATCAGATGGCGGATTATCGGCGAAGCGTCGAGTCCCGCGATTGGCCGGCGGCGCTGCCGAAAGCCCTGGCTCTCGGGTCTATTGCGAAGGCGAGGCGAGAGGTCCACCTGCTCGACGAGCTCAGCAAGGCGCTGATGCGCATGGGTGCCTACGGCCCCGCGGCCGAACTCAAAATCGCCAGGCGCCACATCGTTGAGGGCCGTGTCGAGCGCGAGTGGCTGGGCCAGGATATTTCGGGCCAGATACTGCTGGTCGATCTGATGGAAACAGAAAAGCAGGGTCTGGCCACCGCGATCCACCATGCGAGTTCCGTCGGCCGTGCCCTGGCGCGCGCCGCCCGCTTGATCGTGCTGGTCGAGCAACGGCTAGTACCGCTCTTCCAGCGCACTTTTCCGACCGCTGATGTGCGGCCGGTCGGCGCTGACGGCAAGGCCGCCTATGGGGAGGCGCAAGCCTTCGCCGGCGTCCAGCATCTGACTGCCGTTTTCGAGACCGACGAGGCGGCAATCCGCGAGCATTTCGTGCCCCTTAAGCCGGACCCGGCCCGGGTCGCTGAACTTCGAGCCCGCTACCGGCAGGACGGACGACCGTTGGTCGGGATCGCATGGGGCAGCTCCAATCCCGGCAAAGACCTGCCGCCGCTGGCCGCCTGGCGTAACCTGATCGGCCGACCGGACGTCCGGTTCGTCTCGCTGCAATATGGCCAGATCGAGACCGACCTGAAGGTCCTGACCGACGCTGAGCCGGAGCGCATTCTTCATGACAGATCAGTCGATCAACTCGTCGACATGGACCTTTTCGCCGCGCAGGTTGCCGCGATGGACGCCGTGGTGACCATCAGCAATACCGGAGCGCATCTGGCGGGCGCGCTCGGCATCCCCTCGGTTTTCATTCTGGGCGATGGCTTTAAGCGCTCCTGGCCGGTCGAGGGCGACCGCACGCCCTATTATCCGTCCGCCGTACTGGTCTCGAAACGGGAACGCCCCTGGGCCGCGGTGATGGACGAGGCCGATTCTATCCTGGCGTCTTGGGTCATAAAAGTGAGTGGCTAAGGCATGTCGCCCAAAAGCGCATCGACTGAATGCGCTTCGACGCTATGCGCATTAAGTGGTTCGGCCGACGATCGGAGAGGGAGGCGCCCGTGTCGAACAGTCGTCGCAACAGGCCAAAAAACATAAGGCATTCCGCACCGGGATATAGTAAAGGCCAATTCGCCCCGCAGAGGATCGCAATTCTTGCCGGTATTTCTGCCTTGTGTTCGAACCGGCCGTAGGTTTAGGCGCCCAGCGATGGGGTTGGTCTGGCCTGCAGCGGTTCGGGCGCCAGCTCTGATAATCTAAAGGAGGTCTCTCCATGTCCTTTCTAAACATGTCCTTTCTAAAATTGTTCCAGGCCAAAGCGCCGCCTCTTCCTCTTATCGTATCCTTTCCGAAATCAGGGCGCACCTGGCTGCGTGTCATGCTGGACGATCTCGGCGTTGAAGTTCAATACATTCACGATGGAACCGACCACAAGCTGCTTAGACCAAAATCAAGTCTTAAGGAGAATAAATCTCGATACAAGAAGAGAAGAACAATAATGCTGGTTCGCGACCCAAGAGACACGGTGGTCTCGGGGTACTTTCAGGTTCAGAAGCGCCATATGCTTCCAGCGGGATCGTTCAGCGATTTTATCAGAAGCGACAACCATGGGATTGAAAAGATCATCAGATTTAACCTGCAATGGTTTGCGGCCATGCCCCGGATGCGCGAAATCCGGTATCTTCAATACGAAGATATGCATCGGGATACGGCTGGTGTCCTTCGCGCGATCCTTGGATTCCTGAACCTACAGGCTGACGATCGGACGCTTGTCGAGGTGGCGAACAACCGAACGTTCGACAAGATGAAAGTGAGTGAATCGACCGGTGATCTGTCCGATCGCTACGGCAAGATATTACAGCCGCGTGATGCGAACGATCCGGAAAGCTTCAAGGTGCGTAAGGGCAAGATAGGCGGTTACGGCGAATATCTTTCCGAGGATGACGTGGCCTATTGTGACGAGCAGTTGGCTAAGTTCGAATATTGGGAGAAGCTGGACAAGGTCTTTCGCACGAACGGCTTGTGCTATGCTCGCGTCGATAACCGCACTCGAGTTACCTCGGGTTAGGGAGCATTGCCGACATGGTGATGCGAACCGGATTCATCTGCGGCTGCGGCCACAGCGGCACCACCTTGATCGCGACGATCCTTGCGTCCCATCCAGACGTCTACCTGCCGCTCCAGGAAACCAACATTTTCTTCAAATGGACCCCGCTGGCACTGTTCCGCTACTGGAAGCTGAAGCGGGATGCGTTCAGGGCTGGAAAGAGTGTGCTGCTCGAAAAGACACCACGGCACATCCGTCGTGTCGCCCGCATTCGCCGGCTCGTGCCCGGCGCGCGTTTCGTCATGCCGGTGCGAGATGGACGCGACGTCGTGGCGTCCCTGGTCAAACGACTTGGCGACCCCAAGGAGGCCCTGGACCGCTGGATCAACGACAATGCGCTGGTTCTTGCGGAACGGGGAGAGCCGGATGTGCTGATCTATCGCTATGAGGACCTGATCGAGAATCCGGCCAAAATCGTCGAGCAGATATGCGGTTTTCTCAATGTGACGTTCAGCCCGGATCTCCTCGACTATCACAAGAAGCCGCAGCAATGGTTCAAGCCGACCGACGCTGGCCTCGAGACACCACATGCGGTGCTCCGGAACCAACAGGTCAACCAGCCGATCTACGACGGACGTGGGAGATGGCGCTCGGAACTCGGAAACACCGAGTTACAGGATCTGGTACAGGGACGAGGTGCCCAGCTTATGAAAGCATTCGGTTATGCATGATAACGGTTCGGCATCTGCTGGAAATACCGTCTACCAATCAATTTTGTCGATCAAACCCGTTTTGAACAGGCTGTGAGCTCCTTCATACAGCATTGACTGTTCGCCCATCGCGCTGAGGGTCGCTTTACCGCTCGATACCTCGTGATACTGGCGATATTTGGAAGCGCCGTTCCAATACTGACCCTCCGCCACCGCGACCTGCGCCTTGTCGTTGAAATCGGCGAAGAACTTGAAATGAAGCAGGCCGCCAAATCCCTTTATATAGTTCCGCCAATAAGGCAACGGCGAGTGAATCGATGTAAAAATCGTCTGCCGGTCAACATATATCAAGGGAAATTTGGTCAGCTTGTGTTTTCTGGCGAAAAGCCGGGTCCTCGGGCCGCCTGTGATCTTCAGATGCCGAGGGCTCTTTGTCACCTCATAGTCGCTGCTGTCGAAATGGTCCGCAACTTGCCATGGCGGCAAGATGGGATCGAAGGGGACGTCCCAGATGTTTCCGCTCGGATACATGTCGATCATCGGCGCCAGCAGACGCGTCATTCCGCGCCGCTTGAGCCAGTCGGCCAACGCGCCGAGCGGATGCTGATCCATGCCGTCATAGACAAGATATTCGTCAGCATCCACGGTCAGATACCAGCGAGGCTGACCATAAATCTGCACAATACGCTGCCGCCAAAGGTTTCCCAGGTCCGACTGCGAATAGGTGATCGGCGAACTGAATAGATCGACATCTGGCTGCTCGGCCAGAAGCTCAGCTGTTCCGTCGGTCGAGCGATCATCGAGGACGGCGAATCTGGTGACGCCGAGCTCGCGATAGTGCTTCAAGAACGGGCGCAGCCTGTCTGCCTCGTTGCGGATGACGAGGATTAAAGGCAGGTCATTCGCTCCAAGGGGCGTTATCGGCCGCAGCGATGACACTTCTGCCCGTCTTCCGAAGGTGTGTCTCAGCCGATATATGGCGGTATCGGTAATCGTCCGGCGGACAATGGCGGGCCAGGTTGCTTTGCTCAAGCCGTCGATTCCCTCATGGCGGTCACCGCCCGGCTGGAGCTGGCACTGATCCGCTGTTTGCTATTAATTTCTACATGCAGCACCGTTAGGCAAATCGCAAGCAGTAGTGAACAATGGACGCAGATCTGTTCTGAGTTCCGGCGGTGAGCTTTCCAACTGTTGCCGATGCGTGTCGGCCTCTATAGACATCGTCAGATGGCAACAAGGCCGGAGCCCAGACCTCATGCATGCGGGCATTCGTGGCATCGAAAATCAATTCGACAGGCCGATCCTGTTCGTGCGCCAGCGTTATGCGCCTTTCGGTGGAGGCGAGATCATGCTGGAAAATATCATGGCGGCGTTCGCCGCGCGTCAACGGCCGGTGGCCGTGCTGTCCGGCGACTGGCCGCGATATGAAGGGATAGAGTTCATCCATTGTGCCGGCCGCCGCTTTCCGCGCTCCCTGCGGGCGACGTCCTTTGCTCAAGCCGCCTGCCGCAAGATCGCCGAGATGCCACCGGCCCTGGTGCAGAGCAACGATCGGCTTCCGTGCTGCGATGTCTTCCGGGCCGGGGAGGGCGTTCATGCAGCCTATCTTGCCGAGCGGCGCCGTTTCGAGACGCGGCTTGGCAGGGCGGCAATGGCGCTGAGCCCCTTTCACCGCCAGACGCTGCGTCTCGAACGCGCAACCTATGCCAGCCCACGGCTCAAAGCTGTCATAGCCATTTCGAAAATGGTCGCAGAGGACATTGTCCGTCACTACGATTATCCGGCGGAAAATGTGCATCATATTCCCAATGGGGTGGACCTCGACCGCTTCAAACCGCAGCTGCGCCAACGGCATCGGGCCGCGGTCCGTGCGCGGTTCGACGTCGACGATAACAGGCCGGTCGTCCTGTTTGTCGGCTCGGGGTTTGCGCGAAAAGGACTTCTTGCATTGATGAGGGCTGTCGCCACGCTCGACGGCGAGCCGGAATTGTGGGTCATCGGCCATGACTCGCGCGCCAACGCCTTCAGGCAGGCTGGTGACAGGCTCGGTCTCGGCGCAAGGCTGCGGATGCTGGGGCCGCAGAGAGACATGTTACCGTGGTACGGCGCGGCCGATATTGCCGTGCTGCCTTCCATCTATGATCCTTTCGGCACAGTGGTGATCGAAGCCATGGCCAGCGGCTTGCCCGCTGTGGTAAGCACCGGTTGCGGAGCGCGCGAGCTTGTCGATCGATTCGAGCCGACGCTTGTTTGCGACGCGGCCAGCGAAAGCGACCTCGCTGCAGGGCTCGCGCACGCGCTGAAGTTGTCGTCACGACCTGAGACCGCAGCCCGGGTGAGAGCGGCAGCCGAACAGTACGATTTCAATGTCATGATCCAGCGAATGATATCGTTGTATGAAAATCTCGACCTGAAGTGACTTTCGACTTTTTGTTAGAATAGGTTAGTACCTCAGCGTGCTAACAGGCCGGGAGCCGATGCCGCAGATGCATTCGACCGACAGTGGCAGCCTTGATGCCGGAACCGCCTGACCGTGCCGGCGCTCTCAGTCATTGTCATCGCCCGCAATGAGGAAGCGAGCATCGGGCGTTGCCTACGCTCGGTCCATTTTGCCGACGAAATTGTCGTTCTCGACAATAACAGCAGCGACAGAACCAGGGAGATTGCCGGTGAACTGGGGGCCAAGGTTCTGATGACCCTTGATTGGCCCGGTTTCGGCGCGCAAAAAAACCGTGTGCTGGCCGCGGCAACAGGGGATTGGATCCTTTCGCTGGATGCCGACGAGTGGGTGGAAGCACCGCTCGGTGCTGAAATCAGAGCCGCAATCGCGGACCCAAAAGGCTATGACGGCTTCGAAATACCGAGAAGATCGCGCTTTTGCGGGCACATTGTCCGCCATGGCGGCTGGTCGCCCGATCTGGTGCTCCGGCTTTTCCGTCGCCGCTCCGGGCGCTTCAGCGACGACACCGTGCACGAGAAAGTATTGGTGAATGGGAAGGTCAGGCGATTGTCCCAGCCGATTGAGCACGACTCCATCACCGACCTGGCAGACGCCCACGACAAGATCGGCCGGTACGCAGAAGCGTCCGCCGCGCAACTGCTTGCCGAGGGCAAAAAAAGCTCGATAGGCAAGGCGGTTTTGCGCTCCGTCTGGGCATATATGCGCAGCTATATTTTCCGGCTGGGATTTCTGGACGGTGCCATTGGTGCGATGGTTGCCGCGTATTCGGCCAGCTACACCTATCAGAAATGGGCGCATGTCGCATTGGGAATGCGAGGCCAATTCCATCCGAAAAAGCAAGGCTGAGGCCAGGACAAATCTGTGAGAAACCGGCTTGGTTGACCGCCATTGTTGCCGAGCCATCGCCAACTAGTTAGTGTACGACCGTTTAAATCGAAAGCCAGGGTAGTGAATATGACTGATGCGTTTAGGGTATTTATCGGATGGGACAGCCGTGAGCCGATCGCGTACGACGTCGCGCGACATTCGCTGCTGAAACATGCGTCGGCGCCTGTCTCCGTCATTCCGATCAAACAGGATGAGATGCGTGCCCACGGGCTGTATTGGCGGGAAAAAGATCCGCTCGCCTCAACGGAGTTCACCTACACGCGCTTTCTCACGCCTTTTCTCGCCGACTACACGGGTTGGGCCCTGTTTTGCGATTGCGATTTCCTGTGGCTCGGTGACGTCGCAGGCCTGCTGAAATATACGAACTCGGACAAGGCGGTCTATTGCGTCCAGCATGACTATACGCCGAAGGCCACGACTAAGATGGATGGCGTGGTCCAGACATCCTATCCTCGGAAAAACTGGTCGTCGTTGATGCTGTTCAATTGCGCGCATCCTTCGGTTAAATCGCTCACGCCAGAGGTCGTGAATCAGGAAAGTGGCGCCTATCTTCACCGAATGCAGTGGGTTGCCGACGAAAACCTGGGCTCATTGCCGGTAGAGTGGAATTGGCTCGAAGGCTGGAACGAAAAGCCTGCTGTCGGCACGCCTAAGGCGGTCCACTATACAAGCGGCGGCCCGTGGTTTGCCGAGTGGCAGAATGTCGACTATGCAGATTTTTGGATAGCAGAACGCGACGAATTCTTGGCTTCCGATCAAGCAGAATCTTCTCAGAGCGCAGTTCGATAAGAGCCATCGTGCTTGGCAGGTGACCTGAGCGCTTCCGAAGTGGCATCGATTTCCGTGTCGCGAAGAGCGCAGCAACCAGCCGTCAGACGCTGAGCGTCGACAACAATGCGTGGTGCCGCCTTGGGGCGGGACCGGGGGCAGATTGCGCCTAAGAATCTGGCAGTTCCGGCCGGATAAGCATGCCGCACCCAGATAAGGATCAGCTCGCGGCAATATGATCGGTTGGAGTCCGTCAGCTCTTTCATCGGCCTAGCCGGCACGCGAAAGTCGACCATGCCGTCACTGCGAAGACGCCTCGATCGTTTCTTGGAAAACCGCCGGCCTAAAATACCGCGGCTGCAGCTGAACTATGTCGAGCGCCTGGCGCTGGTTCGTCGCCATGGCGATTTTTCCCTTGCCTATTCGACCGCCGTGCAGAAGGGACTTCATTACTTCGGCGATGCCCAGGGCTACATCGCTTACGGCAGTAAAACGCGACATCATTTCGCGCTCGGTGATCCAATGGCTGACCCGGCCGATCGGCGCGACTATATCAGACGTTTCATCGAGGTTGCCGGCAGCCCGTGGTTCGTGCAGATCGGCGAACAGACGGCGCGCGTGCTTGCTGGGCTTGGCTATCAGGTCAACCGCCTCGGCGTCGACACCAGGCTTGTCCTGCCCGGCCACGACTTTTCCGGAAAGCGCAATGAGACAGTGCGCTATTCCGAACGTTGGCTCTTGAAGAAGGGGTTTTCCTTCGCGGAGGACAACGGGACCATCTTCCTCGACGAGATTGCCAGGCTCTCCCAGAACTGGCGGGCCGACCGCATCGTCAAGCGCTGGGAGATGAGGTTCCTGAACAGGCCCTTTGCCGATCACCTTGGCGTCGATATGCGCCGCTTCGTCCTGCACGGTCCGGATGGAGAGCTCGTTGCCTTGCTGGATTTCGATCCGCTGTTCAGTGACGGCAAGGTCATCGGCTACACCACCTCGTTCAAGCGCAAGCACATCGATGCCTCAGCGCATGCCGAGATCGGCCTGACCAAATTCGCGGTCGACCGCTTTCGCAACGAAGGTATTTCCGTCGTCACCCTCGGCCTGTCGCCGCTTGTCGAAATCGGACCCAGCGGCTTTGTCGAAAGCGATTTCTGGCGGCGCGCTTTCCAGCGCGCCTATGAATCGCCGTGGGTCAATCGCACCCGCTTCAACCTGCAGGGGCAGGCGGCCTTCAAGCGCCGATTCCACGGTGTCGAAGAGCCGACCTATCTCGCCTTTCGCAAGGGGACCTTTTTCGAGGCGCTTTCTCTGCTCCGGCTGATCAGGGCCGTCTAGTGGTTAGTGCGGAGACGGCCTCTGTCGAACGAGGCATGCGATATTATTGTGAGGCCATGATCAGAGTTTGAGTGCAGTGTGGTGTGATGACCATTGTCGAGTCTTGCAGGTTTATACTGGGGTCGCCGGATCTTCTCAGGGCGCGCGCTTCGGCGCGCCATTTCGATCAGCACATGCATGACACTCTCTCGGTGGTTGTCCTCACTGCGGGAAGTGCTTCATTGCAATCGAACCGATGGAGCAAAAGGGCGCAGCCAGGCGACGTGTTCTTCTTCAATCCATTCGAGGTGCATAGCGGTGGCAGTTTGGACCAGCCGGCCCGCTATGAGGTTCTGTATCCGTCCCCACGCTTCGTCTCGGACTGCCTCTCGGCGGGCGACTGCACCTCCACCGTCCCTCTCGTCCGGACCGATGTATTGCGCCGATGCGCGGCGACCGAAGCATTTGTCGATGCCCTATCCTCTCCAACTTCAGGCGCCGCTCCGATTGAGACCGCCTTGCGCAAGTTGTTGCAGAACTGCTCGTTCGAGCCTGCCGGTTTCGCCGCAAGCGGCATGACCGCTGTCCGAGCCGCTTGTCAGTTCATCGACGAACGGTATATGCGCGCGATCCGCACGGACATGCTTGCCCGGCATGTCGGACTTCACAAGAGCCATTTCGTCCGGATATTCCACCGCGCGACCGGCATTGCGCCGCAAACCTATGTCAGGCAGCTGCGCATCGCGAGGGCGCGAGAACTGATCTGTGCAGGCGCCGAATTGTGTGAGGCGGCACAATCGGTTGGTTTCTGCGACCAAGCGCATCTCACCCGCGAATTCAGGAAGGTCTACGGTGTCACTCCTGGCCGCTTGTCGCACGACCTTCGAGCCAACTCCCATTAGCTACAGCCGCCGGGCAGGGCAATCGCTGCGTCGCGCAAATCCCATTCAATAAACTGCCGCTCACTTGGCGTATCGGTCGGACCTCACCATCAAGAGGTCGACCAAATGTCGTTTCAAAGAACTACGGGCACCTACCGTAATAGCCACCCGGATAGCCAAGGCTACTACGGTAGGTATGGTGGCATTGACTACCCCGCGGAGTTGCGGCCCGAGCTTGCCGCCTTGGCCGAAACGCATCAGCTCGCCTGGAACATGCCGGATTTCCAGCGCAAACTGCATGATGCCCGCATTTATTTCCAGGGTCGGCCCACACCCGTACACCGCCTC
This sequence comes from Mesorhizobium sp. M0060, assembly GCF_040323155.1. Taxonomy (NCBI): domain Bacteria; kingdom Pseudomonadati; phylum Pseudomonadota; class Alphaproteobacteria; order Hyphomicrobiales; family Phyllobacteriaceae; genus Mesorhizobium; species Mesorhizobium sp. M0060. The sequence goes on from NZ_JAMYUP010000004.1 coordinate 168,724, forward strand.
GCCAATCTTTCCGCTCAAATCGGCGGCGCCACACTGTTCGTCAAACGCGAGGATCTGAACCACACCGGCGCCCATAAGCTCAATCACTGCGTCGGCTTCGCCCTGCTCGCGCGGCATATGGGCAAGACCAAGTTGATCGCGGAGACAGGCGCAGGCCAGCACGGGGTCGCGCTTGCCACGGCGGCCGCCTATTTCGGCCTCGAATGCGAGGTGCACATTGGAGAAGTCGATCTTGAGAAGGCACGTTCCAATGTCAGCCGCATGAAGGTTCTCGGGGCAACGGTGATTGCGGTTGGACAAGGTCAATCGGCGCTCAAGGAAGCAAGCGATTCCGCGTACAACGCCTATGCGCGGCAGTATCGACATGCCCTCTATGCGATCGGTTCCGCCATCGGCCCGCACCCGTTTCCGCTGATCGTCCGCGACTTTCAATCGGTAGTCGGACAGGAGGCACGGCAACAATTCATGGCGGTGAATGGCGGGGCTTTGCCTGATCATGTCGTGGCGTGCGTGGCCGGAGGATCGAACGCAATGGGTATTTACGCTGGTTTCCTAGATGATCAGGGTGTGTCGCTGCACGGGATTGAGCCCTTGGGAAAATCAGCTAAGCCCGGCGAGCATGCCGCCACGTTGACCTTCGGAACGCCTGGCACGCTGCACGGTTCGCACTGCATCGTTCTCCAGGACGCCGACGGCAATATTGCGAAGGTTTCTTCAATCGCATCGGGGCTTGTCTATCCGGGCGTCGGCCCGGAGATTTGTATGCTCCATGACGCAGTGTCGTTCACCGCAGTGGATGACGAGCAGACCGTCGCGGCGTTCTATCGGTTGTCGAGGACAGAAGGCGTTGTTCCTGCTCTAGAGAGCGCACACGCTGTTGCCTTTGCGATGCAATTGGCGGCGCGTTGTCACCCGTCGGAGCGAATCCTGGTCACTCTTTCTGGCCGGGGTGATAAGGATGTGGACTTCGTAATGGAAAACTACAGCGATTGATCTGTTGCCTAGGCTCGCTTGGCTCGAAAACAGCGAAAGATCCCGACCTGAAGGCGATTGCCGCGCCGGACCATTCTTGCGGTCGTCCCCCAGTCCCGCCGGGGCACTTTTGGCAGCCTGAGAACAGCTCCGCATCAGCGCCAAGGGGTTCGGATTCACGGTTGCTGCTGCGTACCGCCAGGAATAACGAGAGTACCCTGGCCTGGCCTTGAGTATCTGAAGCCTATGAAGAACAAAGCAACGATGATCAAACAAATGACGATGACCGTTACGACGCTGCCAGGACGGTATCCGGTATTTGGCGGTTGGACCATTGCCTTCCCACACGGCTATCGTCGTTGACGCTCTTCATCCTCCAGCCGAGCATGACGGCTGTCAATGGGCGCAGGAGCTGCACCCGCCATCCGTCGCGGGCGTTGGGTGTTCTTGCTGACGCCGAGATCACGAGCGATCCAGCGATGGCTACGTCCTTCGGCTACTAGCGCCTAGACTTTCGGCGCAAGCCGATCTGATTCGGGGCGCTCGCCAGTTTGGCGTCCAAGCTTTCTACCGCGTGCTTTTGCAGCGGCGAGTCCGGATTGACGCGCTCGCTGATCAGGTCGCGCTCAAATTCTGCAATGCCGGAGAGAAACGTAGCAGCATGCGACCGTGCGGCGACGACAGGTCGAATGCCGTCCCGTCATGGCGATCACCGAGACCTCCAGCTTTCCAGCTCGCGCAGCGGGTGGAGAAGGTCGACAGTCGAGCGTCCCACCTAGATAACTTGGTGACGAGGATTATGTGCAAAAAACTGCACACGAAAGTTCTGCTTCTCTTCTATTTTCGTTCGTGCGATGGGCGGCCGACCGTTCGTTTGAGGCGCCTTTTGCGGACTGCATTGGCCTATCCCGCGAGGATGTTCGCCGAGGTACCCGCGATCAGCCGCCGGCAGCTTCGAACCCGTTATGCGTTTGCCGACCGAAGCTGATGATGGACCTAACGACAACTTGTTCCTAAACGCGCTTCCATTGCTACGAAGGATTGGATGGCGGCGATCCACGCATGCTAGTCAAGCGGGAAACAGGAATGCGGCGGCGGGATCGAAAAAGACCTGCCGGCCGCAGGGCGACACATCCTGCGATTGCAGGGCGGCGGAGGTCGGCCTGATGTCAACCTCCTGTCCTGCGGCGGTGCGCGCGACGATCCGCCGACGCTCTCCGTAGAAGGCGATGTCGACGATCTCGACGTTCAGTTCCGCGCTCGCCGGGCTCCGCTCCATGCGAAAGGCTTCAGGGCGGATCATCAGCCTGGTCTTCTGGCCTTTGCCGAATGTGCCATTGGCCCTGACCCCGGATACCACCGAACCGTCCGCCAGCCGGATCGTCGCCGTGCCATCGGCGGTGTCGAGATGCTCGGCGGCGAGGAAATTCGAATTGCCGATGAAGCCGGCGACGAAAACGGTCGCCGGCCTGAGATAGAGGTCCTCGCCGCTGCCGGTCTGCTCAATGCGGCCATCCCGGAACAGGGCGATCCGGTCCGACAGATGCAGCGCCTCTTCCTGATCGTGGGTGACGTAGAGGATGGTGACGCCCGTCTCGCGATGGATGCGGCGGATTTCGCCCTGGATTTCCTCGCGCAGCTTCTTGTCGAGCGCCGACAATGGCTCGTCCATCAAAAGGATCGGCGGATCGTAGGCCAGAGCCCGGGCCAGCGCGACGCGCTGCTGCTGGCCGCCCGACAGCGCGCCGGGCAAACGCCCGGCAAAACTTTCGAGCCGCACCAGGGCCAGCATGTCGGCGACCTTCTTCTTCACCTCGGCGTCCGGCCGGCGGCGAACCCGCAGCGGAAATTCGACGTTTTCGGCCACCGTCAGATGCGGAAACAGCGTGTAGCGCTGAAAGACCATGCCGATGTTGCGCTTGTGCGAGGGCACTGCAAGCAGTGATTTTCCTTCCAGCAGGACATCGCCTGAACTCGGATCCTGAAAGCCGGCGATCGCGTAGAGCGTCGTCGATTTTCCCGAGCCCGAGGGCCCGAGGAAGGTAAGGAACTCGCCCCTTGGTATATCGAGGGTGACGTCGTGCACGGCGACGACCGCCCCGAACGCCTTGCGCAGATTGCGGATGGAGAGGAAGGGCTGGGTCATGTACGGAACTTTCGCTGCAGCAGCGCCGTCACCACCATCAGGGCAAGCGTCAGCCCGACAAGCAGGCTGGAGGCGGCGGCGATCACCGGACTGAGGTCCGACCGCAGACTGCCCCAGATCTTGACGGGCAAGGTCTGCAAGCTGGGGCTGGCCATGAAGATCGCCACCACGACTTCGTCCCACGAGGCGAGGAAGGAAAAGATCGCGGCGGAGAAGATGCCGATCCGGATCGACGGCAAGGTGATCCTGAGCCTGGCCTCGAGCGGGCTTGCACCGCAGACGATGGCCGCATCCTCGATCGACTTGTCGAACCCTTCGAGCGCCGTGGCGATCGGGATGATGGCGAAGGGCAGCGCCAGCACGGTGTGGGCGATGACGAAGCCGATGGTGGTACCGCCGAGGCCAAGGCGAAGGAAGAAGGCGTAGATGGCGATGGCGAAGACGACGACGGGCAGGACCATCGGCGTCAGCAGCAGGCCGCGCAGGATCTCACGCCCGGCAAATTGGCCACGAACCAGAGCAAAGGAGGCGATCAGGCCTATAAGCACGGCGAGGATCGCCGTCATGGTGGCGATCCGGGCACTGGTCAGCGCGGCGTCGAGCCAGGCCGGATCGGCAAAAAGCTCCTGGTACCATTTGAGCGTCCAGCCGGGCGGCGGAAAGGCCAGCCAGCGCGACGAGCCGAAGGAGAGCAGGACGATGAAGACCACCGGCAACAGAAGAAAGCCGGCGACCAGCGCGGTGAAGCCGAACAGGGCAACCCGCAGTCCACCCATGCGGTCATAGTCGAGCAGCATCTCAGATGCCTCCGCTCATGCGCCTGGCACCGGCAAGGCGCAGCTGCAGCGCGTAGAGAGCCATGGTGACGACAAGCAGGATGAAGGCTGCGGCGCTGCCGAGCCCCCAGTTGAGCAGCGACTGGACCATCTGCGCGATCATTTCGGCAAGCATCATGTTCGACGTACCGCCGAGCAGTGCCGGCGTTACGAAGTAGCCGAGCGACATGACGAAGACCATCAGGCCACCGGCGGCGACGCCGGGCAGCGACAGCGGCACGAGGATGCGGCGGAACGCCTGGAAAGGGCTTGCGCCGCACAGCGACGCCGCACGCAGCGTCATCGGATCGATCGCCCGTAACGTGCCGACCAGCGGCAGGATCATGAAGGGCAGCATGATATAGACCATGCCGATGGTGACGCCGGTGAGATTGTTGATGAGCGGCAGCGGCTGGTCGATGACGCCGATGGCCATCAGCGTCCGGTTGATGACGCCGGTGCGCTGCAGCAGCACCATCCAGGCATAGGTGCGGGTCAAGAGATTGGTCCACATCGACAGGATGATGATGCCGAAGACGATCGAGGCCAGTCCCGAAGGCACGATCGCCAGCATCCAGGCGACCGGAAAGGCGACAAGGACCGTGACGATGGTGACCAGCGCCGCGACCAGGAATGTGTTGAAGAACACCCGCGCATAGGTGCCGTCACCAAGCAGGGCCGCGTAGTTCTGCAAGCCGGGCTCGGGTTCCGTGACGCTGCGCAAAAGCAGGACCAGGACGGGGACGACGAAGAACAGCACAATCAGGATCAGGGCCGGCAGCAGGCCATTGAGGCCTGCCGGCACCCGCACCGTTCCAAAGTTCCGGCGTATTTCGACCGACATGGCAGCGACCCGGCTACAGGACGAGACGGCGCGAACCGTCTCGTCCATTGCTGTTCAAGGGGAGGCTTACTTCGCCTGCCAGGCATACCAGCGCGCGGCTATGGTGTCGCGGTTGGCGGCCCAGTAGTTCATGTCGAGATTGATCTGTCCGTCGACATGAGCGTCCGGCAGCGATTTCACGGCATCGGCCGGCATCTCTGCCTTGGCCTTGGTGTTGATCGGCGCATAACCGCTGGCTTCGGCAAATTTCGCCTGGCCGGCGGGGCTGCTCGCCGCGGCGAGGAATTTCATCGCCGTATCCTTGTTCTTGGCACCCTTCGGTACTACCAGAACGTCAGCTGCGGTTAGGTTCTGGTTCCAGGAGACGCCGACATCGGCACCATCCTTCTCCAGTGCGAAGACGCGGCCGTTCCACAGCTGGCCGAACGCTGCTTCGCCGGATGCGATCAATTGCTGCGACTCCGCGCCGCCGCCCCACCAGATGATGTCCGACTTGATGGTGTCGAGCTTCTTGAAAGCGCGATCGAGATCCAGCGGATAGAGCTTGTCGGCCGGAACGCCATCGGCCAGCAAAGCGATCTCGATGACACCGGGCGCCGACCATTTGTAGAAGGTCCGCTTGCCCGGGAACTTCTTCAGGTCGAACATGTCGGCCCAGCCGGCCGGTTCGCCCGAAACGGCGCCCTTGTTCCAGGCGAGCACGAAGGAATAGTAGAAACTGCCGACGGCATGATCGGTGGTGAAGCGCGGATCGAGGTCGGCCTTCGGCACGGAGGTGAAGTCGATCGGCTCGAGCAAGCCGTCCTTGGCCGCCTTGATGGCGAAATCCATCTCGACGTCAACGACGTCCCAGTTGACGCTGCCGCTGTCGACCATCGCCTTCAGCTTGCCGTAGTCGGTTGGACCGTCCTGCATCACCTTGATGCCGGATGCGGCGGTGAACGGTTCTGCCCAGGATTTGGTCTGCGCTTCCTGGGTCGTCCCGCCCCAGCTGGTGAACACCATGTCCTCGGCCTTTGCGGCCGTCGTTGCCAGAAGTCCGGCAAGGATGCCGGTAATGATCAGTTTCATGTCGTTCTCCTCTGTTGTTTTCGTTGTTGTCTGTTCGCGATCGGTCGATTTCGCCTTGATCGCGCATCCCCGGCCAGCGGCGGCTACCGCATGACAAAAGGATCGGGAATCGGGTCGTCCGAGGTGCGTATCCACACCGACTTCGAACGCGTGTAGTCGCGGATCGCATCGAGGCCGCCTTCGCGGCCGAGCCCGGATTGGCCATAGCCGCCGAACGGAACCAGCGGCGAGACCGCTCGATAGGTGTTGATCCAGACCACGCCGGCATGGATGCCGCGCGCCATGCGGTGGGCTTTTGCCAGATTGGTGGTGAACACGCCGGACGCCAGGCCGAACTTCGTGTCGTTGGCGAGCGAAAGCGCTTCAGCCTCGCTGTCGAAGGCGAGCACACAGAGCACCGGGCCGAAGAGCTCTTCGCGCACGCAGGCAAGGGTCTGATCAGGCGCGTCGACGATCGTCGGCGCGTAGTAGAAGCCATCCGCCATGCCCGTGGGGCGGATGCCGCCGGTGACCAGCCGCCCGCCCGCGGCCAGGCTTTCAGCAACGATCTTCTCTATCCATTCGCGCTGGCGCGAGGTGGCGAGCGGTCCCATTTCGGTTACGGGATCCTGCGGATCGCCGGTCCTGATCGCCTCGGCCTTGCGCTTGAGCCGGGCGAGGAATTCGTCCTTCACGGAGCGCTCGACCAGCAGCCGCGAGCCGGCGACGCAGCTCTGGCCGGTGGCGGCGAAGATACCTGCGACGACCGCGTTGGCGGCGCTGTCCAGATCGGCATCGGCGAACACCACGACCGGGCTTTTGCCGCCGAGCTCGAGCGTCGTGAAGGCGAGGTTTTCCGCCGTATTCCTGACGATCTGCCGAGCGGTCGAGGGACTGCCGGTGAAGGCGACGCGGGCGACGAGCGGATGACTGGTCAGGCGGTGACCGCAATCATGGCCAAAGCCGGTCAGGATGTTGACGGCCCCGGCGGGAAATCCCGCCTCATGGACGAGTTCGGCGAAGGCCAGCAACGGGGCAGGGCCGTCTTCCGATGCTTTCAGAACGATGGTGCAGCCGGCCGCCAGTGCCGGTCCGAGCTTGACGGCGGACAGGAAGAGCTGCGAATTCCACGGCACGATGGCGGCGACGACGCCGATCGGCTCGGGCCGGATGGTCACTTCCATGTCGGCCTTGTCGATGGGGACAAACGAGCCCTCGTGCTTGTCGGCCAGCCCGCCATAATAGCGGTAGTAGTCGCCGACATAGGCGATCTGGGCGCGGGTCTCGCGGATGATCTTGCCGGTGTCGCGCGTCTCGAGTTCCGCCAGCCGGTCGGCATTGGCGACCACCAGATCGCCGAGCCGCACCAGAAGCTTGCCGCGTGCCGTTGCCGTCATCGCTGCCCACGGACCGAAGCGCAGCGCCCGGTGGGCGGCTTCCACGGCGTGGTCGACGTCGGCCGACGATGCAGCAGGCATCGTCGCCCATGGCGCGCCCGTCGAGGGATCGATGCTGTCGAAGGTCGCCGCCACCTCGACGAAGCTGCCGTCTATATAGTTCCTGAATTGAGTGGTGCTCATCGCAATCCAGCTTTCGGCCCAGCTTTCGGCTCGGAAAAGGCCGGCATCACCCTGTCGATGAAGAGCTGCAGCGATTTCTTCTTGCGTTGATGGGAAAGGCCGCTGTCGATCCAGATCGAATACTGATCGTAGCCGAGCGCTTCGTAGGCCTTCAGCCTGGCGATCACCTCGTCGGCTTCGCCAATGACCAGGTTCTGCCTGATCTTGTCTGGCGCATATTGCGGCATGGCCGCGATCTCGTCCTCGGTCAGCGCTTCCATTATGCCCTGGCGCACCGGCTTCTTGTTCTGGAACCAGGCGCCGAACTGGCAGTAGAACTGCGACAGATCCTGCGCGAGCCGGTCAGTATCCGCGGCGTCCTCGGCGACGAAAGTATGCATCAGCAGCATGATCTCCGGCCTTGGCACGTCGGGGTGGGCATTGCACGCCGCGTTGAAACGCTCCATCAGGCTGGCCACTTCGCCATCGCCCGAGGCGAGCGGCGTCACCTGCACATTGCATTTGCTGGCGACCGCAAAGTCGTGCGAATTGGGGTCGCGCGCCGCCACCCAGATCGGCGGGTAAGGTTTTTGCAGCGGCTTGGGCGACGAGGTGGTCGACGGAAACGACCAGAACTCGCCGGCGAGTTCGAAATCGCCATCCCACAGGCCGCGGATCGCCGGCACCATCTCGCGCATATGCTGGCCGGCACCCCAGGCCTCGAGGCCTGGGAAAAGCCGCTGGTATTCGTAAGCGTAGGCGCCGCGCGCAATGCCGATGTCGAGACGGCCGCCGGTGATGACGTCGGCCATCGCCGCTTCGCCGGCAAGTTTGATCGGGTGCCAGAACGGCGCGACGATGGTTCCGGTGCCGAGCCGGATGCGCCTGGTTTTGGCGGCGAGCCAGGCGATGTTGATGAACGGATTCGGCGAGATGGTGAATTCCATCCCGTGATGCTCGCCGATCCAGGCAGTCTCGAACCCCGCCTCTTCCGCCTGCAGAACCAAGTCCTCCAGCTCGCCGACAAGCTCGGAATGCGGCCTTGCCAGATCCGATCGCTCCATGTGGACGAAAAGCGAAAATTTCATCGGTTTCACCCGCGACCGGAAAGAGAAATTTGAGAAGGCGAGGGCTTGGCGAGCGGCCGGACTTCGCCTTCGACCTCGTTGCCGACATAGACGCCGAACGCATCTTCCGTACGTTCGCGCGCATAGCGGGCAAGCATCGAACGCACCGCGGGATCGGCGATCTTCAGATCGGCGATCTGCTCAATGTCGACAAGCCGCATCTGGCGATCGTCGGAATAGGGGCCATCGACCGTTCCGCGATAATAAACATGCGTGCGCGAGGGGTCGGCGGCATCGTCCCACACCGCGAACAGGAAGCCGAGATGGGTATCTATGGCCCTGGCGGCAAGGCGGCCCTTGAGGCTGCGTGTATCGTTCGGCGTGCCCAGTCCGCGCCCGGCAGGCAACTCTTGAAACCCGTCGGCCGTTTCGAAGAACAGCACACGGCCCTCGTTCTCGAGGATAGCGCCGACCTCCGTATCGGGGGGCACTGCCGCCAGCGCCTCCTGGCTGAGGCCGGGCGTGACGTAGGTGCCTCTGCAATAACCGAGGGGCTGGGCTCCGTTGTGGCTGAAATCGCGGACGCGGCCGATGAGGATCGAGTGATCGCCGGCATCGACCAGCTGCTCCATGCCGCAATCGAACACCGCGACGGAGCCGTCGATCAGCGGATTGCCAGTCCGGCCCGATTGCCAGGCCACGGCCGCGAACTTGTCCGCGGCTTTGGAAGCGAAGATGCCGGAATGGGCCCTCTGGCTCTCCGACAGGATGTTGATGGCGAAACCTCTCGATGTCGAGAAAGCATTGTGCCCCAGCGCCCTCTTGGCGATGCAGACAAGCACCAGCGGCGGCTCGAGTGAGACCGAGGTGAAAGAGTTGGCGGTGAAGCCGCGCGGTTCGCCTTCCGCTCCGATCGTGGTGACGACGGTGACGCCGGTCAGGAAAGAGCCGAGCGCCCGCCGGAATTCGCCGCTGTCAAAGACTGCATCCGTCTCCGGCTTCGCGCCAGCGTCTCCTGCCGTGTCGAGAAAATCCATGATGTGTTGGGTCACTTTTTCGGGGGAAGCTATTGCCATCATGTGCCTTTCTCCATTGAGCACGAGGCATTGGCCGTGCGGCGCAAGCCTGGCCATCGCCGCCGACATGGCCGGGGTCGAATTGCTGTCTTGCGACCCGGTCATGAACAGGGCCGGTGCGGCAAGACCGGGGAGAGCATCGGCATGCTCGGCATCGGCATGGGCAAAAAGGCGATAGGTGCGCGCGTAGCCTTCAGGGTCGACCCTTTCGAGGGCGACGCGCGCGGTGGCGGCCGCGCCGATAAGGTTCGCCGGCAGCGGGTCGCCGAACCAGCGGGCAAGCGTTGCCGCAATGGCGGAAGGATTGCCATGGGTGCCAAGCGCGGCCGCACGCTCGCGTACGGCCTGCGCCAAGGTCGCGGGGCGGCGGAACACCGCATTGAGGCAGACGATGGAGCGAACGCGGGAAGGGGCGCGAAGGGCGATTTCCAGAGCGACCAGCGCGCCCATCGAATGGCCGACGATCGACACCGACGCCAGGCCAAGATGGTCGAGCAGGCGAACCGCCTGATCGGCGAAATCCGACAGGCTGGCTTCTTCCGGCGGCAGCGGTGTAACGCCGTGGCCGAGCATGTCGATGGCGATCAGGTCGTGATGGTCTTTCATCGACGCGATCTGATCGTGCCAGATCGCGGCGTTCATGCCGACGCCGTGAATGAGCAGAACCGGCGCGCCGGAGCCGGCGCGGATGAAGCCGGTGCCGTCCGGAGCCGTGTCCCGGACCCATACGGTGACAGCGACGTCAGCCATGCAGATCTCCGACCTCCTTGAGGTCCTGATAGCGGTCGCCGATACGGTGGTGCGGGCGGCCGCCAATCGAGGCGCCAAGCGCCACCACCAGCTCTTCGGGCGCGGGCGCGTCGCCGATCTGAAAATGTATGGTCAGATAGTGGGAGCGGCGGCCTTCGTCGTTCTTGTCCATCAGCGGGACCATGATCGGCGTGTTCGGCCCGCCGCGCAGATTGGTGAAGGCGAGATAGGTCTTGGCGCCGACCGCGCGACGGTAGTGGTTGCCGAAATGCAGCGTATGGATCAGTGCCGATGCATGCTCGATCTCGCCCGCCGTGCCGCAGATCGCGGCCTTGCCGTAGCCCTCTATCGCCTCACCGGAACCGGCGACGGCAATGATTTCGCGGGTCAGCAGTTCGCCGAGGACGGGAGCAATGGCGCGGATCTCCGGCGACAGGTCGTCGGTGAAACCGCGGCCGGCCCAAGGGTTTGTCAACACGGCGGCGACGCCGATCAGGCGCAACGGCCTCGGGGCTTCCTTGCCGCCCTCGATTAACGTGTTCTCGATGTAGGTGACGATCTTTCGAATGGCTGGTTTCATGAAAGTCCTCGGTCGCCACGGCGCTAGACAAACACCAATACCTTTACACCGTCTTATGGTATACCATACTATGGAGCGCCGGGAGCCTTGTCAATCGGCTATGGAATCTGTTTTGTGATCCGGTCAGGGTACGGAGAGAAAATGCCAGGCGATACGCTGCGGATCGACCGCTCTGCCAAGACGTTGAGGACGCTAGCGCTGGAGCGCATGCGTGAGGCGATCATGGGCTTTCATTTCCAGCCTGGTGAAAGGCTGGTCGAGCGGCCGCTTTGCGATCAGCTCGGGGTGAGCCGTTCCGTCGTGCGCGAGGTGCTGCGGCAGCTGGAGGCGGAAGGCCTGGTGCAGATGATACCGGGCCATGGGCCCGCCGTGGCCAAGCCGGATCTCGGCCGCACTGACGAAATCTATGAATTGCGGGCGTTGCTCGAGGGCATCGCGGCGCGGGCTTGCGCCCTAACGGCCACCGACGCGCAGATCGCTTCGCTCGATGCTGCCTTGACGAACCTGCTTGACGCGTGGGCGTCACGCGCGCCTGTCGAGGTGATGCGGGCGACGACCAAGTTCTACGAAACGCTGTTCGAGGCGGCCGACAAGCGCATTGCCTGGGAAATCGTGACGGGGCTGAATGTCCGTATCAACCAGCTCCGCTCGATGACGATCGCGTCGGAGAACCGCCGCGAGCCGGCGATCGCGGAAATGACCGAAATCATGGATGCGATCCGGTCGCGCAAGCCAGACGAGGCGGAGGCGGCGGCGCGGCGGCATGTCGAATCCGCGTGGCAGATCGCCCGCAACACGCTTCGCCTTGGCTGAATGGTATGCTGTCAGCGGTTGATCGTTCCACGGCAGGCATCTAATTGATGTGTGCGGTGGGATGTGTGACATGACCAAATTGCTTTCAGTTGCGGCGGCAAATTCGTATATCGGGTTAGTTGGGTGTACATCTCTTGCCAAATTGCTCTGTCATTCCAACGGAGTATCGGACGGATTGAGACAGAGAAAAGTAGTAAAATGAATATGTTACGCCACAAACTTGCCGTGGCACCTATGATGGACTGGACGGACCGGCATTGCCGGTTCTTCCATCGCCAGTTGACGCGCGAGGCGCTGCTCTACACCGAGATGGTGGTGGCCGATGCGGTCATCCACGGCGCACGAGAGCGGCTGCTCGGCTTCGACGATACTGAGCATCCAGTGGCACTGCAGCTCGGCGGCGCCGATCCGGGAAAACTGGCCGAGGCGGCGCGCATCGGCGAAGCCTTCGGCTATGACGAAATCAACCTCAATGTCGGCTGCCCGTCCGACCGCGTCCAGTCGGGCACCTTCGGCGCCTGCCTGATGAAGGCGCCTGTGCTCGTCGCAGATTGCGTCGCGGCAATGAAGGCGGCGGTGAAAATACCGGTTACCGTCAAGTGCCGCATCGGCGTCGACGAGCAGGATCCGGAGCCGGCACTCGATGCGCTGGCGGACGGTGTTTTCGCGGCCGGCGCCGACGCGCTGTGGGTGCACGCCCGCAAGGCTTGGCTGGAAGGTCTGAGCCCAAAGGAAAATCGCGACATCCCGCCGCTCGACTATGGCCGCGTCTATCGGCTGAAAGCCAGAAAACAAAACAAATTCATCGGCATCAATGGCGGCATTCAATCTCTCGCAGAGGCGCTGAGGCATCTCGACCATGTCGATGGCGCCATGCTCGGCCGCGCCGCCTATCACACGCCAGGGATACTGACCGGCGTCGACGCCGCGTTTTATGGCGGCAAGGGCAGGGCGTTCGATTTTGCCGCGCTGATCGACGCCATGGCGGATTACGCGGCACGCCATATCGAACAGGGTGGACGGCTCGGGCATGTCACCCGGCACATGGTCGGGCTGTTTCACGGTCTGCCCGGTGCACGCCGCTATCGGCAGATCCTGTCCACCGATGCGACAAAGCCGGGTGCCGGACCGCAGGTGCTCAAGGCGGCTTTCGCAGAGGTCGATTTCGGCAGGTCCGCAGAGGCGGCCTGAGGAAAAAACTTAATCCCGCAAAATCATGCGATCGCCCCGGACGTCGAAACCCGATAGCGAGCCGATGAAATTCATACCGAGCAGGCTCTGGCCGAGCGTGCCGGGTGCTGCGATCATGATGGGCATGTCCTTGCGCACGATGCCGCCGATCGACAGTTCGTCCGTTTTTACGGCGGCGGCGCGTGTCATGCCGTTGGCGGTAGAGATCGGTATGGTGAAGCGGAGAGCCGCCGAATTGAACCCGACCGCCAGTGCGTCCTCGGCGGTCAGAACGGTGCTGGTGGCGCCGGTATCGACAACCGTCAGGATCGGCGTGCCGTTGATCGTGACGCGCGCTTCGAAATGGCCGTTGCCGGTCTTGTCCAGAGTGACGGTGGCATGGCCTTCTTCCACGCCAAGCGCCAGCGGACTGCCGGGAACAAGGCCGGCGGTGATCCGGCTGGCGAAATCCTGCAACTCATAGCGGTACTGATAGCCGGCGATCAGCGCCAGCACGATGGCGCCCCAGGCGCCGAGGCTGCGGGCCATGGTGCCCAACGGCCTGCCCGATCTCAGCAGGCCGGCGCCGACGAGTGCCGCTAAAGCGCCAAGCCAGATCAGCTGGCCGAAATCGTAATTCTCGATGCCGAACGTACTACCGGCGGAATCGTTGAGCATGAGCAGGAGCACACCCGCCCCGATCGCGATGATTAGAATCCACAACAGTCGGTTCATCTCTGCGGCCGGTTCACGAGAGGGCGTCGCGTTCGCGTGCCATGCGGCTGCGACGGGTTTCCCGGCGGGGGCGTCGCTCGACTGTTTCCAGCCTTGCCGGTAGCTCGGCCATGACGCTGCGGCGGGTTTGCGGGGTCATGTCGATCCAAGCGGCGATTTCCCCGCGCGTGCGGCCGCAACCGAAACAGAAGCCGGTTTTCATGTCGATCGAGCAGACCAGGATGCACGGGGATTCAATGGCCGTCATAAGGATTTCCTTGGCTAGCCTCCACATGGTGCAACGACAAAGTCAATGCAAGCCCTCGGGGATGCGCCGCCAACAGGTGCTTTCGCGTCAATACCTCCAAGTTGTGCCGGGCCTGGAGGTTGTGCCGGCTTGAGGTTGTGCCGGCTGGCCAAGGCGGCTATGCCGCTCACCAATTCACAGGGACGACCGCCATCGACATGACCAGCGCGCTGCCTTTCGACGATTTTCGCGACCTCCTGGTGAGCCTGCCGCCGGCAGATATGGCGGCCGGGGCCCGCGTGCGCCAGCTGTTTGCCAAGGCAGACAAGCCCAACGGCTCGCTCGGCCGCATCGAGGACATCGCCGCTTGGCTCGCCGGCTGGAGCGGTCGCGCGCCACCGGCGGTGATGTGGCCATTGGTGGCGATCTTTGCCGGCAATCATGGCGTCACCCGTCACGGCATTTCGCCGCGCCCCGTCGCTGCCACGGCAAACGCGGTCGAGCTTTGCGCCGCCGGCGGTGCAGCGATCAACCAGATCTGCATCGCCAACGATCTCGGCTTGAAGGTGTTCGATCTGGCTCTGCACATTCCGACAGCCGACATCACGGAGGACGCGGCACTGGACGAGCGCGGTTGCGCCGCCACCATGGCCTTCGGCATGGAAGCGATTGCCGGTGGCACCGACCTGCTTTGCCTTGGCGACCTCGGCGTCGGCAATTCGACGGTCGCCGCGGCCCTTTGCGTAGCACTGTTCGGCGGCAAGGGCGCCGACTGGGTCGGCCCTGGATCGGGTGCCGACGCGGCGATGCAGAGGCGCAAAGCGGAGGTGGTCGATGCTGCGATCGCGTTTCACGGCGCGAGCCTCAAGGACCCGCTGGAAGCGCTGCGCCGGGTCGGTGGACGGGAATTCGCAGCGATCTGCGGCGCCATTCTGGCGGCGCGGATGCAAAAGATTCCGGTGCTTCTCGATGGATTTGCAGCAATGGCGGCCGCTGCTGTCCTACATGCCGCCAACCCCGCCGCGCTCGACCATTGTCTCCTCGCCAGCCTGTCGCCGGAGCCGGGGCATGCCAAGGCCGCCGAGCGCCTCGGCCTTCGCCCGCTGCTCGATCTGGGTGTCAGTCAAGGCGAGGGGGTAGGGGCGGCTCTTGCCGCTGGCCTGGTCAAGGCCGCCGCGCTGACCAGCTCCGGCATGGCGGCGGCGGTCCGCGGTTAGGCATTCAGCGCCGGCGCGAAGCAACCGCCTTGGTCGGCAGCGCCGGCAATTCCTCCATCACCCGGCTCAGCGGGAAGATGGCGATCGCCTCGGTGCCTTCGCGCAGCCTGGAATGGAGCTGGAATTCGCCGCCATGCATGGCCAGCAGGCCTTGCACGATCGGCAGGCCAAGCCCGGTACCCTGTTCGGCGCTCTTGATGGCGATCGAGCCCTGGCCGAAGGCCGAGAGCACGATCGGGATCTCGTCTTCCGGTATGCCCGGCCCGTTGTCCTTGACGGAGAGATATTGCCCGCCGCCCGCCGTCCAGCCGACGCGCACGCGGATTTCGCCGCCGGTCGCGGTGAACTTGATAGCGTTGGACAAGAGGTTGAGCACAATCTGCCGCACCGCGCGTTCGTCGGCAAACAGGCGCGGCAAGGCGTTTTCGAAATCCTGGACGATGCGGATGTCCTTGTTGCGCGCCTTCAGCTCCATCATGTGGCAGCAATCCTCGACGACGGAAAGCAGCATCATCGGCTCCTCATTGAGCTGATAGCGGCCCGCTTCGATGCGCGACAGGTCGAGGATTTCGTTGATCAGGTCGAGCAGATGCTGTCCGGAGTCATGCACGTCCCGGGCATAGTCGCGATAGGTCGGGTTGCTCATCGGGCCGAGCACCTCGTTGGCCATCACTTCGGAGAAGCCGAGAATGGCGTTGAGCGGTGTGCGCAGTTCGTGGCTCATCGAAGCCAGGAAACGCGATTTCGCCAGATTGGCGTCTTCCGCTCGCCGCCGTGCCTCGTCCGACATCGATTTCGCCGTCTCCAGTTCGGCGATCAGCGCATCTTTTTCGGAGCGGAACGACAGCAGCATCAGCGAGGAACGGTTGAGCTGGCGCGCCACATAGGTGAAGAAAGGCAACGAGGCGATCAGCAAGCCTGCCATGATCGCCTCGACCGGCATCCATAATTTCGCACTGGCATAGGCATAGATGGCGACCGGGAGGGCGAACGTCGCCAACAGCGCACCGCGCAGAGACGACGCCAGTATCGCGGTTGCCGCCATGGCGAGTAGCAGCACCACCGCCTTGGCGATCTGGAACTGATCGACTTGGCAGGTGCCGCAGCCGAGCCATGCAAACCAGGCCCAGCCAAGGCCGCAGAGAAAATGGGCGATCAGGAAATCCCTGTGCGTTTCCAGCGGGTTGAGCTCGGACGCTTGAGTGATGCGTCTCGCCATGAATGCAACGATGGTATAGCAGGTGAATGTGAACAGCGCCCAGACGCCGATCTCCGTGCCGATGCCCGCGAGCAAGCCTGCCGCGGCAATTGCCAGAACGAGCAGCGGGATGATGATCGCGCCGCCGGTCATCGAACGAGCGTGGAGCTTCAAAAGCTCGCGGTCGAAGTCGGGATTTCCGGCTTGCTGCGAAAGACGGTCGCGCGTCTTGCGCACCGCGCGCGCGACATCGCTGTTGCGATGGCGTTTCCTGCGGTCCACAATAAACTTGTCCGCTGTGGTCGAGCGTTGCAAGGGCATGAAGTCTTCAATTTACGCGGGCAGCAATTTCAAATTGTTAAGCTACGTTCGAATGATTAACCAACGGTTTGCCATATGAGCCGTTCGTGGTCGCGATGGCCGCGCCAGCGATACTATCCGCCGCGTCCGCGAAGCCTGTGGCGCAGGCTGGTGGACTATGGATTGACGTTCGTCGTGCTCGGCCTGTTGATCCTCCTGGCGGCGCGCCTCGACCGGGTGGAGACGCGCAAGACGGAGGGCGCCGCTGTCGTCAATGATGGCGATACGATCACGCTCGGCAGCGAGCGTATTCGCATGCGCGGCATCGATGCGCCGGAATATTCGCAGATCTGCCGCAAGTACGGTGCCGACTATCCCTGCGGCAAGCTCGCGCGCCAGTCGCTGGTGCGGTTGATCGCCGGCAAAGCCGTCTCCTGCAGCGGCTGGCAGCGCGACCGCTACGGCAGGCTGCTCGGCGACTGCAAGGCCGACGGCAAGGATCTCAACCGCGCCCAGGTCGAGGCCGGCTGGGCGGTCGCCTTTGGCGATTTCGAGACCGAGGAAGCCGCCGCGCGTGCGGGCAGAGCCGGCATCTGGGCCGGAACTTTCGACGAGCCGAAGAACTGGCGCGAGAGCCACGGCCACGAGCTGGTCGAAAGAAAGCACAGCACCTTGGCGTCGATCGGCGACGCCTTGCGGGAAATTTTTCGCTTCTGGTGAGCTGTGCCTATAATTGGTCGGGATGGACGAGGAAGGATAGAGATGAAGCTGTTCGATGGCGGGCGCGCGCCCAATCCACGGCGGGTTCGGGTTTTCCTGGCCGAGAAGGGACTCCGGGTTCCGCTGGTGCCCATAGACATGGGAGCATTGGAGCACAGAGAACAGCCGGTCAGCTCGCGCAATCCGCTGAAGCGTCTGCCGGTGCTCGAGCTCGACGATGGCACCATCATTACCGAGTCCGTTGCCATCTGCCGTTACTTCGAGGAATTGCATCCCGAGCCGGCTTTGTTCGGGCGTGGCGCGCTCGGCAAGGCAATTGTCGAGATGTGGCAAAGGCGTGTGGAGTTCAATCTGTTCGGCTGTGTCGCCGCGGCGTTCCGGCATATCCACCCCGCGATGAGGGAATGGGAGATCCCGCAAATCCCCGAATGGGGAGAGGCCAACAAACCGAAAGCCGTCGAGTTCCTGAAGTTCCTCGACACAGAACTCGCCGGCAGGGAATTCGTCGCCGGCGATGTCTATTCGATCGCCGACATCACCGGGCTGGTCGCCATCGATTTCATGAAGCCTGCACGCATCAAGGTGCCGGAAGAGTGCACCAACGTGCTGCGCTGGCATCGGGCAATCTCCGGCCGGCCGAGCGCCGCCGCCTGACAATGAGCCCTGAATGAGCGAAGAATTGGAAGCCGTGACGGCGAGGGTACGCGCCTGCCGCATCTGCGTCGACAAGCCGGCAGGCAGGCCGCTGCCGCACCAGCCGCGTCCGGTACTCAGGCCATCGTCGAGCGCCCGCATCCTGATCGCCAGCCAGGCGCCGGGCACCAAGGTCCACGTGTCAGGCATGCCGTTCACCGACACCTCCGGCGACCGGCTGCGAAGCTGGCTGGGTGTCGGCAGCGAAGAATTTTACGACACGGACAAATTCGCCATCGTGCCGATGGGCTTTTGCTTTCCCGGCCAGGACGCCAAGGGCGCCGACCTGCCGCCGCGCCGCGAATGTGCGCCGGCCTGGCGAGCATCGCTGATGGCGCTGATGCCGCAAATCGATCTGGTGCTGACGATCGGCATCTACGCGCAAAGCTGGCATATGGGCACGGCGCGCCGTCCCTCACTGACGGAAACAGTTATGGACTGGCGTGCCATCTGGGCAGCGCCGGCCAGCCCGAAAGTGCTGCCATTGCCGCACCCGTCGTGGCGCAACACCGGCTGGCTGAAGCGCAATCCATGGTTTGAAATGGATTTGCTGCCATTTCTGAGATCGGAAATCCGCTATCGCCTGGGCTAGGCTTTCAGCAAGAAATCACTCGCTTTCGCGCTATCCGACAGAATTTCTTTCTTGTAATAGACTTGAACAAGAGGGAATATGGTAATCTATTCCTTGAAGCGCGTCGCGCATGAGGGGACGCGCGTTAAATTCTTGTTTTTATGCATGTCGTTGTGCCAAAGCCGCTGCGCACTTTGGGCGACTTGCATCAGGGGAGCACCCAATGGACCGCCTCGATAGAAAAATTCTCCGCCTCCTGCAGGAGGATGCAACGCTTGCGGTCGCCGACGTCGCCAAGAAGGTCGGCCTGTCGACGACGCCGTGCTGGCGGCGTATCCAGAAGCTCGAGGAAGAGGGCGTCATCAAGCGGCGTGTTGCCATCCTCGACCATGAAAAGGTCAATGTGCGGGTCACCGTATTCGTGTCAATCCGCACCAATTCGCACAGCCATGAATGGCTGCGGCGCTTTTCGGAGGTCATCCAGGAATTTCCCGAAGTGGTCGAATTCTACCGCATGAGCGGCGATGTGGACTATCTGTTGCGCGTCGTGGTGCCCGATATCGCCGCCTACGATGCCTTCTACAAGCGGCTGATCGCCAAGATCGAGATCCGCGACGTGTCGTCTTCCTTCGCCATGGAGCAGATCAAATACACGACCGAGATGCCGCTGGATTACATGATGCTCGACAAGGAGTCCGGCGCCAACGCCGCCTGAGGTTCTTCTGCTTAGTTCTTCTTTTTGTTCAGGAAAGTCCAGGGCGAGTTGACCGGCAGCGTGATCGTGTCCGGCACGGTGTCGACGTTGACCACCTCGGCCTTGCGCACGGCGTAGCCCGACTGGATGACACTGACCCCGTCGAGGATGAAAAGCTGGCTCTTCTCCATGCCCGGTTGCAATGCGCCGGTCACCGAAACCGACTGGTAGGCCTCAGACATCCTGTAAGGGCGGGCCGGCGTAACGAGGACGATCTGGTTGGGCGGCGGCGTCGGCATGTGGCTGCAGGCCCCCGTCCACGGCACCAGCAGGAATTGATAGATGAGATCGCCGTCGCGATCGACCGGCAGTGCGTAGCCTGCGAGCTGCACGGTCTTGTCCTGCAAGTTGAGAGACAGCGTCTCGCCATGGTCGGGCATTTTGGCCGCGATCATCGGCAGTCCGACGCTTTCGGCGGCTGCCTGGGTCGCCGGACGCAGATCCTTCCAGAAAATGTGCGTGGTCCCGCCGGAAGCGCTTGCCGCGATGGCGGACGCCAACAAGGCGGCTGCCACGATCGCGCCTGATTTAAAACGGTTGTTCATCGCTGCTCCACTGTTTGAGCCTTGACCTTGCGGCTTGTGACATCAAGTAAAGCTGCCGCTGCCCACAGGTCAACGCTCAAGCCGCATCACATGCCGGCGCGAGCCGGTCATGCCGATCTCGCGAAAGCCGCGGGCGACGAACATGTCGCGAAAACCCATGAAGCTGTAGCTCGGCGAAGCCTGGTCGACCGGATAGGCTTCGATCGTCCTGGCGCCTTTGGTGAAAGCGTGATCGATGGCCGCGTCGAGCAATGCGCTTGCCAGACCGCCACCGCGCAGCGCTCCCGGCACAAAGAAGCAGACGATCGACCAGATCCCCGTCTCGTGGTCGTCCTGCTGCCGCGACAGCTTGCGGTAGGTCTCGCGCGGCGCGACCGAGCACCAGCCGACGGTTCTGCCATCGATCTGGGCGACAATGCCGACCGGCGTGCCGGCGTCGATCAGCGCCATCACCGCGCGTTTCTTCTCGTCGTTCTCGACATGCTCGCGGCGGTCGAGATGGCGCCAAGCCATACACCAGCAATATTTCGGCGCACCGGGTTCCTCGAACAGGTTTTCGAAATCGGCGCGCGTCGATTGCGTCACCTCGGCAAAGCGGATTTCAGTGAACTCAAGCTTTTCTGGCAGCGAGCCGTTCGAGCGTCTTGGCATCGGAAAGTTCCTTCACGGCGTCCTTGCCGATCCAGCGCGCAGTCTTGTCCGTCGAGGCCGCCAGTTTTTGCGCCAGGGCAAGGGCAGGGCCGTGCAAATTCATCGATCGCTTGCCGATCGAACGAAGCGCCCAGTTCACGGCCTTCTTCACAAAATTGCGGCCGTCGGTCGCATGCGCTTCGATGATCGACAGGAATTCGAGGAAGGTCGCCTCGGGTTCCTTCTTCCGGTGGACTACCGACCAAGCCATCATCGCAAAAGCCGTGCGTCGAACGAATTCCCGTTCGTCGACCGCGAATTCGGCGATCAGTTCCCTCCAGCAATCCGTATCGACAAAGAGATCGGAGACCCCGTCGACGATATCCCATGAGTCGAAAGTCGCCGCCCATCGTCTTGCATTCGCGGCGGAGAACCGCTCCGGATCGGCCGTGACGGAAGCGATGAACTGCGCCTCCATGATGCCCGTCTGCCAAAGCTCGAAGGCACGCTCATGGTTGCGCTTGATTTTTCTTGGCAATCTGCCGCTGCACGCCATGCGAGATACCGAGCGCACGTTCGATCTTGATGCCGTAGCGCAGCATGCCAAGGCGATTCTCCTCCGAGGCGATCGAGCGCAGATGAGCGACAATTTCGTCGGCGCTGGATTGCGGCGAGAGCTCGACCACGGCGAAACCCTATTTCTCCAGCCTTGCCAGCAGCGAGGATGTGTCCCAGCGCTTGCCGCCCATGGCCTGCACGTCCTTGTAGAACTGGTCGACAAGTGCCGTCACCGGGAGTTTGGCGCCGTTGCGGTCGGCCTCGGCGAGGCAGATGCCAAGATCCTTGCGCATCCAGTCGACGGCGAAGCCGAAATCATATTTGCCGGCATTCATCGTCTTGTGTCGGTTCTCCATCTGCCAGGAACCGGCCGCGCCCTTGGAAATCACCTCGATGACCTTTTCGATGTCGAGCCCGGCCTGCTTGCCGAAATGGATGCCTTCGGCCAGTCCCTGAACGAGGCCGGCGATGCAGATCTGGTTGATTATCTTGGTGAGCTGGCCAGCCCCTGCTGGTCCCATCAACCCGACCATGCGGGCATAAGCATCTATGACCGGCTTCGCCCTGTCGAAGGCGTCTGGCTCGCCGCCGACCATCACGGTCAGCACGCCATTCTCGGCGCCTGCCTGACCGCCGGAGACCGGGGCGTCGAGGAACGAAAACCCGAGCGCTTGCGCCTGCTGCGCCAGTTCACGCGCGACTTCGGCCGATGCGGTGGTGTTGTCGATGAAGATGGCGCCTTTCTTCATGGAATTGAAGGCGCCTCCGGCGCCGGTCGTCACCGAGCGAAGGTCGTCATCATTGCCGACGCAGGAAAAGACAAAATCCTTGCCCTCGGCCGCCTCTGCTGGCGTCGCAGCAAGGCTGCCGCCATGTTGGGCAACCCACTGCTCGGCCTTCGCCCTGGTGCGATTGTAGACGGTGACATCATGACCGCCCTTGTTCTTGAGATGCCCGGCCATCGGATAACCCATGACGCCAAGACCGAGAAATGCCACCGAAGCCATGTTTTCGAATCCCTTGGAAGCCTGCTTTGCGGCCTTCTTACCGGATCAGGCAAGGCGATGGGAGTCAGCGATGCAGATGGATTGTGATGCGCCGTTCGATCCACTCGACCCCGTGGCGCAGTGTTTCGACGATGATCAGATAGATGATCGCCGCCCAGATATACGACTGAAAATCGAAGGTGCGCGCATAAGTGAGCCGGGTGATGCCCATCAAATCGTAGACCGTGATGATGGCGACGATTGCAGAGCCCTTGATCATCAGGATGATCTCGTTGCCATATGGCCGAAGCGCCACGATCAGGGCCTGCGGCAGGATAATTTTCCACAAGATTTGCAATTTGTGCAGGCCGAGCGAGGCGGCACCTTCCCATTGGCCCCTGGGTACGCTCTGGATCGCGCCACGCAAAATCTCGGCCTGGTAGGCGGCCGTATTCAGCGAAAAGGCGAAGATCGCGCAATTAAACGCTTCGCGGAAGAAGCCCCACAGGCCGACCAACTCGAGCTCCGGCCTGAAGGAGCCGACCCCGTAGTAGACCAGGAAGGTCTGCGCCAACAGCGGCGTGCCGCGAAAAAAATAGACATAGGCATAGGCGAGCCCAGACAGAATCCGGTTCTTCGACATGCGTGCATAGGCGATGGGCACCGACAGGATCGCACCAAGCACAATCGAAATGGCAACCAGCAACAGAGTTATGCCAAGACCGGATATGTAGCCGGGTGCATATTTCTGGAAGAACTCCGGGTTCCACGCACTGACTAGGTAGACGATCATGCCAATGCCGAGAGCGACCCACAGGCCGACCAGGACATGGCCGAGGATGCGTTGACGTGGCCAGCCGCGTGCTGGCGGCGGTGGCCGGTCAACCTTCAGGGTTTCGCTTGCCAGGCTCATCTCTTGACCTCGCTGCGGCCAACGGCGCGTTCGATCGCATTGATGCCGAAGGAGGAGACGATCGCCAGCAGGAGATAAATCAGGCCGGCAAAACCATAAAACAGGAAGGCATGCTTGGTGACGCGAGCGGCAACCCCGCTCTGCCGGAGGATCTCGTTGAGGCCTACCGCCGAGACGAGGGCGGTGTCCTTGAGCAGGATAAGCCAGAGATTGGCAAGTCCGGGCAACGCGATGCGGATCAACTGCGGCAGCACGATCAGCCGCATCGTCTGGCCGCTGGACAGGCCAACCGAATAGCCTCCCTCATATTGCCCATTTGGAATCGCGCGGAAGGCGGATAAAAACACCTCGCTGGAATAAGAGGAAAAAATGAAGCACAGCGCGATCATGCCGGCGACGAAGCTGTTGACGTCGGCGGACGTGCCGGGGCTCACCAGCCGGACAATGTACTGCAGGATCAATGGGATGCCAAAGAAGATCAGAAACAGGGTGAGCAGCTCGGGTATTCCGCGAAAAATTGTGGTGTAGATGTTCCCGGCCAGTCTCAGCGACGGCTCTTCCGACTGTTTGGCCAACGCCACGAAAAAGCCGAGCGTCAGCCCGAAGGGCAGCGTGGCCAGAGCAAGACATACGGTGACAAGCACACCGGAGGCGATATCGTCGAGCCATCCTTCAGGCCCCCAACTGAGAAGCGTCAATGCGCTCTGCATCCGGCTGCCTGTTCTCCTTCAGGGGCTCTTTTGAGAGCCGCGCCGCACCCCTCATACGGCGTTCTTTATGGGAACGGCGGGAAATTCCCGCCGTTCATATTGTCATTTCAAATCAGGACTCGCCGCCATAGACGTCATATTTAAAGTATTTGTCGTTGATTTCCTTGTACTTTCCGTTTGCGCGAATGGCGTCGATCGCCGCATTGAACTGGTTGACCAGGTCGGTCTCGCCCTTGCGCACGGCAATGCCGGCGCCCGGACCGTGGATTTCGATGACCGGCTTGATTGTGCCGACCAGCTTGCAGCAGGCTCCGTCCGGCGAATCCAGCCATTGCTGCAGCACGACAATGTCGTCATTGGCGGCATCGAGTCGGCCATTGGCCAGATCGAGCTGGTATTCCTGCGCGGTCGGGTACGGCTTGACGGTGCTGTCTGTATAAGTCTTGGTCGAATAGTTGAAATGCGTGGTGGACGCCTGCACACCGATCGTCTTGCCGGCCAAATCTTCCTTGCTGACACCCTTGATGTCAGTGTCCTTGGGCGCGGCGATCGCCGGCGGCGTATTGTAATATTTGTGGGTGAAATCGACCTTCTCGGCACGCTCGGGCGTGATCGACATCGACGCGACGATGGCGTCGAACTTGCCAGCCTGGAGCGCCGGGATGATGCCGTCCCAGTCCTGCGCGACGAAGGTGCACTTCACCTTCATCTCGTCGCAAAGCGCCTTGGCGATGTCGATGTCGAAGCCCACGAGCTGGCCGTCGGCGGTGAGATTGTTGAATGGCGGATAGGCTCCCTCCGTTCCGATCCGCAAGGTCTTTTCCTGGGCCTGGGCAACGCCAAGCGTCAGTAGCGCAGCCGATGCGGCGAGCGCGATACGCAGTGTAATACGCATGATGGTCCTCTCTGTTGGTCCCGGCCGTCGTTCCCGAACAGCTCTGTGGGCGGTGCTTTTGACCGCCCGCTGATGCGATACTCCCATTCTTTCCCAAGAAAAAGCAACTGCAAAAACCGTCGCTTGAGGGAAGGTCGCGTTCAGAAAACAGTGACGCAGGGTCAGACGCCTGAATGGGGAAAAAAGTGACCGGAAGCTGTCTTCGGCCGTATTCTCAGCGCGTCAGGTCGGTGGCGCGTTCGATGAAGTCGGCTATCGAATTCGTGTCGTCGAGATCGAAGACCGGCAGGTCTTCGCCCACAACGGCGAAGTCGGAGGCGATGGCGACGATGTGTGGATCGGTTGCCGAGAGCGGTGTCCGGTCCTTGGCCTCAAGCCGTCGCGTCTCGATTTTCTTGTGCGCCTCGCGCTTGTAACCCTCTACCAGCACGATGTCGGAGGGTGCCAGCCGTGACAGAATCGCGTCCAGCGTCGGCTCGTCCTCGCCGCGCAATTCGTGCATCAGTGCCCAGCGCCTGCCCGACACGATCGCGACCTCCATCGCTCCCGCCTGCCGGTGGCGAAAGCTGTCCGCTCCAGGTTTGTCGATGTCGAAATCATGATGGGCGTGTTTTACCGTCGACACTTTCCAGCCGCGCCGAACGAGTTCGGCTACCAGCTTTTCGGTCAATGTCGTCTTGCCGGAGTTCTTCCAGCCGGTGATGCCGAAGATACGTCTGTTCATGGCTCGATGCTCTGCAACAGATGGGCGGCCTGGGCAAGGTCGTCGAGAGTGTTGATGTTGAAGAACGGATCGATTTCGGACCCGCCGGATTTCAGGATGGGAAATTCCACCTCGACAAAACCGTGCCGGTCGATGAACGCCGAAACGCGCCGGTTGTCTTCCTCTACGAGAAATTGTCGCAAGGCCTGGTCGAGCCCCAGCGGCCAGAGCGCAAACGTCGGATGCCGTTTGCCGCCGGAACAGGCGACCGCGATCGAATCGGGGCGTTCATCGGCTGCCGCGAGCAGCCGCTCGACCATATCCGTGGGCAGGAAAGGCGTGTCGCCGGCAGCCGTGACCAGCGCCTGACAAGTCGTGTCGGAAGCCCATTCGAGGCCGGTCAGGATCCCGGCAAGCGGCCCGGCAAAACCCGTGACGGTGTCAGCAAGCACGGGAAGCCCCGTGGCGGCAAACCGTGCCGGATCGCCATTGGCGCTGAGCGCCAGCGGTCCGACCTGCGGGCCAAGGCGCGAAACGACACGATCGAGCAGGGTGCCGTCGCCAAGCGCAAGCAGCGTCTTGTCGCCGCCGCCCATCCGGCTCGACCGGCCGCCGGCCAGAATGATCCCTGCGATAGGTCGGCCCATCGTTTGCTGCCTAGATCCAATGACCAAAATCAAGTTTTCAAATCAGACGGTCGTCCACGGTCGCCTATATGCCGTCCGGCGCCATGTCCGGTCCAGCGCTTTCGGCGGCTGTCTTTCGCCGGCCGACGATCCGTTCGCGGTAGAGTGCATAGAGGCCTGAGGCGATGATGATCGTGGCACCGAGGATCATCGGCAGATCGGGGATATCGCCGAAGATTGTGAAGCCAAGCAGGATTGACCAGAGCAGGGCAGTGTAGCGGAACGGCGCGATGAAGGAGATATCGCCCACCCGCATGGCCATGATGATGAACTGGTAGCCGATGAGCACGAGCACCGCCGCCAGCGCCAGGAACGCCGTGCTTTTCCCCGTCATGGGCGTCCAACCGCCCATCGGCGAAAGCAGTGCCGCGCCCAGAACCGTCATGGCAAGAGCGGTGGCGGTCGACACCAGCAACGTCGGAATTGCCTGCGGGATCCGCTTGGTGGCGAGGTCGCGCACCGCGCAGCATGCGACGCTGGCCAGCGCCAGCAGAGAAAACACGCTGAACCCTTCGAAGCCCGGCCGCACGATGATCAGCACGCCGGCAAAACCGACGGCAATGGCCAGCCAGCGCCGCCAGCCGACGCCCTCGTTGAACACAAGTGCGGCACCCATCGTCACCGCCAGCGGCAGGGCCTGCAGCACGGCGGAGACATTGGCGATCGGAAGATGTGCCAGAGCAACCAGGAACGACACCGTGGCGCCGGCCTCGCTGACGACGCGCAGCGC
Source organism: Mesorhizobium sp. M0060 (assembly GCF_040323155.1). Taxonomy (NCBI): domain Bacteria; kingdom Pseudomonadati; phylum Pseudomonadota; class Alphaproteobacteria; order Hyphomicrobiales; family Phyllobacteriaceae; genus Mesorhizobium; species Mesorhizobium sp. M0060. Next base: position 195,336 of record NZ_JAMYUP010000004.1, read on the forward strand.
AACTGTCGGCTGCAGCATCGAGCTTGGCCGGGCAAGCGCGCCTCGTTGCCACGCAAGCAGGCCAACGAAAAGCGAAGCGAAGGCGCCGCGGATCAGCATGACCTGCGCCATGTTCATCGATTCCGACGAGAATTTGGTGATCGCGTCGTTGAGGGTGAAACCAATCATGGCCACCATCATGAACAACGCGCCGCGCAGGTTTGGCGAAAGAGGCAAGGCGATTACCGGGTGAGTCCTGCAGCAAGCGTCTAGCAGGCACCCGCAAAACAGCAACGTCAAAGGGCTGGGCCACAGCCTTTCTGTGGCCCGTGACATCCCCCTCGCAAGAGCGGCAGGGCTTATTTGGGCGTCAGTACCTCGGTGCCGTTGCCTTCCTTGCCGGCAATCGTCCACAGGCCCTGCAGCGAGCCGTCTTCCTGCACCTTGTAGACGACAAGGCCAACCGCCTTGCCCATGACATAGCCGGCGGAGAACGCATCGTCGTTGCGCATGCAGATGCCGTCCGAGGAAGAGCCGCCTGTCTCCCAATGGATTGTGCAGGTCGTCTCGCTGGTCAGCGTGATGGTTGCGTCGCCGCCATAGGACGATCCATCGAAGTTGGTGCCGGCAACGGCATAGGTGCCGCCGATCGACTGGGCCGCCGCGGGCAGAGCCGCGAGGCTGAGCAATGCGAGAGAAAGAATGAGTTTGCGCATGTCGTATTCCCCCACTTGAGCGAAGAACCGCTCCAGAACAGAGGCTAGGCCTGAACAGGCGCGCGGTAAATCCGGCAACCGTTTGCGGACAAGACTTTTTCTGGGTGTGCCGCCGAAAGGTGCCGTTTTAAAAGGGCGGCTTTGGAGGGCAAATCGATCACGCTGCGGCTCCAGGAAATTTTTCGACGAGATCAAATTTGCTCGGCAAGATTCACCAAATTAGTCATTGTAGGCTTCTGATCTTATCTGGGAGGTGGTCCATGATGAATGCACGAGGCAATGCAGGCAGGCTTGGCGCGGGCAGCAGGCGGCATGTTTCGTCGCTATTCCGATGCTCTTCTGCGCTGGCGGTTATCCTCATGGCGACTGCACCTGCGTTCGCCGAGAACGGCGCTTCGGCGTCGGCAGTCGAACGGATGTCCACGCCGGGTCCCGAAGCGGATGAGCTCTCTCGCCGCGTCGGCAAATGGAACGTCGTCAACACGATCTGGCCAACGCCCGGCGCCCAGCCGATCGTGATGACCGGGCTGGTGGCCGAGCGCACGATGATCGGCCCCTTCATGCAAGAGGTGATGCGTCCGGGGCCTGGCTCGAAAATCCCAGACTTCCAGCGGATAGCTTATTTGAGCTATGACCGGGTGGAGGGCCGCTGGAAATATGTTTCCATGGACACGCGTTTCCCGGCGGGGATCATGCCCGCCTGGAGTTTTGGTGGTGAGCAGGACGGCAAGATTTCACTGCTGTTCGAGCCGCTTGGTTTCGTCGGGTTCGGGCCCGAGGTCGAAGGGCGGTTCACGGCCTCCGATTTCATCATTTCCAGGGATGGCGACAACCACGAGGTGGCCGAGCAGCACTTCCTCCAGGCCAATGGTAGCGGCAAGAAATGGCTCGCCGTGCAGTACAATTACACACGTCAGCCGTAATTCATCAGCAAAAACAATAGGCTGCGAACACGTCGAGACGGGGCCGGATGCTCACGGTCCCCTGAGGCTGCCGGCGATAGCACCGACGAGCGGGTCGTATTTCGATTTCAGGGCTGGCGGGTATTCGATCCAGACCGTGCGGATGACACCATCTTTTCCGAACAGGCGGCGTTCGTAGAAGATGTTCTCGCCTTTGATGCCCGACAGCACCGCCCAGTCCTTGCTGGTCTTGCTGTAGGTGATCTTGTAGCCAGGTTCCCTGCTGGCTTGCTCGGCGGAGACGAAAGCTTTCGGGGTGTCATCATCGATATTGAACATGCCCGAACAGATCAGGCTGGCGCCATCGGCGGTGAGCCACTGTTGTCCATCGCCATTGTCCGGCTCAGGCTGGCGAAGAGTGAAGATTTCATCCGGAAAGGTGCAGACAGTACCGAAGCGCTCGTTCGTATAGGTGAATGGCGCGGCAACTACTTCCGTCACCGCAACAGCCATCAAAGACGCCAAGGATAGAGAAGAAAAAAGCTTCATGCGATGCCACGTTAGTCGATGACCGAGGGCGATCTTGCACGAAATCGGCGAAAAATCAGCCGCCGGTGACGCTCATGTGCCGCGACACCGACGGGCGGTTGGTGCGGCGATCGATGATGAAATCATGGCCTTTCGGCTTGCGGCCGATTGCCTCGTCGATGGCGTCGGCGACCAGCTCGTTGCCTTCGGACGCACGCAGCGGTGCGCGCAGGTCTGCGGCATCTTCCTGGCCGAGGCACATATAAAGCGTGCCGGTACAGGTCAGCCGGACCCGATTGCAGCTTTCGCAGAAATTATGTGTCATCGGTGTGATGAAGCCCAGCCGCCCGCCGGTTTCGGCGACATGGACGTAGCGGGCCGGGCCACCGGTCTTGTAGGGAATATCGCTCAGCGTGAACTGGCGCTCGAGTGCTGCACGCAGTAGCGACAGCGGCAAATACTGGTCGGTGCGATCGGCATCAATCTCGCCCATCGGCATGGTTTCGATGACCGTCAGATCCATGCCACGGCCATGCGCCCAGCGCAGCATTTCCGGCAATTCGGCGTCATTGAAGTCCTTCAAGGCCACCGCGTTGAGTTTTACCTTCAGCCCCGCCGCCTGCGCGGCGTCGATGCCGTCCATGACCTTGTCCAGATTGCCCCATCGGGTGATCTGGCGGAATTTGTCGGCATCGAGGATATCGAGCGAAACGTTAATGCGCTTGACGCCGCAGTCGGCGAGCTCGGCGGCAAAGCGCGAAAGCTGCGATCCGTTGGTGGTCAGCGTCAGCTCTTCCAGCGCACCGCTCTCGAGATGCCGGGAAAGCTGGCGCAACAGATGCATGATGTTCTTGCGCACCAGCGGCTCACCACCGGTGAGGCGGAGCTTGCGCACGCCCTTTTCGATGAAGACCGTGCAAAGCCGGTCGAGCTCTTCCAGCGACAGCAGGTCCTTCTTTGGCAGGAAGGTCATGTCCTCTGCCATGCAATAGGTGCAGCGAAAATCGCAGCGGTCGGTGACCGACACGCGCAGGTAGGTGATCGTGCGACCGAAAGGATCGATCATATCCATGCTTATGCGCTTCCCGTGGCCGTGAACGGCTTCGTTATATATGGCTATGTGATACGAGCCAACTTGCCATTCAAGATAGAAGCTCGCAATCTTCGGCAACATTCCCCAGCCGACAGATCATGTCGGAAGTTTCCATGCGGCCTTTTCCCTCGACGCGAAGCGGCGTAGGGAAGGACGGTTCTCCGCAGGATCCACCACCATGACAGCGCCAAAGGAACTCAGGGTCTCGAAGGACCGCAAGCTGCTTTCTGTGACCTTTCCGGGCCATCAGCCGTTCGAATTGCCGGCCGAGCTTCTGCGCGTCGCTTCGCCATCGGCCGAGGTGCAGGGCCATTCGCCCGAACAGCGCGTCACCGTTCCCGGCAAGCGCAACGTCACGATCCTGAAGATCGAGCCGGTCGGCAATTATGCCGTGCGCATCACCTTCGACGATTTCCACGACACCGGCATCTTCACCTGGAATTACCTGCATACGCTGGGTCATGAGAAGGACGCACGCTGGGCCGCCTATCTCGCCGAGCTGGAAGAGAAGGGGCTGAGCCGCGATCGTTGAATGGTTCCCGCGGACGCTTCCGGTCAACGCAGGATCGCCAGTATCTCGCCGGTGTCGTGATAAAACGGCGTGCCTTCGATCAGCCGGTCATCCTTGAAGCGCAAGACTTCGGCAAACGGCTGTTTGATGGTTGCACCATTGGCCCGCGATGTCAGCGAAAGCGTGCAACTCATGAACACCATGTCATCGTTTTGGGCGGTCTGAAGGTCCTCCACCGCCACGTCGCTCCAGATTTCCCGCATCTTGCGGAAAAGGGCGCCAATGCCGTCGAGGCCGTTCCAGTCACCGGCATAGGGCAGGGACTGCGGCTCATGCACGACAATCTCGGCATGGAATGCGCTGGCAAGCATATCGAGGCTCTCCGACCCTGATTGCAGGAAACGCATTTCAACATTGAACATGTTTTCAATAAGTCCCATGGCGGTGCGTCGCCGGTCGAGCGGTTTATCCATTTTCGGTTCTCCGTATCCGTCAGCACGATCGTGCAGGTAAGCGGTTTGCTCTTGTTCGCGTTCCCTCGACACCCGTTTCCTGATGACGACAAACGGGCATCGTGTCGTGAAAACGTCATGCATCTGGAGTAGCGCCGGCAAAGGTTTGGAGACGAAAACATGTCTATGATCACCAGCGTCGAACAGCTCGAAGCGCTCTATGGCCTGCCCGGCGAGGCGTCGGTGGTCAAGGAACTCGACCAGCTGATTCCCGAATACGCCGCCTTCATCGAAGCTTCGCCGTTTGCTGCGCTCGCAACCTGCGGGCCGGAAGGGCTGGACTGCTCGCCGCGCGGCGATCTCGCCGGCTTCGTCCGCATCCACGATCCGAAAACGCTGATGATGCCGGACCGGCGCGGCAACAACCGTGCCGATTCGCTGAGGAACATCCTTCGCGATCCGCGCGTCGCGCTTCTGTTCCTGGTACCGGGTTCCGGCACGACGCTGCGCGTCAATGGCCGCGCCCGCATCACCATAGATCCCGAACTCTGCGCCTCGTTCGCAGTCGAGGGCAAGCCGGCGCGCTCGGTGGCGGTCGTCGAGATCGATGCGGTTTATTTCCAATGCGCCCGCGCCATCCACCGGTCGGAACTGTGGAATCCGGCAAGGCATGTCGACCCGAGATCGCTGCCGACCCCCGGACAGATCCTCGAGATCACCAGCCGCAAGAACATCGACGGCGAGGTCTACGACAAGGAATGGCCGGAGCGCGCGAAAAAATCGATGTGGTGAAGGAATTTGGTGGTAAGGGAATTTGGTGGTGAAGCACTGGGCCGTCAGGCCGTCTTCAACACCTCGGCAACTCTACGCATCTGTTCGCCGATCATGTCGCATTGTTCCAGCGTCGACTGGCTCATCGCCTTCTCGATCAGCGCCATATGGACCTTCAGCGCTTGCATCAGCAATGCCTCGCCGGCCCCGGTCAGCGTCAGTCGCAGCACGCGCTTGTCCTTCTCGTCGCCTTCGCGGCGCAGCAGGCCGCGGGTCTCCAGTTGCGGCAAAAGCATGGTGACATTGGAGCGGCCGACCAGCAGGCGGCGGGCGAGATCGTGCTGCGACATGCCGGGATGGCGGTAAAGGTTCATCAGCACATCGAGCTGCGCCGGCTTCAAGTCGAGCGGCGCGAGCTTCACCGCCAGGGTGCGTTCCAGCACGTGGCAGGCGCGCGCCACCGCGACCCAGTTGCGAAAACGCGGGTTATCCCAGGGCAGGTCTTGCTTAATGTTCATGTTTGAACTATTATGTTCATGCTTGAACCAATGGATGGATCGCCACTATGGCATCATTTGGACTGAAGGTCATCCGCGGCACGTTCGGCGTGGCCGAGCATGTGGCGCCGCGACTCACCGGGCGCGCCGCATTCGAGCTGTTCTGCCGCACGCCGCACGAGAAGAGCCTGAGCGAAGGCGAGCGCCGCGCAATCGATCGCGCCGCCGATTTCATGACCGAAGCGCGCCATCATCGGCTGAAGACCAGAACCGGCTGCGTCATGGTGCATGAATTCCGGCCCGAGCCGGGCAGGGCGGCTGCCGGCACCGTGCTCGTCATCCACGGCTGGCGTTCGCGCACCGAATACATGCGCACGCTGATCGAAGCCTATCGCGATGCCGGCTACAAGGTGGTCTCGCTCGATCTGCCGGGCCACGGCCAGTCGCAGGGCCGCCGGCTTACCCTGGTCAGTGCGGTCGATGCGGCACGGGTTGCCGGCGAATGGTTCGGCCCGTTTACCGCCATCGTCGGCCATTCCTTTGGTGGTGCCGTCGCCGCCAATGCCGTCGCCGGTTCGATCAGAAACATCCCGCCACTGGCGGCCGGGCGGCTGGTGCTTATCGCCGCGCCGAGCTCCCTGCCTGCGATCTTTGCTGATTTCAGCCGCATGCTGAATGTCGGCTCGCGCTCGCAGGTCGCCATGGCCGACCGGGTCGAGCGCATCGCCGGCCGGCCGCTGCACGAATTCACCGGTGACCGCCAGCTCGCAAGCACGCCGCTGCCGACGCTGGTGATCCACGCGCCGGACGACCGCGAAGTGTCCGCCGATCATGCAATGCTCTACGCGCACGCCGGTGAGCATGTGCGGCTTCACTGGGCCGACGGGCTCGGCCACCGCCGCATTCTCGCCGACAAGGGTGTGGTGGAGCGCGCCGTTGGCTTCGTTGCAGGGCGGCGGGAGCCGTCTCTGCAGTGACCTGAATATCTGTTCTTGTCTGCCGGGTTCGACCGTCACGCCGCCCCGGTTCCGGCCATCGCCTTCCAAGCCGCCATTGCCCCGGCCACGGTCGCCAGAAGAGCTGCACGCGACGCACCGTCGCGCGCCTGGATCGACATGCCGTGCTGCACAGTCGCGTAGAAGGTCGCGGCCGTGCGGAAGTCGAAATCGACCGGCAATTCTCCCTCGAGCACGCCACGCTCGAGCCGTCTCAGCAAGGCTTCGCGGTTTTCGGCGCGGCGACGGCGCAGATCATCGCAGATGGCGCCGCGGCTTGAATCCTGGTGCAAAGCGCCGAGCGCGATCAGGCAGCCTTGCGGACGACCGGTCTGCGAATAGGCCTTGGCCGTCTGGCGCAGGAATCGCTCGACCGCCTGGCGCGCCGTCGGCGCCTTTTCCAGCGCGGACCAGATCTCGGTTCCCTCGACCCGCGTGTAAAACTCGGTTGCCTCGAGGAACAGCGCTTCCTTGCTGCCGAAGGCGGCATAGAGGCTGGGTGAGTTGATGCCCATTGCAGCGGTCAGGTCGCTTATCGACGCGCCCTCATAACCCTTGGCCCAAAACACTTCCATTGCACGCCGCAAGGCGGCGGTTCGATCGAAGGTGCGGGGACGGCCTCGTTCCGGCATGGCATTCTTTCTGTGTTGATCGATACATAATTCAGTTGACGTGGTTCAGCAAGGCTGGCAGATATTTATGTATCAATCACTACAAAATGGAGAAGCAAATGTCATCCAGGAGTTTGAACGGCAAGGCCGCCCTGGTCACCGGCGGCAGCCGCGGTATCGGCGCGGCGATCGCACGAAGGCTCGCGGCCGACGGCGCAGGCGTGGCGATCACCTATGTGAATGGCGAGAAAAGGGCGCTCGCGGTGGTCGGGGAAATCGAGGCGGCCGGCGGTCGGGCCTTTGCCATCAAGGCCGACAATCGCGATGCTGCCGCGATCGAGGCAGCAGTCAATGAGGCAGTAAAAGCCTTCGGACGGCTCGACATCCTCGTCAACAGCGCCGGCATCTGGCGCGCTGCTCCGGTCGATGCCCTGTCGCTAGCCGACTTCGATGAGACGATGGAGGTCAACCTCAGAGCCCCGTTCGTCGCCACCAAGGCGGCAGCAGCGCATATGGGCGAGGGTGGCCGGATCATCTCGATCGGCAGCAATCTGGCCGAGCGTGCCACCGATGCCGGCCTGAGCGCCTATTCGGCCAGCAAGGCTGCCTTGGTTGGCCTGACCAAGGCCTTTGCACGCGATCTCGGTCCGCGCGGCATCACCGCCAATGTCGTCCATCCGGGGTCGACCGATACCGACATGAATCCGGCAGTCGGCCCGCACGCCGAGCATCAGCGCCAGAAGATGGCGATGCCTCGCTTCGGCACGGCCGATGAGATCGCCGGCATGGTCGCGTGGCTTGCCGGCCCCGAAGGGCGCTTCGTGACCGGCGCGGCACTCACCATCGATGGTGGCGCCAACGCCTGACGCCTGCGCCGCGCGTTCTTCGTCGTTTCATGGGGCCGAAGCGGAAATGCAACCGCTTCGGCCCTACGACGTTGTGAAACTGTTCTGCAACAGACGTTCCGAAATTCATGGAAGCTTAACGAAATCGGTATGAATCAGTATAGTCACGCCTTACATCCGCCATGCGGTGGGCGAGACCGTCGAAGTGGTGCGGAACGGGATCCGGTTCAACCGGAGCGGGTGATCCATGAAACTCCTTGGAAACAAAGCAACCGTGCTGCCATTTGCGATGGCCGCGGCAATGCTGGCCTTCGGTGCGCCGCAGGCTGAAGCGCAAGGGTTCTTCGACATGCTTTTCGGCGGCAGCGTCAAGCACGGGCGGCCGAAAGGTGATTTTCCGCCGCCACCGTCAAAGTACAAACCGAAGCCAAAGGTGCCGGCCGGTAGCGGTGGTGGTGCGGCGCAAATCAGCAGCCCGTCCTATTACACCTACAAGAGCGATCCGCTGGTGCGCGTCGATTTTTCGGCACTGGCGGCAGCGCCTGAACCGGCAACGCCGCAGGATGCCGCGTTTGAGCCGGCGGCCACCGGGGCTGCATTCTGCGAAGCCATTGCCGGGCTCGACGGCTATGACCTCTACGCCGAGAAGGACATCGCCAAGGCGCTGATCGCCTATTACTCAGCCAATCCGGATTTCATATGGGTGACGGGAACCAGTCCCAACAGCCGCGCCCAGGATGCCGTGCGGGTGCTGGGCGAGGCCGCGAGCTACGGCCTGACGCCTGCCGACTACACCGTCGAAGTTCCGGCAGCAGGCACATCGGGCACTGCCGATGAACGCCTGAAAGAGCTGGTCCGCTTCGAGATGGCGCTGTCGGCGCGCGTTCTGCGCTACGCCCGTGACGCACAAAGCGGCCGCGTCGATCCCAACCGCATGACCGGCTACTATGATTTTCCGCCGAAGCCGCTCGACATGGAAGGGGTGTTGAAGACGCTGGCCCATACCCAGCAAGTGCGCACCTACCTCGAATCGCGGCATCCACAGAATGCCGAGTATCAGGCGCTGCGGGTCGAACTGGAAGCGCTCCAGGCCAGCGCCGAAAATGAAGTTGTCGTCGATCCCAATCTGCTGTTGAAGCCGGGGCAGACCAGCCCCGAGCTGCCGAAGCTTTTGACAAAGATCGCGCGCAATCTCGATGACGAGATGGGCGGCGCCTATGGCGAGGTGCTGGCAAGGCTCGCCACCAGCGAGGTCTACGATCCGGAGCTGGTGCCGGTGATCAAGGCGGTGCAGAAACGGGCCGGCATGAAAGGCGACGGTGTCATCGGGCCGCGTACGGTTGCATCGTTGGCTGGAACGTCCAAAGCCGACAAGATTCAGAAGGTTCGGGTTGCGCTCGAAGAGTTGCGCTGGCTGCCTTCCGACCTCGGCAGCCCGCGCGTCTTCATCAACCAGCCGGCTTTCACCGCGAGTTATATCGACGATGGCGAGGAGAAGCTGAAGACCCGTGCCGTCGTAGGCAGGCCCACCAACCAGACTGCTTTCTTCTATGATCAGATCGAGCAGGTCGACTTCCATCCCTATTGGGGCGTGCCGCAGTCGATCCTGGTCAACGAGATGCTGCCGCGGCTGCGCCGGGATCCGGGCTATCTCGACCGCGCCGGCTATGAGGTGGTGAATGCGCGCGGCAAGCGCATTCCCTCCTCCTCGGTCAATTGGGGTGCCTACGGCGCAAAGATACCCTACGGCGTGCGCCAGCTGCCGAGCGAGGCCAATGCGCTGGGGGAGCTGAAGATATTGTTCCCCAACAAGCACGCAATCTATATGCACGACACGCCGCAGAAGTCGTTTTTCCAGCGCGACATGCGCGCGCTCAGCCATGGGTGCGTGCGCTTGCAGGATCCGCGCGGCATGGCGGCTGCCGTGCTCGGCACCTCGGTCGACTACATCGAGGACCGACTGAAGCACGGACATTCGACCGAGGACGTGACACGCAAGATCCCGGTCTATGTCGCCTATTTCACCGCATGGCCGGACCTGTCCGGCAACGTCGAATATTTCAACGACGTCTACGGCCGTGACACACGGCTGCAGCAGGCGCTCGACAGCACGGAAGCAGTGCGTTCGCCGGCTAGCTGAGAGAAGGTTCTAGCGCTGAAAGAGCGGGCGACGGAAGCCGGCTTCGCGTCCGGCGATCAGCCAATACACTAGGCCGGCGACAACGCCTGCCGCGGCAATGATGCAGATATCGGCCCAGCGCTCCGGGTTCGTGTCATCAGGTACACTGGGCCAGATCAGGGCGAAACCGGCCACCGCAGCCGCGGCGCCGAAGATCATATGCAGCCAAAAACTGCGCAGCGAGAAAAACTCGGCAATTAGCGCGAAGATCAGCGTCTGCAGGGCGGTCAGCACGATCGTCAGAAAATAGATAAACATGCCGAGCGGCGGCAACAGCAGCACCGCGACGGGTGTGACGCCCATGACGTCGAAATAATTCGGCGCATTCGGCAGCGAGATCAGCCCGCCATAGATCGCCGCCACCGCGATCAGCCCGACCAATACCGCAATGAAATAACCCGCGAGCATCATCAGAACGCGTTTCGATACGTGCTTTACTGTCGCCATGCCTATCCCCCATGACAGAAGCGCAGTCAGCCATCAAAGATGCCTTGGCGCAAGAGGATGTGGAAAGCCGGCGCTCAAGGCGCCGTGCTTCGGTGCGGACCGTTGGCGGACAGCACTATTCCGGCTGGGCTGTCACCGGATCGTAGGTGATTTCGACCTTCGCCTTGTCGTTCGTGTAATAGATGACGGTGTAGGCGCCGCTGTCCCAATCGACCTCCTTGATGTAGCGGAAATCGTCGCGCTGCTCGACCTTGGCGATGATTTCCGACAGCTTCTTGGCATTCTGTGGCGGCACCGGATTTTCGTCCGCGGCAAAGGCCGATCCGCCGACAAGCAGCACGGCGGCCGCCAAAACAAGTCTGGACATGGCTTTCCCTCACATTTCGATGAGCAGAAACTCGTTTCCAGGCAGGTTTGTTCCAGGGTCTGGAATGGCGCCCTATCGCGGCGATGCGCTGTATTGCGGTCAGACAGAGAAATAGCGGGGAGTGAGAATGGTGGGCGATGCAGGGATTGAACCTGCGACCCCACCCGTGTGAAGGGTGTGCTCTCCCGCTGAGCTAATCGCCCGCTCGTTGCCCGAAGGCCAAGCGCGCCGCGATATAAGGGAGGCCGGCCTGCGAAGTCAACCACTTGTCGGTCGGCATCTGGCGGTCTGGACCATGGCCGGCTTCAGTCTTCTGCCGCGGCCATCAGCCTTTGTACCAGATCGAGCGTCAGCGAATCGAAATGCGAGATCACCGCCGACGGTTCGAACTCTCGCACATGACGGTCGGTGTAGCCGAAATCGACTGCCACCACCGGAATCCCGGCGGCCTTTGCCGTGTCGATGTCGGTCTGCGAATCACCGACCATCAGTGCGCGATGCGGGTCGCCGCCGGCGCGCGCGATGGTCAGAGTGAGATGGCGCGGGTCTGGCTTGCGGAACGGAAAACTGTCCTGGCCGCAGATCGCCGCGAAATGCCTGGTCATGCCGAGTGCCTCGATCAGCGCCACCGAATTGGCCTCGTATTTATTGGTGCAGATGGCCAGCAGGTAACCGGCCGCCTCGAACCGTGCGATCGCCTCGGGGACGCCGGGGTAGGGGCGCGATTTGCCGGGGATGTTAACGGTGTAATGGTCCAGAAACAGCTTTAGCAGGCGGTCGTGCTCCTCCACTGCCAGCGACCTGTGCTGCGCTGCGTGGGCGCGCTCGATCATCACCCGGCCGCCATGGCCGACGAAGCGCTTGAAGCCAGCTTCGTCGACGGCCGCGAGCTGACTGGCGGCAAGGCTGTGGTTGAGACTGTCGAGCAGGTCCGGCGCCGTGTCGATCAGCGTCCCGTCGAGGTCGAACACGATGATCGGTCGGGTCATGGCCTGTCCTGTGACGATTTGATTGCCGGCAGGCGATAACTGCTGCGGCCCGTTCAGGCAAGCCGGCTTATCCACCGCGGGCAAGGTCCTTTGACCAGCCCGGCAAAAATGCTACGAGCGCCGGAACAAATCGCGGGACCCGGCATGGATGCGAGGCAATTGAAGGTTGAGGCCGCGCGGGCAGCGCTTGCCCATGTCACGGATGGCATGCGGCTCGGCATCGGCACCGGCACGACAGCGGATGAGTTCGTGCGGCTGCTCGCCGACAAGGTCGCCACCGGCCTGACTGTCATCGGCGTGCCGACCTCGGAGCGCACCGCCGTCCTTTGCACCGAGCTTGGTGTGCCGCTGTCGACGCTCGAGGAAACGCCGGAGCTCGACCTCACCATCGACGGCGCCGACGAGATCGATCCGGCTCTGACGTTGGTCAAGGGCGGCGGCGGCGCGCTGCTGCGCGAAAAGATCGTCGCGGCGGCCTCCGCCCGCATGATCGTCATCGCCGACAGCTCCAAGATGGTCGAGATGATCGGCCGTTTTCCGCTGCCCATCGAAGTCAACCGGTTTGGCCTGCGCGCCACCGAAATTGCGGTTGGCGCGACGGCTGCAAACCTTGGCCTTTCCGGCCCTGTTACATTGAGGATGACGGGGAGCCAGCCATTTGTTACAGACGGCGGCCATTTTATCCTCGATGCATCTTTTGGCCGCATTCCGGATACAAGAGCGCTTTCGAATGCTCTCCACGCCATTCCGGGCGTGGTTGAGCATGGTCTTTTCATCGGGCTGGCATCAACGGCCATCATAGCCGGCGGCGACGGCATCCAAACCGTCCATGTCGCCCGAAAATCAGGGAGTTTTACCGATCATGATGTTGCATAACCGGGTTGGCCGCTTTTTTGCCATTCTGGCGGCCTCGGCCGTTTTCGCGTTTTCGTCGCCGGCATTCTCGCAGGACGTCACCGACGCCCATCTGAAGGCGGCGCGCGCCGCGGTCGCGGCGATCCATGCGACGGATACGTTCGACAACATCCTGCCGCAAGCGGCGGCGGCGCTCGAGCAGCAGCTGATCCAGAAGAACCCGGACATGCAGGAACTGATCGCCAAGACCATCAACGAGAAGGCAATGGGCTTGGCATCGCGCCGCGCCGACCTGGAAAAGGAAGCAGCGCTCGCCTATGCAAAAGTCTTCTCGGAAAAGGAACTCACTGAAATCGCCGCCTTCTACAATTCCGATGCCGGCAAGAAGCTGCTCGACAACGGCCCGATCGTGACGCGCGAGCTGGTGAAGGCTGCCGAAATCTGGCAGAACGGCCTGGCTCGCGATCTCGCCCAGCAGGTCGGCGAGACCCTGGGTGCAGCGGCGAATGCCAAGGCGCCGGCTGCACCTGCCGACGGTACCGCTCCGGCCGATGGCGCAGCTCCCGCGGACGCCACACCGAATTGATCGCGGACTTCCGAGCGGCCTGACCGCCACTAGACCAGAAAGCCCGGTGAGTCCGGGCTTTTCTTTTGGTGGCTGGCAGCCTACCTGTCTCGTTGTTTGAGGGGCAGGAGCTCAGCCATGGCCGGTTACGACTACGATCTTTTCGTCATCGGCGGCGGCTCCGGCGGGGTGAGGGCGGCGCGCGTCGCGGCAGCACTCGGCAAGCGGGTCGGCATCGCCGAGGAATACCGCTATGGCGGCACCTGCGTGATCCGCGGCTGCGTGCCGAAAAAGCTCTATGTCTACGCCTCGCAATTCCCCGAGCATTTCGCCGACGCCGCCGGCTATGGCTGGACGGTGCCTGAGGCGCGTTTCGACTGGCCGACGCTGGTCGCCAACAAGGACCGCGAAATCAGCCGGCTGGAGGCCATCTACCAGAACAATGTGCAGGGCGCCGGCGGCGAAGTCTTTCACTCGCGCGCCGTGCTGGTCGATCCGCATGTGGTGCATCTTCTCGGTGAGGATCGCACCGTTACCGCCGACCAGATCCTGATCGCTACCGGCGGGCGCCCGGCACCGCATCCCGCATTGCCCGGCCATGAGCACTGCATCTTCTCCAACGAAGCCTTCGACCTCAAGGAACTGCCGAAGGCGATCATGATCGAGGGCGGCGGCTATATCGCGGTCGAATTCGCCAACATCTTTCATGGCCTTGGCGTCGACACCACGCTGGTCTACCGCGGCAAGGAGATCCTCAGCCGCTTCGACATGGACCTCAGACGCATGCTGCACGAAACGATGGAAAAGAAGGGGATAAAAATCCTCTGCCACGCGGTGTCTGAGTGGGTTAGGAAGCGGCCCGACGGCCGGCTCGACGCGCTTGTCACCGGCGGCACCGTGCTGACGGTCGACCAGGTCATGCTCGCCATCGGCCGCATTCCCAACACCGAGAACATGGGCCTGGAGGGCGTCGGCATCGAGATGACCAAGACCGGGGCAATCCACGTCAACGAATACTCCCGCACCAATATCGACAACATCTGGGCGATCGGTGACGTCACCCACCGCGTGCAATTGACGCCGGTGGCAATCCACGAGGCGATGTGCTTCGTCGAGACCGCCTTCAAGGACAATCCGACGGCGCCCGACCACGACACGATCGCTACCGCGGTCTTTTCGCAGCCCGAGATCGGCACGGTCGGCCTGTCGGAGGATGAGGCGGCAAAACGCTTTTCGGATCTCGAAATCTACCGCGCCACCTTCCGGCCGATGCGGCATACGCTTTCCGGCCGCGACGAAAAGATGCTGATGAAGCTGGTCGTCGACAGCGCCTCGAAAAGAGTCCTCGGCGCCCATATCCTCGGGCCGGATGCCGGCGAAATGGCGCAGCTTCTCGGCATACCGCTGAAGGCCGGGCTGACCAAGGATGATTTCGATCGTACCATGGCGGTGCATCCGACCGCGGCGGAAGAACTCGTCACCATGTACAAGCCGACTTACCGGGTGAGAGATGGTGAGCGCGTCTGACGCGACAAGAACCCATCGCGGCAACGAGATTGCCGCGATGGAAGCGCGTGAGTTTTTTTACAGCAGCGTTCCGCGCAGGATCACCAACGCCACCGAAAAATAAATCACCAGCCCGGCGACATCGACCAGCGTGGCGACGAACGGAGCCGACGCGCTGGCCGGGTCGAAGCCGATGCGCTTCAGGGCGAACGGCAGCATCGATCCCGACAGCGAGCCGAAGGTGACGATGCCGACTAGCGTGGCGCCGATCGTCATGGCGATCAGCGGCCAGTGCGGGCCGTAGTCGTAGAAGCCGAGATACTGCCAGAGCGCGATGCGGCAGACGCCGACTACGCCAAGGATCGAGCCAAGCACCAGGCCGGTGGGCAGCTCGCGCAGGGCCACCCGCCACCAGTCGCCAAGGCCGATCTCGCGCAGCGCCAGCGCCCGGATGACGAGCGAGGTCGCCTGCGAACCGGAATTGCCGCCGGAGCTCATGATCAATGGAATGAACAGGGTCAGCACGATCGCCTTTTCCAGCTCGCCCTCGTAGCTCTGCATCGCATTGGCGGTCAGCATCTCACTGACGAACAGCGCGCATAGCCAACCGGCGCGCTTCTGGATCATCGCCGGAAAGCTCATCTTCATGTAGGGCTCGTCCAGAGCTTCCATGCCGCCGAAACGATGCACGTCCTCCGTCGTTTCTTCGATCATCGTGTCGATGATATCGTCGATGGTGACGATGCCGAGGAGTTTGCCGTTGTCCACGACCGGAACGGCGAGCAAATCATATTTGGAGATCAGTTGGGCGACCTTCCCGCTGTCGGTCAGCGGCGAAACGGTGACAGGTGCGCGATCCGGCGCGATTGCCATGATCAACTCGTCGGGCTCACCTGCGATCAGACGGCGCAGGCTGGTCGAGCGCAACAGGACATGCGTTTGCGGATCGACGATGTAGATCGCGTAGACGGTTTCGCGCGTCCGCTCCACCTTGCGGATGTAATCCAGCGTGCGGGCCACGCTCCAGTCCGAGGGCACGCTGACATATTCGGTCGTCATGAGCGAGGCGGCGCTGCCCTCGGGGTAGCCGAGAATGGCAAGCAGCGTCGCGCGCAACGGCGGCGCGAGGCCGCCGAGTAATTCGGAACGAGCCGGTTCGTTCAGATCGCGCAGTATGTCGGCGGCGCGGTCGACCGACATGGCGGCAAGCAGTCTGCCTGCCTTGATGCGGGGTAGCGCCTCGACGAGTTCGGATGCGCCGTCGAGTTCAGGCTGGTCGAAGATCTCGACCAGCCGCTCGAACGGCACTTCGCAGAGCAGCTCCGATGCCGTCTCGCGGGGCTCCCGGTTCAGGGCCTCGACGATGTCGGCGACGTGTTCGTTGGCAAGCACGCGGGCGATGGCGATGGCATCGCCGCCCGCGACAGGGGAAAATTCGTTCATGGCTCACTCCTTGCCGTCCGGCAGGACGTGAGCCGGTCAGGTCACGTCAAGCGGACGGCGGTTGCGTTCGACTGTGACTGTCGCCAAGCATGGCGCGGTGACCTTTCTGCTCGCGGGTTCGGGTGAGATTCTGCAAGCCGGCGGAACATAGGAGCGCGCCTTGCCGAGTCAATCGCAAGAGCAGCTGAAAACAGCAGCAGACCGGCTGGATCGCGAGACTGTGATCGGGCTACGTGGCAGGCTGGCCTGGGGATGCCGGCAACGACAGTGGCGCCGCGGCTATCTCTGCTTCAGCCGGCGGGGAAAGCGCAGCCATTTGTCCTCGGCCGGCCGCGTTGGCTGCGTGAGGATGGTGGTGAGCTCGACCGGCAAGCTCGGAACCAGCGGCTTCTTGGTGGCGACGCCGTCGGCGATGGCAACCACGCTGTGGTAGAATTCGGTGCCCGCGAGCGATCTCGGCGGCGCCGCCTCGTGCATGATCGAGATCACGGTTGCGTCGGGGCAATTGTCCTTGATCGCCTGATGGAAGGCGATCTTTCCATCGGGATCGAGCGCGCCGGTGGCTTCATCGAGGAACAGCAATCCCGGCTGCTGCAGCACGATGCGGGCGACAACCAGCTTCTGTTTCTGCCCACCCGAGAGAACCTGATCCCAGATCTTTCCTTCACGGCTCTCATCGGCCAAATGCTCGATGAAATCGCCGAGGCCGGCCTTGTGCAGGGCGGATGCGACCTGCAGGTCGGCGTAATCATGCTCGGAACCGGGCAGGCAGACCAGTTGCTTCAGCGAGACCTGCTGCAGCTTGACTTCCTGGGCGGCGTAGAAACTCTTGACCCCTTCCGGGAAGACAATGGTGCCGCGGCCATAGGGCCACAGGCCGTTGATCGCCTTGATCAGCGAGGTCTTGCCGCAACCTGATTCGCCCTTCAGGAACGTCCACTCGCCGCGCCGGAAGCGCAAATTCGCGGCGCTCAGGAACGGTGATGCGTCCTCGCCCTGATGCGCCAGCTCGAGCTTCTGGATGGTCAGGCCGAACACCGGGTTCTGGCGGTCGTAGCGAAACTCGGAGCGGCCGGTCAGGCTGTAGAATTCCTGCGGGTGCTGGACGTTTTCGATGGCGTTTGCGAGTTCTGTGACGCGCTGGCTGTTGGCTCGCACCGCGGCTATGGCAGGCATAACATGTATGAACCATGAACATTGGCTGATCAGCGAGTTGACCATCTCGGAGCCGGTTATGTAGCCCTTGAGATCGAAACCGTTGTGGATGAAGGGAACAAGGCCTGGCCCGTAGGCCACGATGCGGGCACCGATGAAATTGTAGATCAGCTCGAACGAATTGTAGCCGGTGTTGACGATGTTCAGCCGCGCCCATGTGCGGTCAATGTCGACATAGCGCTGGCTGTGCACTGTCTTCTGCACATCCTCGCCCTGCGATGCGGCGACGTGAAAACTGCGGCGCAGGAACGTGATCAGCTCGCCGCGATAGCTGCCTTCGGCCTGCTGCATTCTAACGTTGAGCCGTTCCAGCAGCCTGCCCAGCTTGACCGCGATCCAGGTGTTCAACGGCACGTAGGTGGCGACCGCCAGAAAGGCGAGGACGGCGCTGCCATAGCTGCCAAGGAATTCCAGCCCTTTGACCTCTGCGGAGTGTGCAAGCAGTTGCTGGCCGACGAAATACAATGAAGTGGCAACGGCCAGAACCCCCATGGCGAGGCCGATGGCTCCGCCCGTCATATCCTTGATCGATTCTTGGATGCGCTGGTCGATATTGTCGGGAGCGGCGGCGCCTGACGAGCCATGCTGAGCGTGGAAATGCGTGTGATTGGCGTCAAGCAGGGCTTCGTTGAACTGGCTGTCCAGCCAGCCGCGCCATTTGCGATGCAACGTTGCGGATACCAGGCTGCGGATACCGGTAAAACCCGCATCCTTGAGCACGACCAGAAGGACAAGTATCCCGGCATTGGTCAGCAGTGTCTGAAGCGGGGTGGTGTTTGCGGCATCGTGGAAAAAGGCGATCGAGTTGACCAGCTCTCCGGACGCTACGGCAAACCAAACGCCTGACTTGCTGGAGAGCGCGGTGAGCAGCGCGATCACCAGGGTCAGCGTCCACGCTTCCATCCACCGGTCCGAGAACCAGTAGGCTCGCATCAGTCCCCAGAAGCTGCGCATCGACGATACGGGCGTCAGGGGCGACGGCCTTGCGGCACCGCGGAGCCATTTTTCCGATATTGAATGTCGCGTTGGTCTATCGACCCGAATCACTATCCCGCCCAAACGATTTTTCTTTTGTTACGCACAGTAACACCAATTGATCATTTTCCATTAGCTTTTCTCCAGCCGCAGGTGGATTGGCTCGCCGGCCGTTGCCGTCGAGCAACAGAATGAATGATCACGGCGCCATGCCATCACATGTCGAGAGGCGGATTACGTCCGCAATTTCAAAGGATTGCCAGCCTGCGCGGGTGAATTAAACACCTTCCCTCAGGGAAGCCGTTCGCACAGCTTTGTGAACACAAGGGCGTGGCCAGCGGCCGATCTTCACACCTTGAACCGGCCTGGGTACGCGAACTGTTCTGCCTTCAGCGTGCATTTTACGACCATGTCCAACCTCGTCGGCGGCCAGAAAGTGACTGTGATTCGTGGGTTGAACCGTCTTGTCGATACCTTGCCGCGGCCAAGCCTTGCCGGCACAGTCCATGACGCGAACCAGAACTATTAGATCGTGCTTATTTAGAGCGCGCACAAACTGAGTTTGACAATGATGTGCTGCGGATCGAACCTGCCGGGTGCGTTCGGGTTTGAACTGGGGGGAGTCCTTTATGCTTGCACGAATACTACTAGCCGCGACGCTCGCAACATTTACCTGGCTGCCGCAAACACATGCCGGCAGCCAGGCCATCCCGGCAAGTGCTGAAGGGCAGGTCGAGTTCAACACGCCGTCCGGCAATATCGGCTGCATCTACACGCCGAAGGGCGGCACCAGCACCTACGAGCCGCAGGATGGCGGACCGGAACTGAGCTGTTCGCGCGTCGAGCCCAGCTACGTCACCATCATCCTCGGCCCGAAAGGTCCGGCGACGCTGATCAAGAATCCTGGCGAGCAAGGCTGCTGCGGCGACGTCGCCAAACTGGCTTATGGCAATAGCTGGAGCAAGGGGCCGTTTTTCTGCCAGTCATCCACCAAGGGATTGACCTGCACCGGCAAGCATGGCCATGGCTTTTTCGTCAGCAAGGCCAAGGTGACGGTGAAATAGTCCGGCTCAGTTCGCCGTTTCCAGTTCGCCGCGTGCCTTGGCCGCGGCGACCTGGCGGAGCGCATCGGCAAGCGTATCGGCGTCCTGGGCTCCCATCACCGCATATTTGCCTTCAAGCAGAAAGCACGGCACACCCGATATGCCCATGCGCGAAGCGGTGGCGATTTCGGTGCGCACCGCCTCGACATCGGCGTCGGTCGGCAGAAGCGTTTCGACCACGGACGCATCCATGCCGGCCTCGCGGGCGGCTTCGATCAGCACGGCATGATCGCCGAGATTGGCGCCTTCCTCGAAATTCAGCTGGAACAGCCGGCGCACCACCCGGTTCTGAATGGCCTCGCCGGCCGTCCCGGCCCAGCGAATGAGCCGGTGCGCATCCAGCGTATTGGGCGCGACCTTGATGGCGTCAAAGGCAAAGGAAATCCCTTCAGCCTCGCCCAACGGCTCGATCCGGGCATGGATTTCGCGGATGCGTTGCTCGCTGCCGAATTTCGCCACCATGTAGTCGCGGCGGTTCTTGCCTTCGGGCGGAATCGTCGGGTCGAGCTGGAAGGGCCGCCAACGTATGTGAACGTCGATATCGACGGCGGCAATCGCCTTGTCGAGCCGTTTCTGGCCGATAAAGCACCAGGGGCACACGACGTCGGAGACCACATCGACGGTAATCGAGTTCTCGTCGTTCATCTTGATCTCCTGTTCTGAAGAGGTCACTTCGGTTTGCGCCACCAGGTCGGCAACTGATAACCGTATATGGGCGTCTTTTGCGGGTGTTCCAGATAGTTCCAATAAGCGAGCCATTGCTGGTTGTTGTGCTGCGTCGGCACCATGTAGTTGCCGGAGATCAGCAGCCGGTCGAGAACGCGGACGGCGGCGACATAGTCCTCCTTCGAACGAGCTCTCAGCATCGCCTCGATCGCCCCATCCACCGCCGGATCGGCGACGCCGGCGAGGTTGAACGATCCTTCGGCCTTGGCGGCAGCGGATCCCCAGCGCCCGGTTTGCTCGATACCGGGCGACAGCGAGTTGTTGAAACCGGTCGAGCCGACCAGCACCTCGAAATCGAAACGCTGCTTGCGCGACTGGATCTGGTCACCATCGAGGCTGCGGATGCCGACATCGATGCCGAGCTTCTCAAGGGTGCGCTGATAGATAGCGGCAAGTCGCTCTTCGTCCTGCGAGGCGGTCAGGATCTCGAAACCGAACGGCTTTCCCTCGGGATCGAGCATCGCGCCGTCCTGCACCGTATAGCCCGCACTCTTCAGCAGCTCGAATGCCGCCTTCAGCACCTTGCGGTCCTGGCCGGAGCCGTCGGTAACGGGCGGCCTGTAGGTGCCGTCCATGACATCTGCGGGCACGCGGCCGGGGTAGGGGGCCAGCAGGGCCTTTTCCTTTTCGCTGGCCGGGTGGCCGAGCGCGGACAGCTCGGAATTCTGCCAAAAGCTCATCGTGCGCGTGTATTTGCCGCCGAACAGATTCTTGTTGGCCCATTCGAAATCGTAGAGCATGCCGAGCGCGCGCCGCACGACCGGATTGGAAAATTTCGGCAGCCGCGTGTTGAACAGGAAACCGTTGACCACCGGCGGAATGCCGGTATCGAAAGTTTCGGCGATGACCTCGCCCCTGTGGAAGGCCGGAAAATCGAGATCGCGCTCGCGTTTGACCGGGTCGCTGTCGTCGTCGATGGCGCAGATGCCTTTCTTGAACGCTTCCTGCTTGGCGTTGGCGTTGAGGAAATATTCGATGGTGATCTGGTCGTAATTGTCGAAGCCGCGCTTGGACGGCACGTCCTTGCCCCAATAGTCCGGATTGCGCTTGAACACGATGCGCTGACCGGGCACGACTTGCGCCACCGTGTAAGGCCCGCTGCCGATCACCGGCTTTAGCGTCGTCCTTTCGAAGGTGTCCTTGTTGAAGGCGTGTTTCGGGATGATCGGCGTCAGCGCAATGATCAAAGGAAATTCGCGGTCGGCCTTGTCGTTGAAGGTGAAGCGCACACTGCGGTCGCCGGTCTTTTCGAGCTTGGCAATCGCTTTCATTCGCTGGCTGTAAGGTGGGCGGCCCTTCTCGGTGAAGACGTCATAGGTAAACAACACGTCTTCCGGCGTCACCGGCTCGCCGTCCGACCATTTGGCGTTGGGATCGAGGTGGAATTCGATGCTCTTGCGCTCGGGATCCATGTCGGCGGTATCGGCGAGCAGGCCGTAGAGACTGAAGGCCTCGTCGTAGTTGCGCTGCATCAACGGCTCGAAGACAAGATTGCCAAAAGCTTGATCCATCATGCCGCGCGCGGTGGTGCGCAGACTTCTCAGGATGAACGGATTGAGATTGTCGAAGCTGCCGCCGACGCAATAGGTAATGCTGCCGCCTTTCGGCGCGCCGGGATTGACGTAGTTGAAATG
Organism: Mesorhizobium sp. M0060; assembly: GCF_040323155.1. Taxonomy (NCBI): domain Bacteria; kingdom Pseudomonadati; phylum Pseudomonadota; class Alphaproteobacteria; order Hyphomicrobiales; family Phyllobacteriaceae; genus Mesorhizobium; species Mesorhizobium sp. M0060. The sequence continues at coordinate 217,240 of NZ_JAMYUP010000004.1, forward strand.
ATCATAGTCGGCCGGCAGCGCCGGACCGTCCTGCATGGCAAGCGCGTGCTTCGGTTCCGACAGGGCCGACTGCAGGGAAAGGCCGACAAACAACATTGTGGCGATCAGCCAAACGACAACGCGGCCCATGACCGTCTCCTTCCCGATTCGACGCGCAGCATACATGAGCCGGTCGTGCACCGGCCAACCCCTTGACCCAATCCCTCGGCTAAGATTCGCAAGGCCCGGGCTGGATTCGGCATCGCTTGCAGTGTAACACGCCGTCCGAAGTCATTCTGTTGCCTCATTTCGGCAACAGGTAGCTGGACCACACGGCGCGAAAAGCCGGTTCCGGGATCATTTGAGAGGAATGCACGACATGACGAGCCTGAACAGCAACGCGTACCGCCTGTCGGTCATGGCCGCTGGTGTGGTCGGCTTTCTCGGCGCCGGGCTCCCCGCTGCTTCCGCGCAGCAGCAACAGCAGATTCCGCAAGGCTGGTTCAAGGCCTGCACCAAGCAGGAAGACGTCGACATCTGCAACGTCCAGAACATCACTACTGCCGGCAACGGCCAGCTCATCACCGGAGTCAGCCTGATCGAATTGAAGGGCAAGGTGAACCGCAAAGTGTTCCAGGTGACGGTTCCGACCGGCCGTCTGGTTCCTCCCGGCATCGGCCTCCAGATCGACGCCGGCAAGGCGCAGAAGCTCGACTATGTGATCTGCTTCCCGGACCGCTGCGTGGCGGAAGTGCCGCTGACCGACCAACTCGTCGCATCCTTCAAGAAGGGATCGGCGCTGACGCTCACCTCGGTCAATTTCCAGAACCAGCCGAACCCGATCAAGATTGCGCTGACCGGCTTCAGCGGCGCCTTCGACGGCCCGCCGCTGCAGCAGTCGGACATCGAGGACCGGCAGAAGAAGCTCCAGGAGTTCGTCGCCAAGAACAATCAGGATTTTGCCAAGAAGCTCAAGGAAGAGCAGGACAAGGCGAAGGCCGCCAACTGATCGACGGGTTTTCAAACCAACAAAAAGCGGGGTTCATGCCCCGCTTTTTTCGTTTGAACCGGCCGATTGTCGGGTCCAGCCATGTGTCAAGCCGGCCAAGTCCCAGCCCAGTCCCAGCTAACTCAATGTCTCGATTGGTGCTTCGGCTCGTAGCGCCCGTCCGACTTCTTATCGAACATCTCACCGATCTGCGGATGCCGGACCGGTTCGCCCGACCGGTCCTCAAGCAAATTCTGCTCGGACACATAGGCGATGTATTCCGTTTCCGAATTCTCGGCGAGCAGATGATAGAAAGGCTGGTCCTTGCGCGGCCGCACGTCAGCGGGGATCGCCTCGTACCATTCGTCGGTATTGGCGAATTGCGGATCGACGTCGAAAATGACGCCGCGGAACGGAAACAGCCGGTGGCGAACCACCTGTCCGATCGAGAATTTGGCTGTCTTCATCGCACTCACCACTTTAACTTCCTGAACGCCACGCATCCTGGAACACGCAAGGAACGCTCCAAGACTTTAGACTCTTACGCATCGGGCCGACAAAGATTGGCCTAGACCTTGCGGTCGACATCTTCGTTATTTGGCGCAGACGCCGCGTCAATTCAATCCCGAAGCGCATGATGCCGGGTTGAGCTTGCAGCACGCGGATCAAGGGCGGTGCCCAAGATCGCTATCGCCCAGCCGGGTTTCGCAATCCACCAAAAAATGCTGCAAAACCGCTGCCAGGTCGAAGACCCTCGCGCATGAAAAACGCGCGCAGCGGCGCAAACCCCTCAAGCACGCCAAGACCGGCGCTACGCGCCAGCTGGGCCGGCAGCATGTCGGAAAGCAACGACATGTTGAGCAGCTTGACCGCGCTGCTGCGCGCCAGAATGTCCGGCCGCCGCTTGAAATCATAGGCGGCAAGTGCCTTCGCGGCGCCTGGATCGGAGGAATTTTCCCGAACGATTCCAATCAGGTCTTCGATATCCCTGATGCCGAGATTGAGGCCTTGCGCGCCGATCGGCGGAAACACATGGGCGGCTTCGCCGACAAGGGCCACGCGGTGCTGTGCAAATCGCCATGGGCTCACCGCTGAAAGCGGATAGACCTGCCGCCCGGGTTCCACCGACACACGGCCCAGCATCGATTGCATCCGCTGTTCGACCCGCGTCGAAAGCTCGGCGTCGTCGAGTGCTGCAAGGTCCTTGGCGATATCCGGTTCGAGCACCCAGACAAGGCTGGACCGGTTGCCGGGCAGGGGAACCTGTGTGAACGGACCGGTCTCGGTGTGGAATTCGGTCGAGGTAAAGGCATGGTCGCTGCGGTGACCGAAATTGAGCACCAGCGCCGCTTGCGGATAGGATCGGACCGATGTCCGGATACCGGCTGCCTCGCGGGCCGGCGACTGGCGGCCATCGGCGGCAACCGCCAACGACGCCTCAACCTCGCTGCCGTCGGCGAGAAAGGCATGGGCATGGTCGGCATCGAGGCGCCATGCCTCCACCATCGACTTTCGCCACTCGATGCCCGAATGCGCGCCGACAGCCTCGGCTAGCATGCGGCTGAGGACACCGTTGGGCGAGTTCAGCCCGAATTGCTCTTCGTCGATCTCGCTGGCGCGAAAGGTCACTGTCGGGCTGCGGATCAGCCGGCTGGTTGCATCGACGATGCGCATCACCTTGAGCGGCGCTGCGTGTGGCCTGAGGCCGTCGAGGACCCCAAGCCGCTCGAACATCTTCAGGGCAGGGTTCATCAAGGCTGTCGTCCGGCCATCGGGGCCGGCTGCCTCAGGCCCTACCAGCGTCACGGGAAAGCCGGCGTCGGCAAAGCCAAGCGCCGCGATCAGCCCCGCCGGGCCGCTGCCGGCAACCAGTATCCGTGCTGTTTCCCGATGGTCCAAATTCGGCTTCCGGATTGCGAGGTGAGGCCTATCCGACCTGTTGGTCCATATAGGTCAGGTGATGCGTCTTGATCAACGCGGCGATTCGGCCCATTCGGTTGCCATGACCGGCCAACAAGACGATTTCAGCCACCTCGACCGTACCGGCCGCGCGATGGCGAGGGTTGCGCGCAGCCCTCGACTGATGGTGAGCGTTGTTGCTGGCATGGGCATCGCCCTTGCCTGGCTCCTTCTCGGCGCGATGGCGATTCGTGGTGCCGTAAGCCGGCTCCCGGGCGCCGATGCACCCGGCGACACCATGCTGGAATACCTGCCGCAACTGCCGCTGCCGGATTTCCTTGCGCGTTTCTCCGCCCTCTGCCTTGCGCCTGCGCCGCTTCGCGCAAGCATAGGTGCGCAAGGCGGGGCACTCACCGCGATGTGGTTGTTGATGGCCATCGCGACCATGCTGCCCTCCGCGGCGCCGATGATCCGCACCTATTGCGAGATCGCAGATACCGCCCGGATCAAGAGGGAACCGGTCGTCCATCCGCTGGTCCTGGTCGCTGGATATTTGAGCGTCTGGCTTGCCGCCTCGGCAACGTTCGCAGCCCTGACGCTGGCAGTCCATGCATTCGCGTCATCCGGGCAGATGCTCGATCCGGCGGTTGGAATTGCCGGAGCAGCCGCGCTGTCGATCGCCGGTCTCTATCAGTTCAGCTGGTTGAAGGAAGCCTGTCTGGAGAAGTGCAGAAATCCGTTCTCGGTCCTGTTCGCCAACTGGAGCGCCAAGCCCATTCGCATTTTCCGGCTCGGCATGGAGCAGGGCCTATGGTGCCTTGGATGCTGCTGGGCACTGATGCTGGTGATGTTTGCCGTCGGTGTGATGAACGTGTTCTGGATGGCGCTGATCGGCCTGTTCACCCTGGTCGAAAAACAGACGGCAGGCAATCTGCTCACGCGGCTGGCCGGTGCAATACTGCTTGTCTGGGCAGCCGCGCTGCTAGTAGTCTCGACATGAGGGGGAGATAATTCGATGACAGATGAAGGCTGGGCAATGAAGGGAGAGCTCGTCCTCTCCTGCAATTGCACGGTTTTTTGCCCTTGCGTGCTGTCGCTCGGCAGTCATCCGCCAACAGAAGGCTATTGCCAGACCTGGGCCGGATTCCGCATCGATGCCGGCCATTTCGGCGAGGTCGACCTGTCCGGTCTCAATCTTGGGCTGGTCATGGAAATCCCCGGCTATATGAGCCGTGGCAACTGGACTGCCGGCTTGTTCATCGACAAGCGCGCTTCGGTTTACGCTGTGAAGGCACTGACGAAGATCTTCACCGGCAAGGCCGGCGGAACCACATCGCTGCTCTCCATCCTGGTCGGAAAGTTCCTCGGCGTCGAGCAGGTGCCGATCACCTACGAGATGCGTGAGAAAACGCGCATCTTCCAGATACCGAAGATCATCGATGGTGCGGTGACGCCGATCGTCGGCAAGGACCGTGACAAGGATACGGTCGTCAGCAATTCGGAATACTGGATCGCACCGGAAATCATCGTCGCCAAATCCGAAAAGAGCAAAATGCGGGCCTTTGGCCGCAACTGGAACTTTGCCGGCCGTTCGGCCGAAATCTGCAAGCTGGACTGGCGGGGCCCGTGAGCAAGAAGACGACGGCCAGGAAAATCGCCGACCGGATTCCGCGGCCGAAGAAGAAAGTCACATGGCCGCAGGCGCGGGCGTTCTCGGTCCATCTTTTGACCGCGTCGGGCTCGTTCCTGGCGTTCCTGTCGCTGGTGGCAGCGAGCGAGCAGCGCTGGACGGCGATGTTCTGGTGGCTGGGCCTGGCGCTGTTCGTCGACGGCATCGACGGGCCGATCGCCAGGAAGCTCGATGTCAAGGAAATCCTGCCGACATGGTCGGGCGAACTCCTCGACAACATCATCGACTACGTGACCTACGTGCTGATCCCGGCCTTCGCGCTCTATCAGCGCGGCTTCATGGGCGAGCGCCTCTCTTTCCTGTCGGCGGCGATCATCGTGGTGTCGAGCGCCATCTACTATGCCGATACCGGCATGAAAACGAAGGAGAATTTCTTCAAGGGCTTTCCTGTCGTCTGGAACATGGTGGTGTTCACGCTGTTCGTCATCGAACCGGGACAATGGGTTTCCTTCGCCGTGGTCGTGGTGGCGGGCATCCTCACCTTCGTGCCGATCCATTTCATCCATCCGGTGCGGGTGAAGCGGCTGCGGCGCATCAATCTCGGCATGACACTGCTTTGGTGCGCTTTTGGCGCGCTGGCGCTGGCGCAGGCCGCACTTGCCTCCTTCTACGACCAGATCGGCGTGCTGGGCGAGCAGGTGAGCGTTTTCATCAAAATTGGGATTACGGTCACCGGGCTTTACCTCGCTTGCATCGGCGCTATCATGCAGTTCTTTCCAAATCTCGGCGCCAAGCCGGATGACAAAAAAGCCTGATCCCAAGAGAGCCAAAAAATGTCCAAAGCGATCCGCATCCATGCCCATGGCGGTCCGGAGGTCCTGACCTATGAGGATGCCGATCCCGGGCAGCCGGCCTCGGGACAGATCCTGGTCAAGCACACCGCCATCGGTCTCAATTTCATCGACGTCTATTATCGCTCGGGCCTTTATCCGCTACCCAGTGGGTTCCCGCTGATTCCCGGCGGCGAGGCGGCCGGCGTGGTTTTGGAGGTCGGCGCAGAAATCGACTGGCTGAAGCCCGGAGATCGCGTCGCCTATGCCGTGACCACCGGCGCCTATGCGGAGCGGCGCGTGATCGCCGCCGATCGCGTGGTGAAAGTGCCTGACGGCATCGGCGACGATCAGGCCGCGGCGATGATGCTGAAGGGCATGACCGCCGAGTATCTGTTGCGCCGTACCTTCAAAGTGAAAGCCGGCGACACGATCCTGTTTCATGCGGCGGCCGGCGGTGTTGGGCTGATCCTCGGCCAATGGGCCAAGCATCTCGGTGCGACGGTGATCGGCACCGCAAGTTCGACCGACAAGATCGAGCTCGCCAAGGCGCATGGCTTCGACCACGTCATCAACTATCGCGAGCAGGATTTCGTCGCCGGCGTTGCCGCCATCACCGGTGGCAAGAAATGCGACGTCGTCTATGATTCGGTCGGCAACGACACATTTCCAGCCTCGCTCGATTGCCTGCGGCCGCTCGGCACGTTCGTCAGCTTCGGTCAATCGTCTGGGCCGATCCCGCCCTTCAGCATCTCATTGCTGGCGCAGAAGGGCTCGTTGTTCGCAACGCGGCCGACGCTGTTCGTCTATAATGCCAAGCGCGAAGACCTCGAGGCTTCCGCCGCCGCATTATTCGATGTGGTGCTCAGCAGTGCCGTCAAGATCAGGATCAATCAGCGTTACGCGCTCAGTGATGCCGGCAAGGCGCATTCCGATCTCGAAGGACGCAGGACGACCGGGACAACGATACTTATCCCTTGAACGCCCGCAGTTTTTCGGCCCGCCGACGCCGCGGTTCTTGCGAACTGCTCTTTACCGCTTGAGTTTCCGCTGAAATTCTTGAAGCTCTTTCAAGTCGCGAGGCGCTTACCGGCGACAGCGGGCCGCGCATACCATGTTAGCGGGAACACAGAACATGTCTGGCAAACCAGATGGAGGCACTGTGAGTGCAGATCAGGACGGCGCAAACCTGCTGGAGGTTCGTGGCCTTACCAAGATATTCGGCACGCTGACGGCGTGCGACCATGTCGACCTCAACATCGCCAGGGGCGAGATCCACGCGTTGCTTGGTGAGAACGGTGCTGGCAAGTCGACACTGGTGAAAATGCTGTTTGGATCGCTGGAACCGAATTCCGGCGAGATTTTCTGGAATGGCCAGGCGGTCAGGATCACCAGCCCCGGCGCCGCAAAAAAGCTCGGCATCGGCATGGTTTTCCAGCATTTTTCACTATTCGAGGCGCTGACGGCGGCGGAGAACATCGCGCTGTCGTTGAATGACGGCTCGCCGATAAGCACGATCGCGGCCAAGGCGAGAGCGCTCTCTTACAGTTATGGACTGCCGCTCGACCCGCTATCGCTGGTCGGCGATCTGTCGGTTGGCGAGCGTCAGCGTATCGAGATCATCCGCTGCCTGTTGCAGACGCCGCAGCTCATCATCCTCGACGAGCCGACTTCGGTGCTGACGCCGCAGGAAGCCGATAAGCTGTTCGAGACGCTCGAACGATTGCGCTCGGAAGGAAAATCCATTCTCTACATTTCGCACCGGCTGGAAGAGGTCAAACGCATTTGCGACCGCGCCACCGTGCTGCGTCACGGCAAGGTGGTCGGCCATTGCAATCCGCGCCAGGAAACCGCGTCTTCGTTGGCGCGGATGATGGTCGGCAACGAGGTGCAGGCCGTGGTGCGGACGCCGGCCGAGGGTATCGAGACCGCGCCGGCGCTGCTTGAAATCCGCGCACTCACCCGCAAGCCGGCGACCCCGTTCTCGATCCCGCTCAGGAACATCAATCTTGAAGTCCGCGCCGGTGAGGTGATCGGCATTGCCGGTGTGGCCGGCAATGGCCAGGGCGAATTCTTCGAAGCCGTCTCCGGCGAAGTGCTGCAGCAGGATGCCGGCTCTGTCCGCATCCGCGGCAAGGATGCCGGCGGCCTCACCATCACCGGCAGGCGCCTCATGGGCGCTGCCTTCGTCCCGGAAGAGCGGCTCGGCCATGGCGCAGCACCCCGCATGAAGCTTTCGGAAAACCTGCTTCTGTCGCGCCACGCCACCGACGGCAAGGTGTTTGTCGGCGCCGGCGGGATGGTCAAAAACGACGCGATCTATACTGCTGCCCAGCGCATCATCAAGGCGATGGACGTGCGCAAGAGCGCGCCGGATCCGGAGGCTGCGGCTCTTTCGGGCGGCAATCTGCAGAAATTCATCGTCGGCCGCGAACTCGACCGCCGGCCAAGCGTCATGGTGGTCAATCAGCCGACCTGGGGCGTCGACGCGGGTGCGGCGGCCCACATCCGCCAGGCGCTGATCGAACTGGCGCGTAGCGGCTCGGCGGTGCTGGTGATCAGCCAGGACCTCGACGAACTGTTCGAGATATCCGATGCGATCGCGGTCATGCACAATGGCGAACTGTCGAAGCCGCTGCCGATAGCCCAAGCGACGTTCGAGAAGATCGGGCTGCTGATGGGCGGCGCCGAGCCCGGCCACGCCGAACACACGCTGGAGACGGCCTGATGCGCCTCGAACTCGTCAAACGCCCGCAGCGCTCGATGCTATTTTCAGCACTGTCGCCTTTCATCGCTTTCGTTTTGACGATCATTGCCGGCGCCATCATGTTCGCGCTGCTCGGCGTCAACCCGTTGACCGCCTTCCATATCTACTTCATCGAACCGATCAGCCAGGTCTGGCAGCTGCATGAGCTGGCGATCAAGGCCGCCCCCCTGATCCTGATCGCGGTCGGGCTGTCGGTCTGCTACAAGGCCAACATCTGGAACATCGGCGCCGAAGGCCAGTTCATACTGGGCGGTATTGTCGGCTCGATCATCCCCGTGCTGTTTCCGCAGTTCGAAGGTCCATTGGTGTTGCCGCTGATGCTTCTGCTCGGCATGGTCGGCGGGGCGGCCTATGCCGCAATCCCCGCACTGCTCAAGACGCGCTTCAATACCAACGAGATCCTGACCAGCCTGATGCTGGTCTATGTCGCCCAGCTCTTCCTAGACTGGCTGGTGCGCGGGCCGTGGCGCGATCCGCAGGGCCATGGTTTCCCGCAGACCATCCAGTTCAACGACTCGGCCATACTGCCGGAGATCCTCCCGGATTCCGGCAGGGCAAACTGGGGATTTGTCTTCGCGCTGGTCGCGGCGGTGCTGATCTGGATCCTGATGAGCCGTATGCTGAAAGGCTTCGAGGTCCGCGTGCTCGGCTCGAGCCCAAGGGCAGGGCGCTTTGCCGGTTTCGGCCTCAGCCGCATGGTTTTCTTTGCCTTCCTGCTGTCCGGCGCATTGGCCGGGCTTGCCGGCATTTCGGAGGTCTCTGGTGCCATCGGCCAGCTGCAGCCGGTGATCTCGCCGGGCTACGGCTTTACCGCCATCATCGTGGCATTCCTCGGCCGGCTCAATCCGCTCGGCATCGTCGCCGCAGGCCTTGTGCTGGCGCTGACCTATCTCGGCGGCGAGGCGGTGCAAAGCGCGCTCGGCATCTCCGACAAGGTGGCGCGGGTGTTCCAGGGCATGCTTTTGTTCTTCGTGCTCGGCTGCGACACGCTCATTCATTATCGCATTCGCCTGATTGGCTTTGCCGCGCCGAAACTCGATGCAGCGCCGAAGCTGGAGGAAGCCCGCTGATGGACATTACCGTCAACATCCTCTTGACCATCGCGACGGCGGCGACGCCGCTGCTGATCGCGGCGATCGGCGAGCTGGTGGTCGAGCGCTCCGGCGTGCTCAATCTCGGCGTCGAAGGCATGATGATCATGGGCGCGGTCGGCGGCTTCGGCGCCGGCTATCTCACCGGCTCGCCGTGGATAGGGCTGTTGGCGGCAATTGCCATGGGGGCAGTGTTCTCGCTGCTGTTCGCCGTGATGACGCTGTCGCTGGCCACCAACCAGGTGGCCACCGGCCTGTCGCTGACGCTGCTCGGCCTCGGCCTTTCCGGCATGATGGGGACGAATTTTGTCGGCCAGCCCGGCGAGAGGCTGCCAAACCTCGATATTCCCGGCCTCACCGCAATCCCGATCGTCGGCAGGCTGCTGTTCGGCCAGGATCCGATCTTCTACATCTCGATCGCGCTGACTGCCGTCGTCATGTGGTTCCTGTTCAAGACCCGCACCGGGCTCACTCTGCGCTCGATCGGCGACAGCCACACATCCGCCCATGCGCTCGGCATCCACGTCATCCGCTACCGCTATCTTTCGGTGATCTTTGGCGGCGCTTGTGCAGGGCTTGCCGGCGGCCACCTGTCGCTGGTGTACACGCCGCAATGGGTGGAGAATATGACCGCCGGTCGTGGCTGGATCGCGCTGGCTCTGGTCGTCTTCGCCTCCTGGCGGCCATGGCGGGTGCTGGCCGGCGCCTATATCTTCGGTGCAGTGTGGATCGGCCAGCTTCATGCACAGGCTTTTGGCATTCCGGTCCCCTCGCAACTGCTTTCTTCGTTGCCCTATCTGGCAACCATCGTGGTTCTCGTTCTAATCTCGCGCAACAAGCGTTTGACGATGATGAACACGCCGGCTTGCCTGGGGCAGCCATTCGTTCCGGATCGTTGACAAACAAAAAGACGGAAGCTCCAAGGCTTAACTCAGAGAGGTAACACAATGAAAAGACTACTTATTGCCATGATGGCGACGACGGCCGCATTGTCGCTGGCGGCCTCAGCCGAGGCGGCGGACAAGCTGAAGGCCTGCTGGGTCTATACCGGCCCGATCGGCGATTTCGGCTACTCCTACCAGCACGACCAGGGCCGGCTCGAGGTGGAAAAGGCACTCGGCGACAAGGTCGAGACCGCCTATCTCGAGAATGTCTCCGAAGGCCCCGATGCCGACCGCGCCTTCGAACGCCTGGCACGCGAGGGATGCAAGATCATTTTCGGCACGTCCTTCGGCTTCATGGACCCGGAAGTGAAGATCGCCAAGAAATTCCCCAAGGTGATGTTCGAGCACGCCACCGGCTACAAGACGGCCGAAAATCTCGGCATCTACAATGCGCGTTTCTATGAAGGCCGCTACGTACTTGGCCAGATCGCCGCCAAGCAATCGAAGTCGGGCGTCGCCGGCTACATCGTTTCCTTCCCGATCCCGGAAGTGGTGATGGGCATCAATTCCTTCATGCTCGGCGCGCAGTCGATCAACCCGAACTTCAAGGCGAAGATCGTCTGGGTGAACTCCTGGTTCGATCCGGGCAAGGAAGCCGACGCCGCCAAGGCATTGTTCGACCAGGGCGCCGACATCATCGTCCAGCACACCGACTCGACCGCTGCCTTGCAGGTGGCGGAGGAGCGCAAGCTGCACGGCTTCGGCCAGTCCTCCGACATGATCAAGTTCGCACCGCACGCGCAACTGACCTCGCTCACCGACGAATGGGGTCCGTACTATATCAGCCGGGTCCAGGCGGCGCTCGACGGCACCTGGAAGCCCGACAATGTCTGGCTGGGCATCAAGGACGGCGCCGTCAAGCTGGCGCCGTTCACCAACATGCCCGACGACGTGAAGGCGATGGCCGAAGCCACCACCAAGAAGATCGCCGACGGCTGGAACCCCTTCACCGGGCCGATCGCCAAGCAGGATGGCACACCGTGGCTGAAGGACGGCGAGGTCGCCGACGACGGCACGCTGCTCGGGATGAATTTCTACGTGAAGGGCGTCGACGACAAGCTGCCGCAGTAAGCAGCCGCGCTATGCCGACCCTGGTTCCGGTCCGCTTCGTCGGAACCAAGAGGGCGCCTTTGTGCGCCCTTTTTTCGTACGCGTCAGCTGGAAGCGGACTGCCCGCTGGTATCAGCGGGCGACTATGGTGTGGACGCCCGCGGGCAGCCTGATGCGATCTGACGTGGGAGCGAGCGCAGGGCGCCCTTCCGTAGTGATCCCCCATATCTCGACGGCACCGCCCAACGGCGTTTCGTCATTGCGGTAACGATTGACGCCAACGAAGAGCTTCTGTCCCATCCGATCAAAAGCCAATCCTTGCGGCAGAACGCCTGCGAGCGGCCATTCGCCGTGTGGTATCAGCCGCCCTGTTTCAGCGTCCAGCTGATAGAGGCTGAGCGACGCGTGCTCGGTCCGGTCGCGCGAGCCGTCCGGCTTGCCGGTGCCGCGAAGATTGGACGTGACGAGAAAGCGGCCATCAGGGCTGAAGGCGATCGTCTCAGCGCCCCAGCCGCCAAGTGCGATGTGAGGCACGGTATGCCGTGCAGCGTCGCCCGTCGCCCCGACATCGGCGAGCCGGACCGTGGTGAGAACGCCCTCCTGAACCCCATAGAAACCGACCGTATCGATACCCCATTGGACATCGGAGGTGATATAATGGCGGCCGTCCGGCGAGAAGCGGCCAACAAAGGGGAACTTGTTCGTCTGGACGCGATTGCCCCAGGGACGAATGCCCGAAATCGCTCCGTTCTGCGCGCGCAGGACCTCGTAGAAGGCAACCTGGCCACGGTCAACGAGATTGACCGCAATATACCGGCCGCTTGGATGCCACTGCACCCAGGTCGCCTTCAACGGAATGAAACCCGTTGACGGCTCAAGGTCCAGACCGAAACTGGAGACAGGACCGAACCGGCCCTCCCTGACCGGAACAAAAGAGAGTTCGCGGTCGGCATCACTGGTGATTGCAACGATGAGATCACCTGCTGGATTGAGATGTATCGCCTGCGGTTGTATTCCGATCCGAACGCTGTCGACCACCGCCGAGCGGCCGCCATCCAGCCGCAACGATCGGATCGTGTCGCCTTGCTGCAGCTCATCAAGGCGGGTGGCCCCTTCGGGCCGTTGGCGCAAAGTCTCGGCGACGAAAGCGAACTGGCCGCCCAAGGAGATGTCGAGTGCTCCCGGCGGCCCGTAGGTCGAATTCGAAACTTCGATCATCGCGATAGAGCGGGATTTCTCCGCCGGCGAGGTGACGACTGAGAGCGTATCGCGATGGTCCAGGTCGGGAGGCCCGAGCTCCCCCGTCTCGTACACGGTCGGCGCCATATCGATGTCGGAGAGTACAAACACGGTTTCGCCCCGGTCTTCGGACGGCTGTGCGCTGGGAAAGCTCGGCATTAGAAAAAAAGCAATTGCTATGAGAAACCGGCGTCGCATCGGGTCTGTCTCCATTTGCGTCATACGCCAATTTCCAAGTTTGCTTTCAGTCGTCCAATCGATATTTGGTATCCCCATATTCCTGCTGGTAATGACGCTTCGACCGGAGGTCGGTGTGAATCTGGCTGCAGTCGATCTGAACCTGCTTGTCGCCTTCGACGCGCTGCTCAGTGAACGGAGCGTGAGCGGCGCGGCGGCTCGCATCGGGCTCAGCCAGCCGGCGATGAGCAAGCGCCTCGCCAATCTGCGCCGGCTTTTCGCCGACGATCTCTTCATCCGTCATGCGGAGGGCGTGCGGCCAACCGAAAAGGCGCTCGACCTCGCCGATCCGATCCGGGCCGCGCTGCGTCAGATCCAGGATGCGTTGGGAGGTTTCGGCCATTTCTCGCCGGAGCGGTCGGGGCGCGTCTTCAGGATCGCGACCACTGACCATATCGCGTCGACCTTGATGCCTAGGCTGATTCCGATGCTCCGTTCAGCGGCGCCGACAATTTCGATTGTCTTGCGCAGCTTGCACCGCCAGGAGATCGTCGATTGCCTCGAGAAGGGCTCGATCGATCTTGCGATCACTATCCTGCCAGACGCGCCGACGACGATCAAACGTGCATCGCTCTTCCACGTGAACTGGATATCGATCGTCTCGACCGAACATCCTGAAATCCGCGACGGGCTGACGCTCGAACTCTTCCTGAAATATCCGCATTTGCTGGTCACTCACGTCGGCGACCTGAAGGGCTACATCGATCGCCTGCTGGACGACCGCGGCCTAAAGCGGACCGTTGCAATGAGCCTGCCTTATGCGCTCGCCGTGCCGGCCATCATCGCCGATACGGACATGATCTGCACGTTGTCGGCAAACGTGATTCGCCTTGCGGATTGGCCGCGTGTGCGCTCTTTTCCGCTACCCTTCGATTACCCCGGCTATCAGGAAACCCTGCTCTGGCACCGGAGGAACGACAGCGATCCCGGTCACGCCTGGCTCCGGCGGATGCTTATCCGCGTAAGCGAAACAGTCACGTCCTAGCAGAAAGGCCCTCGCACCTGTCGATCGTCAGACCGCCGAGCCGTAGAGGTCATAAGCGTCGGCGCGATCGATCTTGACCGTGACGATGTCGCCGGCGCGCAGCGGCCGCCGTGACTGGATGTGGACCGAACCGTCGATTTCGGGCGCGTCGTATTTGGTCCGACCCTTGGCCGAATTGCCATGCGCCTCATCGATCAGGACCGGCAGGCGCTTGCCGATTTTCTTGGTGAGCTGCGTTGCCGAAATCTTCTGCTGGCGCTGCATGAAGCGGTGCCAGCGGGCCTCCTTGATCTCCTGCGATACCTGCTCGAGGCCGAGGTCGTTGGAGCGGGCACCTCTGACCGGCTCGTATTTGAAACAGCCGGCGCGGTCGATCTTGGCCTCGTCCAGCCAATCGAGCAGCATCTCGAAATCATCGTCCGTCTCGCCGGGGAAGCCGACGATGAAGGTGGAGCGGATGGCAAGGTCCGGACAAACTTCGCGCCAGCCACGAATGCGCTCGAGCGTCTTTTCGCCATGGGCGGGCCGGCGCATGTTCTTCAGCACCTGCGGCGAGGCGTGCTGGAACGGAATGTCGAGATAGGGAAGGATCTTTCCTTCGGCCATCAGCGGGATGACGTCCGCGACATGCGGGTAGGGATAGACGTAATGCATGCGCACCCAGACGCCGAGCTTGCCCAGCTCTTGCGACAGATCGAGGAATTTCGCCCGCACTTCGCGATCGCCGAACATGCTGGTCTGGTATTTGATGTCGATGCCGTAGGCGCTGGTATCCTGCGAGATGACGAGGATCTCCTTGACGCCGGCATTGGCCAGCTTCTCGGCTTCGCGCAGGACGTCGGCGGCCGGCCGCGAGACGAGATCGCCGCGCAGCGCCGGGATGATGCAGAAGGTACAGCGGTTGTTGCAGCCTTCCGAAATCTTGAGGTAGGCGTAGTGGCGCGGCGTGAGCTTGACGCCTTGCGGCGGCAAGAGGTCGATGTAGGGATCGTGGCTCGGGGGAGCAGCCTCATGCACTGCCGCCATCACGCTTTCATAAGCTTGCGGGCCGGTGATGGCGAGGACGTTGGGATGTCTTTCGCGGATGACGTCCGGCTCGGCGCCGAGGCAGCCGGTGACGATGACCTTGCCATTCTCCGAAAGTGCGGAACCGATGGCATTGAGCGATTCGTCGCGGGCCGAATCGAGGAAGCCACAGGTGTTGACGACGACCAGGTCGGCGCCGTCATGCTTGCGCGCGATCTCGTAGCCTTCGGCGCGCAGGCGCGTGATGATGCGCTCGGAATCCACGAGGGCCTTCGGGCATCCAAGACTGACGAAACTGACGCGAGGGGCGGACATCAAAGCTTTTCCAGATTTCAGGATTGGCGGCGCACTACCACACTTGTCGCGGCATTGGTATGGGCAGCGGCTGCGGCGAAACGCAACCGCCGACGTCGCCAAAGGCTGGTCGATTCGAATTCGAAGGCCGGCGTCGATGCGAAAATCCTGTCGAAGCGTCAGCTCACCGCATTGCTGACATGCGGCAACACTTCGACCGCGCCTCGATAGATCATGTCGAGTGCAACATAGAAGATGATCAAAAGGCCGATATAGGCGATCCAGCGATGGCGGTGCAGCAGCTTGGCGATGAAGGTCGCGGCAAGGCCCATCAACGCGATCGACAGCACGAGGCCGATCACCAGCACCTGGAAGTGATCGCGTGCCGCGCCGGCGACCGCCAGTACGTTGTCGAGCGACATCGAAACGTCGGCGATGACGATCTGCAATGCCGCCTGGCCCAGGGTCTTCTTACGCGCCTTGCCGGCCACCATATTATCGCTGTTGATATCGGAATTGGACAACGCCTCCGTCGCCTCCACTTCGTCGGCATGGGAGGTGCGCAGTTCGCGATACATCTTCCAGCACACCCACAGCAACAGGATGCCGCCGGCCAGCAGAAGGCCGACAATCTGGAGCAGGGTGACAGTGATCGCGGCAAAACCGATGCGCAACACCGTCGCCGCCACCACGCCGATAAGGATCGCTCTCTTGCGCTGCTCGATCGGCAGGCCGGCCGCGGCAAGGCCTATGACTATGGCGTTGTCGCCCGCAAGCACGAGGTCGATGGCGATGACCTGGAGCAGGGCCGTGAGGCCTGCGGCGGTGAAAATTTCCATCGACTGGAAGTCCCTTGCTGATTGGCCGACCGTTCGCGTCGAGTGCCTCGACGCCCTAACGTGTATGGTTCCCGCGCGTCAAGGGACTGGTTGAGACAAGGTCGGTAAACCGCCGGTCGCGGCCGCAACATACGGAGTTTGCGACGATCGACCCGAAACATGGGGCCAGAGGTCGCGGATGTCTAGTTGTAGAGGTTGTATTTGGGCCAGTCGCTTTCCGGAATTTCCTCGCCGATCCGGTAGCGGAGTTGCAGGACTTGCATATGGTCCGGCGCTGTCTCGCATTTGAATTTCAGCCGGTACCATTGTCCCTTGCTGCGAAAGGCAGCGCCCGGGCTCCTGATCGCATCGGCGCCCATTTCGGGCGTCGCAAAGGCGTAGGCGACGACGCGATCGGCTTTGTATTTGTGGTCGTCACGGGTAATCCGGTCGAGAATTTCGGCGTCGCATCGCTGCTCCAGCCGGGTTTGCGGGTCGAGTTTGAGCAGGCCGGTGCGCAATGCGCTGTCCATCGCGCTGGCCGGCCAAGCCAGCGCCATCCATGCAAGGACCGCAAAAAATAGTTTATTCATGGGCGGGAGAAGCACCATATTTGGGCGAAGAAATCAACCCGATCGTGGGCTCACTTCCTGGTCATCTCGACGCAAGTTGCTACAATGGCGGAGGGAGTGGGATTCGAACCCACGGTGGGCTTGCACCCACGCCGGTTTTCAAGACCGGTGCCTTAAACCGCTCGGCCATCCCTCCAAGGTGATTTTTCAACCACTTAGGATATCGCGAGAGGGGCGGGTTCGAGCAGTCGGTACCGGATTGGCACCAGGACGTTCCCCGACCGGTTCGCGCTTCATTCCTGTAAAGCCGCATTCAATGCCAAGTCAACCACGCCGGCGGCAAGTTTCGGTGCGGGCCAGAACGGGGGGCGGTCATCGATGCGTCATGGCCAATCCGACTTGTGTTTTATGCCGAGTGTGGAAAATCGTTTTTAAAAGCCGCACAGACTATTAATCGTTGTGCGCCGATATGTTGGAGCGTTAAGCACGTCTAAGTAAAATCGTATTCTGGAGTTGATTTTGGCCGTACTTGGCGCTCTCCCGCCCGGTCTTCGCTGTAGACCAATTCGCGAAACCGACTGGGAGGGAGTGGTCGACTGCCTGTGCAGGGGCTTTCCGCAGCGTAACCGGAGTTACTGGATACAGGCTCTGACCCGTTTGTCGCAGCGGCCTGCGGTTGCCGAGCTCCCACAATATGGCTTTGCTTTGGAGCACGCCGGTCGGATCGTCGGCGTTGTGCTCACCCTTTATGCCCGTTACCAGGGGCCGGAGGGCGACGAAATCCGCTGCAACCTTTCAAGCTGGTCAGTCGACGCAGAATTCCGTCCCTATGGCGCCATGTTGGTCGCGGCGGTTCTCAAGCGGAGGGATGTGACCTACACGAACATTTCGCCGGCACAAGCGACATTAAAAGCCAACCGGGCGCTCGGCTTTCGCCTCTTTTCCAAGGGACAATTTACCTTCCTGCCGGCTTTGAATTCGGCGCAGCGATCATGTCGCGTGCTCGAATTCCGTCCTGATCTTCCGGAATTGGCGATGTTGTCCGAGAGTGAGAGATACATACTCTCGGAACACTCGGCGCTGGGCTGCCTGTCGTTGATCTGCATTTGCGACGGAGCAGCGTTCCCCTTGGTGTTGATGCCGCGCCGAATGTTGCACGGTCTTATCCGATGCCATCAGATCATCTATTGCCGCTCGCTCACGGATTTGAGCCGGTGCGCCGGTGCCATGGGGCGCTTTCTCTTGCGAAGCGGAATCCTGGTTTGCTTTGTCGACGCCAAGGAGCCGATTCCAGGTTTGTCGGGGTGGTACCGCCCCAACAAGGGGCTGAAATACTTCAAGGGTCCCAGACCACCCGCACTTGGAGATCTAACGTTCACCGAACTTGTGATATTCGGTCCCTGAATTTGCGCTCGCAGACACGCCAACGCTTAGCCGCAAGGCGCGTGCGGCACGAATGGCGCTGCTGATCGATAGGCGATGATTTTCATGCCGATCGGCGAGACGGTCCCGTGCCACAATCTCGCCCGGTTCCGACCACAATCGGTTAATACGGTGATAAACAATTCCTGCGCACAAAAGGATTGGGGTAGGGCGTCGCCGGCGTTTCTGGAGTGGGTGCTTTGGCACCGCTGACGTTCACGTTGCGGTGCCTTTGTCGAGACTGTAGGGGACAATCGAAAAATGCAGACCACGGCGCGCCCGCGTCTTCGTCGCGCTTCCGCTTTCGCGCTGTTTGCCTTGTCGGCAGCCTTTCTTGCGGCATGTGCCGGGCCGCAGCAAAAGGCGATGGTCAACAAGAAACCTCGCTCCAAGGAATATTTTTCCGAAGCCGAATACGGTGTGAAAGCCAGCCCGCGCGTGCTGTTCAAGACGTCTCGCGGACGCGACCAACTCGGCAAACCCTATCAGGTACGCGGCAAGTGGTACTATCCGAAGGAAGACAAGCGTTACGCCAAGGTTGGCCTCGCATCCTGGTATGGTGAGGCCTTCCACGGCCGGTTGACCGCCAACGGCGAAGTCTACGACATGGCCGATCTGACGGCGGCGCATCCGACCATGCCGCTGCCGAGCTATGCGCGGGTAACCAATCTCAAGACGGGCAGCTCGGTGATCGTGCGCGTCAACGATCGCGGACCCTATCATGATGGGCGCATCATCGATGTGTCGAAGCGCGCTGCTGAAATGCTCGATTACGCCAATGTCGGTACGGCCGAGGTGAAGGTCGAATATGTCGGCCGTGCGCCGCTCGAAGGCAATGACGGCCAATATCTGATGGCTTCGTACCATCCCGGCAACAGGGCACCGGATGCGTCGGACGGTCTGCCGAGCGGTGTCATGGTCGCCATGAATGGGCCGTCGCCGAGCCTGCCGGTGAGCGCCGCGGCGGTGCCGTTCCCCGGTCAGCTGACGAATTCCGTGCAGGCGTCGGAAGCAGTCATTGCGACGCAGGCACCAGCCTCCGGCAATGTGACGCTACCTGATTACGGGCCGATCGTGCCGGAGCGTCCGGAGATCAACCTGCCGGCGCAATCGCCATTCACCGTGGCGTCGCTGTCTTATGCCGATGAGCGTGTGCAGCGCGCCTCCAACGCCTTTGTCGCACTGGATGGCGCCGGCATGTCGCCCGCCGAGATTCTTCAATCGTGGAGACAGCAAGCTCCTCCAGCCGGGTCGCCTATGGACTATGTTGCGGCGGGTTCGTTCGAGAACGCCGCCGAGGCCGAGCGGGTGGCGGCGCAGCTTTCCAGCTTCGGCAAGACCGAGATCCAGCGCTCCGATCTCGACGGCAAGGACTGGTACTCGGTCAACCTCTATGCCGACGGCCGTGGCAGCCTGGACGAGATGCTGAAAGCCGCGTGGTCGCATGGTGCGCCGGATGCGCTTGTTGTACGCAACTGACCTCGGGCTGCCTGGTTTTTCCGTGCACGATTGATCCGCCAGGCAAAAGCCTGATAGCTTCGGCCCAACTTGCAAAAGCGCCGGCTGATTGGTCGAACTGATGAAATTTTTCCACCCTTTCACCGGGCTCATGGCGCTCGGCCTGCTGCTGCTCTCGCTTATGCCGGCCTCAGCACAGCTTTTCGAGACCAAGGCCGCGCAGGCCTTCATGATCGATGCCGAAACCGGCACCGTGCTGTTTTCCAAGGATGCCGACAGGTTGATCCCGCCGGCCTCGCTGGCCAAGCTGATGACGATGGAAGTGGTCTTCGACGCTATCAAGTCGGGGCGCATGACGCTCGACGACACCTTCGTGGTGAGCGAGAACGCCTGGCGCAAGGGCGGCGCTCCTTCGGGGACATCGACCATGTTCGCGAAACTCAAGTCGACGATCCGGCTCGAAGACCTGATCCAGGGCGTGACCGTGCAGGCGGCCAATGACGGCTGTATAGTCATCGCTGAAGGAATGGCCGGGTCCGAGGCGAATTTCGCGGCGCAGATGACCGAGCGCGCCCGCCAGATCGGCTTGCAGAAATCGACATTCGTCAATTCGACCGGTCTGCCGGCCGATGGGCAGCAAACTAGCGTTCGCGAGCTTGCGCTTCTGGCCTTGCATCTCTGGCGGAACTACCCGGATCTCTACCGCTATTATGGCCAGAAGGATTTTACCTGGAACAAGATCTCCCAGAGGAACCGCAACCCGTTGCTGGCCATGGATATAGGCGCCGACGGCCTTGCAGTCGGCGCCAGCGAGCAATCCGGATTCGGCATCGTCGGCTCGGTCAGCCACAATGGGACAAGGGTGATGGCGGCGATGAGCGGGCTGGCAAACGACCGCGAGCGCGCCGAGGAAGCGCGAAAGCTGCTCGACTGGGGCGTTCGCTCGTTCGAGAAGACTGAGGTATTCGCCAACGACGAAGTGGTTGGCGAAGCCCAGGTCTTTGGCGGCGCCAAATCCGGCGTCGCGTTAAAGGCAAAAGGACCGGTGGAGATCTTCCTGCCGATCACCAACCGCGACAAGCTCACGGCCAGGATCGTCTATGACGGACCGATTGCAGCGCCCGTGGAGGAGGGGCAGCCGGTGGGTGCGCTGCGCGTGTGGATCGGCGACACGCTGAGCCAGGAGACGCCGCTTTTTGCCGCCGAGTCGATCGGTGTCGGCTCGCTGCCGCAACGCGCTCTCGATGCCGCCAAGGAACTGGCCGTCGGCTGGCTGCGTTAGTGCGGTCGCGGTGGACCTTTTTTCCCGCTGGGACTATACGGTCCCCGAAGCATGGACAGAGGCTTTGGCGCGCGGATTTTTCATCACTTTTGAAGGCGGCGAAGGAGCAGGCAAGTCGACGCAGATCGAGCGGCTGGCAAAGAAGATGCGCGCCAAGAAATACGATGTGCTGGTGACGCGTGAACCAGGTGGCTCGCCGGGTGCGGAGGCGGTCAGACATGTCCTGCTTTCAGGCGCGGCCGAGCCGTTCGGCCCCAAGATGGAAGCGCTGCTTTTCGCCGCCGCGCGTTCGGACCACGTCGAACAGGTCATCCGGCCGGCAGTCGAGCGCGGCTCGATCGTACTTTGCGACCGCTTCATGGATTCCTCGCGCGTCTACCAGGGCGTCACCGGTGGCCTCGACCTGGCATTCATGGACGCCCTGGAGAAGGTTGCCATCAACGGCATGGTGCCGGACATGACGCTGATCTTGGACATCGATCCCGCCGAAGGCCTGAGGCGCGCTACCGCCCGGCGAGGCAGCAGTGACGGCCCGGACCGCTTCGAGAAGGAAACATTGGCGATCCACCAGCGCCGCCGCGAGGCTTTTCTGGCGATCGCCGCGGCTGAACCCGAACGCTGCACCGTCATCGATGCATCCGCCGACCCAGACATGGTGGAGAATGTCGTTACCGCCACCGTCTTCGCGGCCCTCGAGAGGATGATGCCGGCGCAAAACAGACAGGCGGCGCCGGCATGATTTTCGAACGGATCGCTCCTGAACAGCACGACACGCTGGACGGGGTGCCGGAGCCATCCGAAACGCCGCGCCTCGTCGGACATCTCCCGGCGGCCAACATGCTTGCCGCCGCCTATCGCTCGGGAAAGCTGCCGCACGCGCTGATCTTTGCCGGGCCGGTCGGCATCGGCAAGGCGACGCTGGCCTTTCACCTGGCGCATCACCTGTTGAAGCACCCGGTCTTCGAGCAGGCGCCGGAAAGCCTTGCCGTTCCCGATCCGGCTTCGTCGCTGTTTCGCCAGATCGCCACCGGGGCGCATCCTTCGGTGCTGCATCTGACGCGCCCCGCGAACGACAAGACCAAGAGCTTCAAGACCGTGGTCACCGTCGACGAGATCCGCAGAGTCAGCCGCTTTCTGTCGCTGACCTCGCATGACGGCAGCTACCGGGTGGTCATCGTCGATCCCGCCGACGACATGAACACCAATGCCGCCAATGCCTTGCTTAAGAATCTTGAAGAGCCGCCCGCGCGGACATTGTTCATCCTCATCGTCCATGCGCCGGGCAGCCTGCTGCCGACGATACGGTCACGCTGCCAGATGGTGCGGCTGACGCCGCTCGACGCCGATAGCCTGATGACGGTTCTGGAGGGCATCGAGCCGCCGCCGCCGGAGGATCCCGCAGCGCGCGCGGCGCTGGCGGAACGGGCAGGGGGCAGCGCCCGCAACGCGATTTTGTTGACGCAATATGGCGGGCTGGAAATCGCCTCCACCCTCGACGCCCTGGTGATGGTCCAAAAAATAGATGTCGCCGGCGCCTACCGTCTTGCCGAGGCGGTCGCCGCCCGTGACCAGGCGATCCCATTCGACATCTTCAATCGCCGAGCGCTTGATCTGCTGTCGGCCGGCGCCAGCCAGGCCGCGCTGGCCGGCGATCTCGCGCGGGCCAAAACGCTGTCGGATACTTGGCACGAGGCTTTGAACGCTATATCTGAAACCGAGACCTACAATCTCGACAAGAAGCAGCACGCCCTGACCATGATCGACCGCCTGAATTCTGCAATGCGAATGTGACGGCCGCTGGCGTGGCTTTGATGTCCCTGAGCGTTGATCCCAACCAATGGCAGGAACTTCGAATCCACCACATTGGCGTCGGATGGCAATTGCCGTTTCGATGCGATATCTCACCGCGACATCTTTCATTCTGACATTCATGACGGCTCATCCATGTCACGCGAAAAATACTACGTCACGACGCCGATTTTCTATCCGAACGGCAAGCCGCATATCGGCCATGCCTACAATGTGATCGCCAGCGACACGCTTGCCCGCTTCCAGCGGCTCGACGGCAAGGACGTCTTCTTCGTCTCGGGGACCGACGAGCACGGCTTGAAGATGCAGCAGACGGCGGACGCCGAAGGCCTGACGCCGAAGGTGCTTGCCGATCGCAATTCGGCGATCTTCCGTTCGATGCTCGAAGCGACCGGCTGCTCGAACGACGTTTTTATCCGAACTACCGAGGAGCGGCACTACAAGGCCTGCCAGGCGATCTGGACACGCATGGCTGAGAATGGCGACATTTACCTCGACCGCTACAGCGGCTGGTATTCGGTGCGGCAGGAAGCCTATTTCGACGAGGCCGAAACCAAGGTCGGCGACGACGGCGTGCGCCGTGAACCGCTCGGCTCGCCCGTCGAATGGACCGAAGAAGAAAGCTACTTCTTTCGGCTTTCCGCCTATCAGGACAGGCTGCTCGCACTGTACGAGAACAGCCCCGAATTCGTCGGACCGGCGGAGCGGCGCAATGAGATCGTCAGCTTCGTCAAATCCGGCCTGAGGGATCTGTCCATCTCGCGCACCACGTTCAAATGGGGCGTGCCGGTGCCGGGAGACGACAAGCATGTGATGTATGTCTGGGTCGACGCCTTGACCAACTACATCACCGCCGCCGGTTATCCGGATCCGGCCAATGAGAGATGGTCTTTCTGGCCGGCAAACGTCCACGTCATCGGCAAGGATATCGTGCGCTTCCACGCGGTCTACTGGCCGGCTTTCCTGATGTCGGCTGGCATCGAATTGCCGAAGCGCGTGTTCGCGCATGGTTTTTTGTTCAACCGCGGCGAGAAAATGTCGAAGTCGGTCGGCAACGTCATCGACCCGTTCGCCATGATCGAGCATTACGGGCTCGACCAGGTGCGCTATTTCTTCCTGCGCGAAGTGCCGTTCGGCCAGGACGGCAGCTACAGCCATGATGCGATCGTCAACCGCACCAATGCCGACCTTGCCAACGATCTCGGCAATCTGGCACAGCGCTCGCTGTCGATGATCGCCAAGAACTGCGGCGGCGTGGTGCCGAAGCGTGGCCAATTGAGCGACGCCGACAAGGCGATCCTCGATCAGGCAGATGTCGCCCTTGTCACGGCGCGCAGGACGATGGCCGACCAGGGTATCCATCTGGCGCTGGCGGCGATCTTCGGCGTGGTGGCCGAAGCCAACCGCTATTTCGCCGGGCAGGAGCCGTGGGCGCTGAAGAAGACCGATCCGGCACGCATGGAAACGGTGCTGTGGACGACGGCTGAGGTGATCCGGCGTGTCGGGTTGCTGTGCCAGCCCTTCATTCCAGACTCGGCGGCAAAGCTGCTCGATCTTTTGGCGGTGCCGGCAGACAGCCGTAATTTTGAGCATGTCGCGGAAGGCGATGCGCTGGTACCCGGCACGGCGCTGCCGGTGCCGGAACCGGTGTTTCCACGTTATGTCGAACAGCCGGACGCGAACGCCTGATGCTGGTCGACAGCCATTGCCATCTCGACTTTCCGGATTTCGCCGAGGAGCGGGCGGCTATCGTCGCCCGCGCCCTCGCGGCCGGGGTGGGACGTATGGTGACGATCTCGACACGGGTGAAGCGTTTTCAACAAATAGTTGATATTGCAGAGACTTTCGACGATGTCTATTGCTCTGTCGGCACTCATCCGCACAATGCGGCTGAAGAGCTTGATGTCACGGTTGAGGATCTGGTCCGGCTGTCCGCTCATCGCAAAGTGGTGGCGATCGGCGAGGCCGGGCTCGACTATTTCTACGATCACGCGCCGCGCAATGCACAGGCGCAGGGCTTTCGCACCCACATCGCCGCCGCGCGCGAGACCGGTCTGCCGCTGGTCATCCATTCCCGCGACGCCGACGACGACATGGCTGATATTCTCGAAGAGGAAACAGGGAAGGGCGCCTTCCCCTTCATCCTGCACTGTTTTTCGTCGGGGCACAGGCTGGCCGAGATCGGCGTAGCGCTCGGCGGCTATGTTTCCTTTTCGGGTATCCTGACCTTCAAGAACTCCGCCGAGCTGCGCGCCATCGCCGCCGATCTGCCGCACGACCGTCTGCTGGTCGAAACCGACGCGCCGTATCTGGCGCCGATCCCGTTTCGCGGCAAGCGCAACGAGCCTGCCTTTGTCGCGCATACAGCCAAGGTGCTGGCCGAGACGATCGGCGTCAGCGACGCCGAGATCGCGACCGTCACCACGGATAATTTCTTCCGGTTGTTCAGGAAAATGCCGCGCCCGAGCGCGCCGGGCGCCTGACGCATGAGCGACCGGTTGCGCCTTACCGTCCTCGGCTGCGGCTCATCGCCAGGCACGCCGCGCATCACCGGCGACTGGGGCAATTGCGATCCCGCGAACCCCCGGAACCGGCGCATGCGCACCGCAGCGCTGGTCGAGCGGATCGCGGCGAATGGCGCCCGGACCACTGTCGTCATCGACACCGGCCCGGATTTCCGCGAGCAGATGCTGCTGGCATCGGTCAGGCGCATCGATGCGGTCATCTATACGCATCCGCACGCCGACCATATCCACGGCATCGACGATTTGCGTGGCTTCGTGATCGAGCAGCGCCACCGGATCGACATCCATGCCGACCAGGCCACCATGCCGCGGCTGCGGGAAGCGTTTCGCTACTGTTTCGAAACGCCGAAAGGCAGTTCGTACCCGCCGATCGTCAACGCCCATATCATTGACCACGCCAGGCCGGTGGTGATCGGAGGCGAGGGCGGTGCCCTCACCCTCGAACCGCTGCCGCAGATCCATGGCGACATCATCTCGCTGGGTTTTCGTATCGGCAATCTCGCTTATTGTCCTGACATAAGCGACTTTCCCGAAGCGACCGCCGAGCGTCTGCAAGGGCTGGACATGCTGGTCATCGATGCGCTGCAGTACACCATCCATCCGAGTCATCTGTCGCTTGGCCAGGCGCTTGGCTGGATCGAAAGACTGGCGCCGAAGAACGCCGTGCTGACGCATATGCATGTGCCGCTCGACTACGCCACGGTGATGGCCGAGACGCCGGTCAACGTCGAGCCTGCCTATGACGGCATGAGGATCGAAATCCCTTACAAATCAGCGTGAAGGACCAAGTTTTTCATGGCTGGGTTCCAGGATTAGGTCTCGCGAGATGCATGAAACCAATTCTCGCTCCAAAACCGCCCAGCGGCTCGCTTTTGCTATCTCCACGCCACATCCTATCGGCCATGTCAGTTCCATAATCTATCTTATGCGACTGAAGCTTGTAGCCATTTTAGGAATGCGACGGTTGAGCAAGTTAGAGACGCGACATTTTCCAGCGTCTCTCCGGCTTCAACGTGATCGCCGATCGTGTCCCAGTGCCCCGGCCGTATGGCGCAAGCGAGGCTTGCAGAGGTCGCGCACGCTCGTTCTCATGACATGCGCTCAAAGCTAAACTTCTTGAGCGCCGCATTGCAGTTCTAGTTGGAGTGAGATCGCAAACATTCGCAACAGCATGCTAAGTTGCGAATCATGAAGAGACTTTGGTCGTTTGCAGGTTTTGTCTTCGCTGTCGCCTGCGCATTCACCGACACGCGAGCGCAGGATCTCAATCATGCTCCAGGCGAGAATGACCTGGCTTTCGCGAAACGTGTTGTTGGGTTCGCGGACAACGCTGACCCGCACACGACAGCCGTGACCTGGAACGGGCTCCAGACGCTGTTCGTCGATTACCAGACCACCGAGGAATATCCGGAACGCCCACTCGTCGCGCTACAGCAGCAGCCCAACGGGTACCGTGCAATCCAGGTCACGGTTGGCGAACACGAAGGCGGCACGCCGGAGATTACAGCGCTCGGCCTCGTCAACGCCGATCACGATCCGGCAAAGGAGCTGATCGTCATACTTGCCTGGCCAGTGTCGCACTACGATGTCTCGGGTACGCTCTATGAAGTTCGCTTCTTCGACACCCCCAAACCGGGTCAGAAGGCGTTGACCCAATTGAAAGTGAGCCAAAAGTTCGACGCCACCTGCGACTGCGGATGGCGCGACGGCACGACAAAGCGTTTCCGCTTCAAGACAATCGCGGCGGTCAAGGCTGAATTGAAGCGCTTGGGCTATTAGCCGCCGGCGAGGGCTCGCTTCCCGGATGCTGCCCTCGCCTGTCTGCTGACCGGCAACGCCACGAGCACCGGCGCAGGCTGGGTCGCTCGTCAGAATTCCATATCGCCGAAGTCACCGCCATTATCGGAGCCAGCATCGTCTGGCTGGCCAGCTTCGTCTGGTTGGGGTGCCGGCTGTTCGGCTGCCTGCGCTTCGTTGCCACCAAACATGCCGGGGATCGCATTGCCGAGCAGCACGCCGCCAGCCACACCCATCGCAGTCTGCGCCGCGCCGGCAAGAAAACCGCCGCCGGCCCGCTGTGGGTTGTCTTGTGGTCCTCCCGCTGCAGCAGAAGCGGTGCGCCCTACCCGCGGAACCGAGCCAGAACGCCTGCCGCCGCTGCGGCCGAAGAAGCCGCTGAGCGGTCCACCGCCGGCAGGCTGCCGCGCCTGCTCTTCCAGTTCTTCGATGCGCGCCTGTGCTGCGTTCAGGGCCTGCTCTTGCACTACGATCGTCTGCGCCATGTAGTATGGTGCCCCTGACTGCCGGGCGATCTGGTCCTGGATGAAGCGCTCCGCCTCGGCATCGCGCGGCGGTGCCTGGCGACGCGGCTATTCGCGCTCTCCGGTGAAGTTCAGCAACAGCTGGAAGATGTTGATGAAGTTCAGATAGAGCGAGAATGCCCCGAAGACAGCGAGCTTCTGCTGCGATTCCGCACCGAAGTTTTCCGCATACTGCTCCTTGATCGTCTGAGTATCCCAGGCGGTGAGACCGATGAACACAGCGATGCCGATTACCGAGATCGCGAACTGCAGCGCAGTCGAGCCGAGAAAGATGTTGACGATGCTGGCAATCACCACGCCGATCAGGCCCATGATCAGGAACGACGAGAACTGCGTCAGGTCGCGTTTGGTCGTGTAGCCGTAAAGGCTGGTCGCACCGAACATGGTGGCGGCGATGAAGAAGGTGCGCGCGATGCTGGTGCCGGTAAAGACCAGGAACACGGAAGCCAGCGACAGGCCCATGACCGCACAGAAAGCCCAGAACATCGCCTGCGCGCCGGCTGCCGACATCGTCTGCATCCGGAATGAGAACAGCAGCACAAAGGCCAGCGGCGCCAGCATCACCACCCATTTCAGCGGAGTGGAGAAGATCGGCACGTAAAGGGCGGGCGTGGAAGACACCACGAACGCGATCAAGCCGGTGACGACGAGGCCAAGGCCCATGTAGTTATAGACGCGCAGCATGTGCCGGCGCAGGCCCTCGTCATAGACTGCTCCGGCTCGGGCTCCGGCCCCGATATATCCCAGATTGTTCATTTGGTTCTCCTTCTTCGAGGTAGTCGATTAGTAAAGCGTTCTGGCGAGCGCTTCGGCCGTGCGATCGAGGCCCTGGACGCCGCTACGTGCGACGACTGCGTAGGCGACCTCGCCGATCTGGAAATAGGCCGAGGAAACTTCGCCCGACGGAACGACAGTCGGCCTGACGACGTCGAATGTTCCGGGCCGGATAGCGAACAGCGAGAGCAGGCCCATCTCCCTTGTCTCGACAGCCATCTCGACGCTCGGGCCGAACTGTGACGGGTAGATCTGCACGTCACGGACTTTCCAGTCCTTTGGCAGTGACGGCATAATGATCGCCGTGGCAGCGCGGATTTCGTCGGCATTGTAGTTGGGCGCTTCGGATTGCGACGACATGGCTTCGCGCACGAGCGTCGTCCGGTGCGCCCGGATCGCCTCCTCCACAAAAGCGGGCGGATGGGTCGAGGCGACGACTTCCGTCACCGATATCGGTCCGATGAGCCCATTCGCAAGCCAGCCGGCGGCAACGAAAACAGCGACCGCCGCCGCCCGCTGCAAAGCACCGAGAACGCGGCCGCGCGCCAAGCCTCGCTCCAGCCGCCGTGCCGCATCGGTCGTTCTCGGCTGCGCCATGGCCTTCGATCCGGCAAGCGCCACGCGCAGCTCGTCACGCGTCCGGAGATCGGACATCACGCGCGCCGCCGCTTGCGGGCGCGCGGAAAGAAATGCTTCGACCTCGATGCGCCGCGCAACGTCCAGCTGATCGTCGACGTAGGCATAGAGATCGGTATCGGTCACAGGATCGCGCAGTTGGTTCATCATCGACCTCCGACGATCTTCAGATGGCCTTTCGTGCATGCCGGTGCCGCGTCCTCCATCTCGCGGAGGGCCGCACGCGCTCTGCCGATGCGCGACATCAGCGTGCCAAGCGGCACGCCGCTGACCTCGGCCGCCTCGCTGTAGCTAAGCCCCTCGATGGCAACGAGATCCAGCGCGCAACGTTGCTCTTCCGGCAATGTGAAAAAGGCGTCGCGCACCTGTGCCAGACGAACTGAATGTTCCTGGGGAGCCTGGACGCTGGCCTCGGCGAGATAGCCGGCCTGCTCGACGCGCATCGCTTCGGATTTGCGGGATCGCAAGCCGTCGATGAACGCATTGTGGACGATCGACAGCAGCCATACGCGAAGATTTCCGCCGGAGCGAAAGCTGCCGCGTCGCTCATAGGCGCGCACCAGCGCATCATGCACCAAATCCTCGGCATCGGCGCTGTCGCGTGTCAGCGAGCGTGCGTAGCGGCGCAGCGAACCAAGCTGTCCCAGAATATCGAAGCGTGGCATCGGCCGTTTCATGTCCTGTTTACGGAGCAGGTCGGGATTTTAATCCCGCTTCCCCGAATTTTTCTTGCGCGGCTCGCTGCGCTCTTTCTGGGAGATATCGCGCCTGCCCTAGTCCGGCAGATAGTATCGGCCGGGCTCGAGGAAAACCGGCGCCGAGTTGGCGCACATGAAACCGCTGGCAAAGCACGGCCGGTTTGCGTATCACTCCGCCGCCAACGGAACCTTATCGATGTTCGAAAATCTCCAGCCCGCGCCTGCCGACAAGATCCTTGCCTTGATCGGCCTCTATCGCGCCGATCCGCGTCCCGACAAGGTCGATCTCGGCGTCGGCGTCTACAAGGATCGCGACGGCAAGACGCCGGTGATGCGCGCTGTGCGCGAAGCCGAAAAGCGCCTGCTGCAAAGCCAGGACACCAAGACTTATCTCGGACTTGCCGGCGACACCGCCTTCAATGCCGCAATGGCTAGGTTGGTGTTCGGCCCGGCGGCCGACATGACGCGCATCCGCGCTGCGCAGGCGCCCGGCGGCTCCGGCGCGCTGCGGCTGGTCGCCGAATTGCTGAAAAGGACACGCGCCGAGGCAACGATCTGGCTGTCGGACCCGACATGGCCGAACCACATGCCGGTGATGCGCGCCGCTGGCCTGCAGATACACGAGTATCCCTATTTCGACGCTGCCTCGGGCGCGGTGCGCTTCGACGACATGCTGAATGCATTGAGAACCGCGCATCCCGGCGACGTCGTGCTGCTGCATGGCTGTTGCCACAACCCGACGGGCGCCAATCTGGACGCGGCGCAATGGGCTGCCGTTGCGGATCTTGTCAGCGAGCGCGGCCTGCTGCCCTTTGTCGACATTGCCTATCAGGGCTTTGGCGAGGGGCTTGATGCGGACGCCGCCGGCTTGCGCCTGCTGGCGGCGAAAGTCCCTGAAATGGTCGTTGCCTCGAGTTGCTCGAAGAACTTTGCCGTCTATCGCGACCGCGTTGGCGCGGCCATGATCATGGCGAAAGACGGCACTCAGGCGGATGTGGCGATGGGCCAGATGCTGTCGGCGGCGCGCGCCATGTATTCGATGCCGCCGGACCATGGCGCGGCTGCGGTGCGCATGGTGCTTGAAGACCCCGCATTGCGGGCCGACTGGGAAGCAGAGCTTGAAGAGATGCGCCTGCGCATGCTGCGGCTTCGCGTCCAGTTCGCCGAGGCGCTGCGCCGGCAGTCGACCTCCGATCGTTTCGATTTCGTCGCCAGCCATCGCGGCATGTTTTCCCGGCTTGGCCTGTCGGAAGCGCAAGTCGAGCGGCTGCGCGCCGACCATGGTATCTATATGGTCGGCGACAGCCGCATCAACGTTGCCGGCCTGCCTGAGGACGGCATGGACGCGCTCGCCAAGGCGATTGTCTCCGTG
Organism: Mesorhizobium sp. M0060; assembly: GCF_040323155.1. Taxonomy (NCBI): domain Bacteria; kingdom Pseudomonadati; phylum Pseudomonadota; class Alphaproteobacteria; order Hyphomicrobiales; family Phyllobacteriaceae; genus Mesorhizobium; species Mesorhizobium sp. M0060. The sequence continues at coordinate 247,886 of NZ_JAMYUP010000004.1, forward strand.
CTCGACTGACATAGGCGTCCAACTGTGGACATTGCGCCCTCGCCGGCTGAAGCCGTTGGCCGCGCGGCCGGGCGCAGGATAGCGTTCGCCAGATGAATCCATCGAAAGACATTTCCCGGCTGATCGAGATCATGGCAGCGCTGCGGGCGCCGGAAACCGGCTGTCCGTGGGACGTCGAGCAGGACTTTTCGACAATCGCGCCATACACGATAGAGGAAGCCTACGAAGTGGCGGACGCAATCGCGCGCGGCGACCTCGACGATCTGCGCGATGAGCTCGGTGACCTCCTGCTGCAAGTGGTCTACCACGCGCAAATGGCCGAGGAGGCCGGCGAATTTTCATTCGGCGATGTGGTCCAGGCCATCACCACTAAAATGATCCGCCGCCACCCGCATGTCTTCGGCGACGAGAAGGCGCGCAGCGCCGGCATGGCCAAGGGCATGTGGGAAAAGATCAAGGCGGAGGAGAAGGCGGAGAAGCGCAGTGCGCGCCTCGCCCGCGGGCTCCACCCGGAAGACCACGGCCAAGGCTTTCTCGACAGCGTGCCGGTCGCCCTGCCCGCGCTGACCCGGGCGCTCAAGCTGCAGGAAAAGGCCGCCCGCGTTGGCTTCGACTGGAGCGAGGCGGCACCGATCCTCGACAAGATCGAGGAGGAGATCGGCGAATTGCGCGAGGCGCTGGCCAAAGGCGACACTGCGCCGATCAAGGACGAATTCGGCGACATGCTGTTTGCCGTCGTCAATCTCGGCCGGCACCTTAAAATCGATTCCGAAGCGGCACTCAGCGGCACCAACGAAAAATTCCGGGCACGTTTCCATTATATCGAGCGGACGCTGCACGCGTCGGGAAACACCCTCGAAGAGGCGACGCTGGACGAAATGGAAGCGCTTTGGCAGCAGGCAAAAAACGCGAAATAAAAGCCCCTACCCGTTGTTTTGACGGCGCAATCGGCTTTCGATCTCTTGCCGAGCACTGTGTGTGGCCTTGAGCGAGATGGTCACGCTGCCATCCTCATTGTCATCGCGCGAGGCAATGTCGCCGTTGCGGTAGAGCCAGTCGACGACGCCGAGTTGGTCGGGCTTGAGCGTGACGGTAAACGATTCCAGTTCGCCCGACATCATCGTCTCGATGATCGCCTTCAGCGTATCGATACCCTCTCCGGTAACCGCCGATATGGCGATCGGCGGCGCCTTCTTGCCATCAGCGCCATCGGCAAGCAGCCGCGCCCGGTTGCCTTCGTCGAGCCGGTCGATCTTATTCCACACTTCTATGACGCGCTTGCTATCGCGGGCATCGACGCCGAGGTCGGCAAGAATGCGCTCGACATCCTCGGCCTGCGCCGCCGTATCGGGGTCGGAGATGTCGCGCAGATGAATGACGAGGTCTGCCTCGACCACCTCCTCCAGCGTCGCCCTGAAGGCCGCGACCAGATGTGTCGGCAGGTCGGAAATGAAGCCGACCGTATCCGAAAGGATGATCGGCGTGCCATGCGGCAGGCGCACACGGCGCAGCGTCGGGTCGAGCGTGGCAAACAGCATGTCTTCCGCCAGCACCCCCGCTCCGGTCAGCCGGTTGAACATCGTCGACTTGCCGGCATTGGTGTAGCCGACGATCGCCACCACCGGAAACGGCACCTTCTTGCGCTTGGCGCGGTGCAGGTCGCGGGTGCGGCGCACGGTTTCCAGCTCGTGCTTCAGCTTGGTGATCTTGTCCTGAAGCACACGCCGGTCCGACTCGATCTGCGTCTCGCCGGGGCCGCCGAGAAAGCCGGCGCCGCCGCGCTGGCGCTCGAGGTGGGTCCAGCTCCGCACAAGGCGGCCCTTCTGATAGTTCAGATGGGCAAGATCGACCTGCAGCGTGCCTTCCTTGGTGCGGGCGCGCTCGCCGAAAATCTCAAGGATCAGGCCGGTGCGGTCCAGCACCTTGGCGTTCAACTCTTTTTCAAGGTTGCGCTGCTGTACCGGCGTCAGCGGATGATCGACAATGACCACTTCCGCGTGACCCTCTTTGACGATCTCGGCGAACTCGGCGACCTTGCCGCTGCCGAGCAAGGTCGCAGGGCGTGGATCGTTGACGGTCACCACCGCCGTGTGAACCAGGTCAAGGTCGATGGCGCTGGCAAGGCCGACCGCCTCGTCGCGACGGGCCTCGGCGGAACGGGTCAGGCGCGGGCGATTGGTGTCGTCGTCGCCACGCGGCTGCCGGGTAAGCACCGGCACGATGACCACTGCCCGGGTCGGACCTTTGGCCACTGTCCCGGTCTGATGTGCTGGTTTTCCGCGAACGCTGCGGTCCGCGTCTTTCTCACGTGCCAATCAGGCGCCCTGGCTTTCCTCACCATCGAACATCTGAACCGGCTGGCTCGGCATGATCGTGGAAATGGCGTGCTTGTAGACGAGCTGGGAATGGCCGTCGCGACGCAGCAGTACACAGAAATTGTCGAACGAAGTGACCACCCCGGTCAGCTTCACGCCGTTGATGAGAAAGATGGTGAGTGGGTTTTTGCTCTTGCGAACTGAATTCAGGAACAGGTCCTGAAGATTTTGCGATCGTTCCGCCATTGTTCTTGTCTTTCGCCGATCCCCTTCGGTTTGCGAGCCAATGCGCCAAATTAGCCGGCACATGTCAAGCACGCAAACACCATCTTGCCGTCAGCAACGACAAGCAGAACGAGATATATTGATGTTCATTCCATCTGTGCGGTTATCAGGCTGGACTTTTTTCCGCAACGTCAAAAAAGGCCTGCCTTAATGAAACTGTTATCGAACCCGGGTGGCCGTTGGCGACGGGAGCGCCATCGATTGCCACCACCGGCATGGCGATCGTGGTCGCGGAGCTGATGAAGACCTCGCGTGCGGCCTTGGCTTCGGCAACCGAAAAACCGCGCTCCTCGATCTTCAGGCCGAGCTTGGCGGCCACGTCGAACAGCGTCGTGCGGGTGATACCGCGCAAGATGCCGTGCTCGGCCGGACGCGTCACCAGCACGCCATCTCTGGTGATGATCCAGGCATTCGACGATCCGCCTTCCTTGACGGTGCCGTCAACATCGACGAACCACGCCTCCTGGGCGCCGGCTTCCTTGGCCTTCTGCTTGGCCAGCACGTTCGGCAACAGGCCGACCGACTTGATATCGACCCGATCCCATCGGTTCTCCGGCACCGTGATAACCCGGATCCCACTCTCGGCCCGCTTCACGGCAGCTGCAGGATCGGCTTTTTTGGCGGTCACCACCAGCGACGGCTTCGTGCCTGCCGGCGGGAAGAAAAACTCACGGCTGGCGACACCGCGTGTCACCTGGACATAGACCAGGCCGTCGACGACATGGTTGCGGCGCACCACTTCGCGCATGACGAGCGGCAGCACGCCGCGCGTGATCGGCCAGTCGATCGAGAGTTCGGTGAGCGAGCGGTTCAAACGGGCGAGATGGCGCGGCATGTCGACGATGAACCCCCTTGCCACCTCGCAGACCTCGTAGACGCCGTCGGCGAATTGATAGCCACGGTCCTCGATATGCACGGAAGCTTCGGCGTGAGCGACATAGCGTCCGTTCACATAGGCAATGCGCGACATGGGTAATCCCTGGAGAAGTCAGCGCATGACCCCGAATCGGAATCGATTTTTGGAAAGGATCATGCGCAAAAATCAAAATGCTACAGCGTCCTTTGCGCGTCCCAAAAGACGCGCGGCGCTGTAGTGCTTTCTTATGCGATTCCACGGCCGCCGTAACCGATAATTGCGTGGGCCACGACTGGTTTGGCTGTCAGACGCCCAGCGACTTCAGTTTGCGGTGCAATGCGGAGCGTTCCATGCCGATAAACTCGGCCGTCTTCGAGATGTTGCCGCCAAAACGGTTGATCTGGGCGATCAGATAGTCCTTCTCGAATTGTTCGCGCGCTTCCCGCAGCGGCAGCGCCATTATGTGCTGATCGGACTTGTTTGGAGTGCGCGGCATGACGTCGCCGATCTCGGCAGGCAGGAGATCGGCGGTGATCGGCGCCTCAACATCGTCGCCGCGCGCCAGGATCATCAGCCGCTCGACATTGTTGCGCAACTGGCGAACGTTGCCCGGCCAGTTATGCGCCTGCAGCACCGCCAGCGCGTCGTCGCCGATGCGGCGCGGCTTGATGCCGGCCTGGCGAGCGATCTGCTTCATGAAATTGTCGACCAGATAAGGAATGTCCTCGCGACGCTCGGCCAGTCCCGGCACCATGACCGGAACCACGGCCAGGCGATGATAAAGGTCCTCACGGAAACGGCCGTCGGCGATCATGGCTTCCAGGTTCTGCGAGGTCGACGAAATGATGCGCACGTCGACCTTGACGCGCTTAGTGCCCCCTACCCGCTCGAACTGCTGTTCGACCAGCACGCGCAGGATCTTGTTTTGCGTCTCGCGCGGCATGTCGGCCACTTCATCGATGTAGAGAATGCCGCGATGGGCTTCCTCCAGCGCACCGACCTTGCGTTCGACGCCGTTCGATTCGGTGCCGAACAGCTCGATCTCCATGCGCTCTGGCGTGATGTTGGCGGCGCTCAGCGTCACAAACGGTGCACTCTTGCGCGCCGACAGCGCGTGGATGGCGCGCGCCGCCAGTTCCTTGCCCGAGCCGGAGGGGCCGATGATCATGACGCGGCTGTTGGTCGGCGCGACGCGCTCGATGGTCTGGCGCAACTGGCTCATCGCCGACGACATGCCGATGAGGTCGAAAGTCTCGCCGCTGCGCAGCTTGAGATCCGAAACCTCGCGTCTCAATTTGGACGTTTCGAGCGCCCGTTCGGCAATGAGGATCAGCCTATCGGCCTTGAATGGCTTTTCGATGAAATCATAGGCGCCGCGGCGGATGGCCGAGACCGCCGTTTCGATATTGCCGTGGCCCGAGATCATCACCACCGGCAGGTTCGGGTGCATCGTCTTGATCTCGTCCAGCAAGGCTAGGCCATCCAGGCGCGAGCCCTGCAGCCAGATGTCGAGGAAGATCAGCCTGGGTGCCCGGTCGGCAACCACCGCCAGCGCGCTGTCGGCATCAAATGCCGTGCGGGTTTCGTGACCTTCGTCGCTCAGGATACCGGCGACAAGCTCGCGGATGTCTTCCTCGTCATCGACGATGAGAATATCAGACGCCATTACCGACCTTTTCAGTTTCTCTTTCGTGTTCCGTCTTACCTTCGCCGCGTATCGGAACGGTGGCGGCAACCGGCAGGATGATGCTAATCATTGCGCCCCGCCCGTCGTGGAATTCCGCTGGAGCATCGTGCAATTCGAGTCGCCCGCCATGGTCCTCCACGATCTTCTTGACGATAGCGAGGCCAAGTCCGGTGCCTTTCTCGCGTGTCGTCATGTAAGGCTCGAGCAAGCGCTGCCGGTTTTCGCGCGGCAAGCCCCTGCCGTTGTCGATGACGTCGATTCGAATCGCGCCATTCTGACGCCCGGCTTGAATCCGGATTATGCCGTGCGGACGATCCTCTGCATCAAGTCCGTCGATGGCTTCGGCAGCGTTCTTGATGACGTTGCCGAAAGCCTGCGCCATCAGGCGGCTGTCGAACGTGCCTTTGAGCGGCTCACTGCCGAAGGCGCGCTCGAAGGTGATGTCGGCCCGGCTCACTTCGACCAGGAACGAGGCTTCGCGCAACGAATCACGCAGATCGATGGCCTTCATTTCCGGTTTCGGCATGCGGGCGAACGCCGAGAACTCGTCGACCATGCGGCCGATGTCCTCCACTTGCCGGATGATGGTGTCGGTGCATTGATCGAAAACCTCACGGTCCTCGGTGATGACTTTGCCGTAACGGCGCTTGATACGCTCGGCCGAAAGCTGGATCGGCGTCAGCGGGTTCTTGATCTCGTGAGCGATGCGCCGCGCCACGTCGGCCCATGCGGAGGAACGCTGTGCCTGGACCAGGTCGGTAATGTCGTCGACTGTCACGACGTAGGATTTATCCTCCGAACCGTCGTCGCCGGCTTCGATCGTGATCTGCACGTTGAAGGTCCGTTCAGTGCCGGCACGATAGAAGGTGACCTGTTCGCGATAGACCGGCTTGCCCGACTTGCGGCCGATCTCGAAGACGCGGCCGACATGCGGCAGCACGGCGGAAAGGTTCTGCCCAAGCGCTGCCGTAGCGGATATGGCCAGCATCGTTTCGGCCGAACGGTTGACGATAGTGACGATGCCATATGGATCAACGCCGATGACCCCGGCGGTGACGCCGGCAAGCACCGCTTCCGAAAAGCGCCGCCGCTCGTCGATCAAATCCTTGGCCGACAGGATCTCGTTGCGCTGCGATTTCAGCTCCATCAGCATCTTGTTGAAGGTGTCGCCGAGTGAGGCGACGTCACCGTCGGAAGGGCGGACGGGCACGGCTACGTCGAGATTGCCGGTGGCCACCTCGTCGGCCGCGCCGATAAGCTGACGAATCGGCCGCACCAGGCGGTCGGCCACCGCAATGCCGGTCCAGATGGCGGACAGGATGATGATCAGCGTCAGTGATAGATAGGGAAGCGCGAAAGCCACTTGCGAGGTGCGGCGATTGTCTTCGAGACCGCGATATTCGGCGGTGTTGGATTTGACGATCTGCCGTGCCTTGATCACCTCGGGATCGACGAGGCGAATGGTGTAGAGATAGAGCCCTTCAATCTCGCGCAGCTTGACGATGGCGCCCATGATGTTGCGGGTGCGCGGCTCGATCAGCACCGGCTTGCCGTCGGCAGCACTTGCCACGGCACCCTCCGGCGGCTCCGGCATGGCAAAGTCCGCGTCGGTCTTGGCGCTCATGACAAAGGAACCATCGGGCTTGATGAGTGCTGCGTGTGCCAGCGAGCGTCCTACGGCCTCCTTGTTCATAAGATCTAGGAAACCGGTGCGATCGAGGCCGTAAAGCGTACGGGAAGCGTCGAGGTCGTAAGCCATCGACAACGTCGTGCCCTGAAGATTCCGTGCGTTTTCCTGCACATAGGCGTCGGCGATCGACAACGACGAATTAACGATCGTCTTGGTGCGGATCTCGAACCAACGGTCGAGGCCGATGTCGAGCGTGATCGACGCGATGATCGCCACCATGATCGCGGGAATGGCGGCGACCAGCGCAAACATCGCCACGATGCGCACGTGCAGGCGCGACGCAGCCTTGCCGTGCCGGCGTGCCATCAGGATGCGATGCACTTCGCGGCCGACCAGCGCAATCAGGAACAGAACGAACGCGGCGTTGAGCGCAATCAGTGCCAGCGTGGTCCTCGCGTCGGGCGTGATCGGCGTGGCGCCGACAAGAATGGCGAAGGAGATTGCCGCCGTCACCAGCGCACCGGCAACGGCGACCACGCCGGGCAGTGCAAGCAGCCGGCGCCCGTCCCGCGCGCCGGTACCGCTGAAAAGCGGCTCTCTCAATATTGGTGTCTGTGAAGCCATGTCGCCGTCTGGAGCCAGTGATTGCGTCGGATGTATGCAACGCATTGTGGCGATTATGCAACAAGTGTGGCCGAGACGGAAATCTTTCGGCGATCGATCCCCTGGAAAGCGCTCGTAAGGGTTCGTCTAGACCTGCCTGGAGGATTTGTAGACGTTGACGCCGAGTTCGCGAATCTTCTTGCGTAGCGTGTTGCGGTTGAGTCCCAGCAGTTCGGCGGCCTTGATCTGGTTACCGCGCGTTGCGGTCATCGAGGCGAGGACCAGCGGATACTCGACCTCGGAAAGGATTCGCTGATAGAGCCCGGCTGGCGGCAAGTCGCCGGCAAACGAGGCAAAATAGCGCTGCAGGAAATGCTCCACCGCCTGGCCGATGGAAAGGTCGTCGGGAATGAGGTTGCCGCCACCTGGAACGACCGGCCTTTCGCCAGTCTTCAACTCCGCCTCGATGATCTCGGCGGAAATCTCGTCCTGCGAATACAGTGCAGCCAGCCTGCGGATGAGGTTTTCGAGTTCGCGCACGTTGCCCGGCCATGGGTAGCGCTTCATCAACTCGATGCCGCCGGTGGAAATGCGCTTGGTCTGCAGGCCTTCGCTGACGCCGAGCTTGAAGAAGTGACGGACGAGGTCCGGAATGTCCTCCGATCGCTCGCGCAGCGCCGGCAGCCTGAGCGGCACGACGTTCAAGCGGTAGAACAGGTCCTCGCGGAAAAGCCCCTGATTGATCAGCGTGCGCAGGTCCTTGTTGGTAGCAGCGACGATGCGCACGTCGGTCTTGATCGGCGTGCGGCCGCCGACCGTGGTGTATTCGCCCTGCTGCAGCACACGCAGCAGCCGCGTCTGCGCTTCCATCGGCATGTCGCCAATCTCGTCGAGGAAGAGCGTGCCGCCTTCAGCCTGCTCGAAACGGCCGGTGGAACGGTTCTGCGCGCCGGTAAAGGCGCCCTTCTCGTGCCCGAACAGCTCCGATTCGATCAGGTCGCGTGGGATCGCCGCCATGTTGATGGCGACGAACGGACCACCACGACGACGACCATATTCGTGCAGCGCGCGCGCCACCAGTTCCTTGCCGGTACCCGACTCGCCTGAGATCATCACCGTCAGGTCGGTCTGCATCATGCGCGCCAGCATGCGGTAGATGTCCTGCATGGCCGCCGAGCGGCCGACCAGCGGCATCGTTTCCGGCGGCTCGTCGGCACGCGTATCGATCTTCGGCCGCCTCGGCTCGGAAAGCGCGCGGTTGACGATATTGAGGAGCTCGGTCAGGTCGAACGGCTTTGGCAGATATTCGTAGGCTCCGGTTTCGGAGGCCCGGATCGCGGTCATGAACGTGTTCTGCGCACTCATGACGATGACCGGCAGTTCCGGTCGCGCCTTCTTGATGCGCGGTAGCATGTCGAAGGCGTTCTCGTCAGGCATAACGACGTCGGTGATGACCAGATCGCCCTCGCCCGCCGCCACCCAGCGCCACAGCGTCGAAGCGTTGGAGGTGACACGCACGTCATGGCCGACGCGTGAAAGCGCCTGGTTGAGGACAGTGCGGATGGCCGCATCGTCGTCAGCGACGAGAATATTGCCGCGAACGGTCATTTGCGGTCTCCTTCACCGTCGTCGTCGGTGCCAAACTGAGTTTCTTTCCACGCCGGCATCAGGATGCGGAAGGTGGTCCCGCGCGGCGTCGATTCGCATTCAATGATGCCGCCATGCTCGCCGACAATCTTCGCGACCAGCGCCAGACCGAGACCGGAGCCGTTCGGCTTGGTGGTGATAAAGGGATCAAACAGGATCGGCAGAATATCCTCCGAAACTCCCGAGCCGTTGTCACGCACGCAGAATTCCAATGGCAGCGATACGCGATCCTGCGTTCCCGGCACCGAAACACGGATGCCCGGCCGGAAGGCGGTCGACAGCACGATTTCGCCCTGCGGATCGCTGCCGATCGCCTCGGCGGCATTTTTGACTAGGTTGAGGAATACCTGGATGAGCTGATCGCGGTTGGCAAAAACCGGAGGCAACGATGGATCATAGTCCTCTAATATCTTGATCCGCTTGGCAAAACCGTTCTTGGCGATCGCCTTGACATGGTCGAGCACGATATGGATGTTGACGGGGTAGCGGTCGATCGGCCGCTCGTCGGAAAACACCTCCATGCGGTCGACCAGCGAGACAATGCGGTCGGTCTCGTCGGTGATCAGCCTGGTCAGCGCGCGATCCTCGTCGGATGCCGACAGCTCTAGCAGCTGGGCGGCACCACGAATGCCGGACAGCGGGTTCTTGATCTCATGGGCAAGCATCGCGGCGAGGCCGGTGACCGAGCGCGCGGCACCGCGATGCGTCATCTGCCGATCGATCTTGTCGGCCATCGAGCGCTCCTGGAACATCACCACGACGGAGCCTGGAAATTCCGTCACCGGCGCAACGTAGAGGTCGACCACCTTCTCGATGCCGAGACGCGGCGACGACACGTCCACTCGGTATTCGTTGACCGGCGCTCGGCGCTCGCGAACCTGGTCGACAAGCGTCAGCAGCGGACTGCCGAAAGGAATGAGCTTGTGCAGCGTGTTGCGGGCGAGCATCGTGGCGCTCGAGCGGAAAAAATCCTCGGCATCGGCATTGGCGAAGGTGATGAAGCCTTGCGGATCGACCATGATCACCGGCCGACGAATGGTGTTGAGCACAATATGCGCGGCGTCCGCCATATCCGTGCTCTGTGTGACGGTGGCGTTCATGCCGCACTCCGCAGGTTCGCCGCTTCGGGAGCGCTTGAAAACATGTCGCGCAGCAAGGCGATGACACGCCCAGGCCCGAAAGACGTGAGTATGGCCCTGCGCCGGTCGTCGCTTGCGGCGGTATGCCGGTCGAGATACCAGCCGAGATGCTTGCGCGCCTGGCGCAATCCGCTTTCCACGCCATAGAGCGTCAGCATGTCTTCGTAATGGGCAACGACGTAGTCCGACAGCGCCCCCGGGCTTTCCGGCATGCCGGATACTGGCTCGGCCAGCGCGGCCGCTACGATGCTGCCGGCAGTCCACGGCGCGCCATAATGCGCGCGGCCGATCATCACCGCGTCGGCGCCAGACTGCTCGAGGATCAACGCTGCCTCTGCCGGCGAGCCGACATCGCCATTGGCAACGACCGGGATCGAGACGGCCTGCTTGACGCGTGCGATGGCACGCCAGTCGGCCTTGCCCTGATAGAACTGGCAACGTGTGCGGCCGTGCACCGTCACCATCCTGACGCCGGCCTGCTCGGCGCGTCGCGCCAGCATCGGCGCGTTGAGCGCGCCTTCGTCCCAGCCGAGCCGCATCTTGACCGTGACCGGCACCTCGACCGCGCCGACTACCGCTTCGATCAGCGACAGTGCGTGGTCGAGGTCTCGCATCAGTGCCGAACCGGCATAGCCGCCCGTCACCTTTTTGGCCGGACAGCCCATGTTGATGTCGATGATGTCGGCGCCCTCGCCGGCTGCGATTCGCGCGCCCTCGGCCATGTGCACCGCCTCGCGGCCGGCAAGCTGGACCATGTGGACAGGCAGCCCGGAATGACGGATGCGCAGGCCGCAACCGGCCCTGCCCTTTGCAAGCTCACCGCTCGCCACCATTTCCGACACCACCAGCCCGGCGCCATGCGCATGGGCGCGCTGCCGGAACGGTTCGTCGGTAATGCCCGACATCGGCGCGAGAAACACGCGGTTGCGGATTCTCACGCCACCCACGTCCAGCGGCGAGGCCAATTTGGTCACATCAGGCATGCACAAAAACCAAGCACCTTCGATTGCTGCACATTCTCTAGCCAGAACGACGGCAATGTGCAACGCGCAATGTCGTGACATTAAGGCGCATTTGGGAAAAATACGGATCGCCGGACCGCACCAACCCTAGGTCTTCCGAAAGCGATACCACTTTTCGGGATCATGCGCTAAGCGTCTCGGCATGAGAGATGTGAGCGAAAAGCAAGCTGCGGACGACAAGGTCGCCGTGGTCATCGTTGCGGCCGGCCGCGGCGCGCGCGCCGGACAGGCCAATGGGCCGAAGCAGTACCAGCAGATTGGCGGCGGCGCTGTCATCGCACGCACGCTCGACGCCTTTCTGACGCATCCGAAGATCGGACCTGTCGTCGTTGCTGTTCATGCCGACGACGGCGCGCTTTTCCGTCGCGCCGCCGGCGCGAATGCCGACCGTGTTGTCGCTGTGACCGGCGGTACGTCACGGCAGGAGTCCGTCCGGCTTGGGCTGCTGGCGCTGAGAAGCCACGCGCCGGGCCGGGTCCTGATCCATGATGCGGCTCGGCCGTTTGTCGATGCGGAACTGATAGACCGCACGATCGCCGCCATTGAAGAGCGCCAGGGAGCACTGCCTGCTTTGCCTGTTGCCGATACGCTCAAGCGCGAAACGGCCGAAGGCATGATCGGCGAAACGGTGTCCAGGGCCGGGCTCCATGCCGCACAGACACCGCAAGGCTTTCCGTTCTGGCCGATCCTAGCCGCGCACGAAAAGGCTCATCATCTGGGCAAAGCGGATTTCACCGACGATGCGGCAATCGCCGAATGGGCGCATATTCCGGTGAAGATCGTTCCCGGCTCGCCGGACAATGTCAAGCTGACCTGGGCACGGGATATTGCAATGGCGGATCAGCGGCTTTCCGGCGGGTCACGGTTTCCGGACATCCGAACCGGCAATGGCTACGACGTTCATGCCTTCGAGCCCGGAGACCATGTCACCCTGTGCGGCGTCGCCATTCCACACGACAGGAAATTATCCGGCCATTCGGATGCCGATGTCGGCCTGCATGCGTTGACTGACGCGTTGCTCGCCACCTGCGGCGCCGGCGACATCGGCACGCATTTCCCGCCCTCCGACCCGCAGTGGAAAGGGGCCGCTTCACGCATTTTCGTCGAACACGCGGCGAAGCTGGTGCGCGAGCGCGGCGGGCGCATCGCCAATGCCGACATCACGCTGATCTGCGAGGCGCCGCGCGTCGGCCCGCATCGCGAGGCCATGACCGAAACGCTTTCCGCAATACTGCGAATTTCCCGGGACCGCATCTCGATCAAGGCGACAACCAACGAAAAGCTCGGCTTTATCGGCCGCGAGGAAGGCATAGCGGCCATCGCGACCGCCAGCGTCGTATTTCCAGGTGACGTCCCCGAATGAGCAACAACGATTTCGCAGATGCCCTGCTTCAGGCCTGCCAGCAGCGCGGCATCATGCTGGCGACGGCCGAGAGCTGCACCGGCGGCATGATCATCGCCGCGCTGACCGACATCGCCGGCTCTTCCACGGTGGTCGATCGCGGCTTCATCACCTATTCCAACCAGGCCAAGACCGAGATGCTCGGCGTCTCAGCCGCCACGCTCGAGGCGCACGGCGCGGTCTCGCGCGAGACGGCGGTGGAGATGGCGGCCGGCGCCTTGGCCCATTCGCCGGCCGGGCTCGCCCTGGCGGTGACAGGCATCGCTGGTCCGGGCGGCGGCTCGGCGGAAAAACCTGTCGGCCTGGTCTGGTTCGGCGTTGCCGTGGCTGGCCGGCCGGTGGTCAGCGAATGCCAGCTGTTCGCCGACAAGGGCCGTGATTTCATCCGCCGGGAGACGGTCCGGCATGCGCTTGAACTGGGTTTGCGCGCGCTCGCTGCGGATCAGGCTGCCGATGGCGCACCGTAGATGATTTCGGCACGTTTCTCGAACGCCTCGGAGAACATGCGGAAGGCGCGGTCGAACATGGTTCCCATGAGCGCACCCAAAATGCGGCTCTTGAACTCATAGTCGATAAAGAAGCAGACGTTGCAACCGCCGCCGTCCGCCGGGTCGAAGCGCCAGACATTGCTCAGATATTTGAACGGGCCGTCGATATATTTGACGTCGATGGCGTTCTCGTCCGGCTTCAGCAGCACCTGCGTGGTGAAGGTCTCGCGGATCGCCTTGTAGCCGATGCTCATGTCGGCGATGAGCAGGGTGCGTCCGTCGCGTTCCTTGCGCGAACGAACCGTAAGTGCCTCGCAAAGCGGCAGGAATTGCGGATAGGATTCGACATCGGCGACCAGAGCGAACATCTGCTCCGGCGTATGCGAAACGCGGCGATTGGCTTCGAATTGTGGCATGAAACCAGTGTATTAGGCGGACTTCCTGAGAAAAGCTTCGCGCGCCGCGCGCAACCTGGCAAAGTCGTCGCCTGCATGGTGCGACGAGCGCGTCAGCGGGCTCGACGCCACCAGCAGGAAGCCTTTCGTTCTGCCGATCGTCTCGAAGGACTTGAACTCCTCCGGCGTGACAAAGCGGATCACCGGATGGTGCTTCTTCGACGGCTGCAGATATTGGCCGATGGTCATGAAGTCGACATTGGCCGAACGCAGATCGTCCATCAGTTGCAGGATTTCGTTCCGCTCCTCGCCAAGGCCAACCATGATGCCGGACTTGGTGAAGATCGAGGGGTCGAGTTCCTTGACCCGCTGCAAGAGCCTGATCGAGTGGAAATAGCGCGCACCCGGCCGAACCGTCAGATAGTTCGACGGCACGGTCTCTAGATTATGGTTGAAAACGTCCGGCTTGGCCGCCACGACGATCTCCAGCGCGCCGTCCTTGCGCAGGAAGTCGGGCGTCAGGATTTCGACCGTCGTCGACGGCGTCGCCGCCCTGATTGCGCGGATAACTTCGGCGAAATGCTGGGCTCCGCCGTCGGCGAGATCATCGCGGTCGACGGAGGTGATGACGACATGACTCAAGCCCATCTGCTTGACCGCATGCGCGACACGCGTCGGCTCGTCGGGATCGAGTGCAGTGGGGATGCCGGTGGCGACGTTGCAGAAGGCGCAGGCCCGCGTGCAGATCTCGCCCATAATCATGAAGGTGGCGTGCTTCTTCTCCCAGCACTCGCCGATATTGGGGCAGCCGGCCTCTTCGCACACGGTTACCAGTCTGTGAGACTTCACGATTTCGCGCGTCTCGGCATAGCCTTTCGACATCGGCGCCTTGACGCGGATCCAGTCAGGCTTGCGCAGCACGTCCTGATCCGGCTTGTGCGCCTTTTCGGGATGCCGCGGGCGCGGCGCATTGGCAATCGTGTCGAGGACGGTGACCATGTGAAACCCGGCTCATTCGCGAGCGCCTATCCGGCGCTCGCTCTACCCACGTCATCTAGGACTTTTCGGCGAAAAGAAAAAGGCCGCGATCGCGCATGCCGCGGTGGCTTTTTCGCATAGCAAGTGCCGACAGAGGTTAGCGGCGCACCAGCCGTCCGACCGCAATCAGAATGCAGGCGCCGATGAAGCCGGTGATCAGATAGGCGATCCAGCCGACGCCGAAGATGCCGATGTTCAGTGCCTGCAAGATGGCATTCAGCACGATGGCGCCGACAATGCCGAGAATAATGTTCATGAGGACGCCGGTATTGCTCTTCATGACCATCTCGGCGAGCCACCCCGCCAGGCCACCAATGATGATGGCTGCTACCCAGCCCACGCCGTTCATTTCCATATGCCCTCTCCTTGTATGATGGATGATGCGTGCGAAACGAATTGCCTTGCCGTCGAGTTCCTTTGGGCCTTCCGTGTGAGTCTCGCGCAACTAATTTATCATGCATTCAGCGCGCGACCATAGGCGTCGAGCACACTCTCCTTCATCATCTCCGACAGCGTCGGGTGCGGGAAGATCGTGTGCATCAGCTCTTCCTCGGTGGTCTCCAGGTTCATCGCCACGACGAAGCCCTGGATCAGTTCGGTTACTTCTGCGCCGACCATGTGGGCACCCAGCAACTGGCCGGTCTTCTTGTCGAAAATGGTCTTGACGAAGCCTTGGTCCTCGCCGAGCGCAATCGCCTTGCCGTTTGCGGCGAACTGGAAGCGGCCGACGCGGATGTCCTTGCCGTCGGCTTTCGCTTTGGCTTCCGTCAGTCCGACCGACGCGACTTGCGGATTGCAATAGGTGCAGCCCGGGACCTTCAGCTTGTCGATGGCATGCACGCCGGGGAAATTGGCGATCTTTTCCACGCACACCACGCCCTCATGCTCGGCCTTGTGGGCGAGCATCGGCGGTCCGGCGACATCGCCGATGGCATAGATGCCGGGCACATTGGTCCTGCCGTAGCCGTCGACGACGACGCAGCCGCGTTCGGTCTTCACGCCGAGCGCCTCGAGGCCGAGATTCTCGATATTGCCTTGCACGCCGACGGCCGAGATCATGCGGTCGGCGGTGATCTTCTCGACCTTGCCGTCCTTCATCTCGACATGCGCGGTGACCGAATTGGCGCCCTTCTCGACTTTTGTCACCCTGGCTTCGAGGATGATCTTCATGCCTTGCTTTTCGAACTGCTTTTGCGCAAATTTGGAGACTTCGGCGTCCTCGACCGGCATTACCGCCGGCAGCAGCTCGACCACGGTCACCTCGGCGCCCATGGTGCGGTAGAACGAAGCGAACTCGATGCCGATGGCGCCCGAGCCCACCACCAGCAGCGATTTCGGCATCTCTTTCGGCACCATGGCCTCGAAATAGGTCCAGATCAGCTTGCCGTCCGGCTCGATGCCGGGCAGCGCGCGCGGCCTGGCGCCGGTCGCCAGGATGATGTGCTTGGCGCTGTAGGTGCCTTCGCCCTTGACGCCCTTCGGCGCCGGCGGCTGCGGCTCCATCGGCTTCTTCGAAGACTTCGACACGACGATCTCACCAGGTTTCGTCAGTTTGGCTTCGCCCCAGATGACGTCGACCTTGTTCTTCTTCATCAGGAAGCCGACGCCGCCGTTGAGCCGCAGCGAGACCTTTCGCGAACGATCGACGACGGCGGCTGTGTCGACGCTGACCTTGCCGTCGATCTTCAGGCCGTAGTCCTTCAGGTGATCCGAATAGTGCATGATCTCGGCCGAGCGCAGCAGCGCTTTGGTCGGGATGCAGCCCCAGTTCAGGCAGATGCCGCCCAAGTGCTCGCGCTCGACAACCGCCGTCTTGAAGCCAAGTTGCGCCGAACGCACGGCAGTGACATAGCCGCCGGGGCCGGAGCCGATGATGATGACGTCGTAGTTCTCAGCCACGGCTTTCTCCTTCACAATTCCAGCATGACGCGCACGAGCGGCGCCAGCGCTTGCCCGATGTTCCGCGTGTTTTCCGCGTCGAGGTGGACGCCGTCGAGCGGCGTCGTTTCGGCCACCGTGCCCGCATCGAAGAAGCCGCAGCCGGCCTCGTCGGCAAGGGCGGAATATTGCGGCGCCAGCCGCTTTGACGCGTCATCGCCGCCGGCGAACATTTCCTTGAACTCGGCGTTTTCCGTGCGGCTGACTATGGGCGGCGCGACGATCAGGATCTGCGGCGCCGGCCAATCGAACGGGTAATCGTGACCGCGCACGATATCGATCAGGCGTTGCATGCCTTGCTTGGCCGCGACCGGAATGCCGTGGATCCACGGTTTCATGTCGTTGGCGCCGAGCATGATGACGATCAGGTCGATCGGTGCATGCGTCGTCAGGATCGTCGGCAACAGCCTTGCGCCATTGCGGTCCGCCCCGGCCAAATGATCGTCGAAGGCGGTGGTTCGGCCATTCAGGCCTTCGGCGATGACCTCGACGCCGCTGCCCAGTTCTGCCTGCAGCACGCTCGGCCAGCGATCCGTCAGCCGATGACGGCCGAGGCTTGCCGCGTCATAGCCCCAGGTCAGCGAATCGCCGTAGCAGAGGACCGTCTTCATGTGCCTGCCCCGCCGAAACCTGGTTGGGAGCGCCCCAATAGCCAGCGCACGAAAAGCCACTGGACCAGCACCGTAGCGATGCCCGGCAGGACGAGACTGGCGACAATGGGAAGATCGCCCGACCACTGGCGCTTGCCCGGCGGCTGGGAGAAAGTCCAGCCGATCAGGCCAACCCCGACGAGCAGAAAAAATCCAACCGCGACAAACATCGTCAGATTTATTGCCTTTTGCGGGTTCGGCATAAACTGCGCGATGAAAAACACGGCTGTCAGGATGACGGTTACTAATACCGACGTCATGAAAACGAGGATGTATTCTTCCTGAGCGTCGGTAATGACCGCCAATTGCTGCGCCACCAATCCGCCGGCCAAACCGGAAAGGAAGAAGGCAAAAAGGCTGGTGAAGAATTTCCGCACCGCCCCGTTTCCCTTCTCTTAAACCAGCATGCCCATCGGATTTTCGATCATGCGCTTGAAGGCGACGAGCAGTTCGGCGCCGAGCGCACCGTCGACGGCGCGGTGATCGGTCGACAGCGTCACCGACATGATAGTCGCGATCTTGATCTCGCCGTTCTTGACCACCGCGCGCTGCTCGCCGGCGCCGACCGCCAGGATCGTCGCATGCGGCGGGTTGATGACGGCAGAAAAATCCTTGATGCCGAACATGCCGAGATTGGACACTGCCGTGGTGCCGCCCTGGTATTCTTCCGGCTTCAGCTTGCGGCTGCGGGCACGGCCGGCAAGGTCCTTCATCTCATTGGAAATGACCGACAGCGTCTTTTCGTCGGCACGCCGGATGATCGGCGTGATCAAACCGCCGGGGATCGACACGGCAACGCCGACATCGGCATGCTTGTGCTTGACCATGGCGTTTTCGGTCCACGAGGCATTGGCATCCGGCACCGCCATCAGTGCCATGGCAAGAGCCTTGATCACCATGTCGTTGACCGATAGCTTGTAGGCCGGCGTTTCGCCCTTCTCGGTTTTCTTCACCGGGGCTGCCGTGTTGATCTGCGTGCGCAGCGCCAGAAGCGCATCGAGTTCGCAGTCGAGCGTTAGATAGAAATGCGGGATGGTGGTCTTGGCCTCGACCAGCCGCCGCGCGATTGTCTTGCGCATATTGTCATGCGGGACAAGCTCGTAGGAGCCTTCGGCGAACAGTTTGAGCACCTGCTCGTCGGACATCGGCCTTGGCGCGGCAGCCGGAGCCGGGGCGCCCGCAGGGGCCGCTTTTGCTGCCGGCGCCGTCTTGCCACCGCCGGAAATCGCGGCATCCACGTCGGCCTTGACGACGCGGCCATGCGGGCCGGAGCCGGTCACCGCCGCTACGTCGACACCGGCCTCCTTGGCGATGCGGCGGGCAAGCGGCGAAGCGAAGGTGCGGCCGTCCGATTGGCTGATCTCCCCCCCTATGGGGGAGATGGCCGGCAGGCCAGAGGGGGGCGCCTCGCTCCGTGCGGCTGGCGGGACAGCGCCCCCCTCTGTCGACTTCGTCGACGTCTCCCCCACGGGTGGGGAGATTGGCGCCTTATCCTGCTTGGCCTCGGCCTTTGCCGATGCAGTACCGTCACCAGCCTTCGCGGCAGCGCTCACATCCTCGCCTTCGGCCGCAAGCACCGCAATCAGCGCATTGACCTTGACGCCCTCAGTGCCGGCCGGAACCACCAGCTTGGCGACCGTGCCTTCGTCGACAGCTTCGACTTCCATCGTTGCCTTGTCGGTCTCGATCTCGGCGATCACGTCGCCCGGCGAGACCTTGTCGCCCTCGTTGACCAGCCACTTGGAAAGATTGCCCTCTTCCATCGTGGGCGACAGGGCTGGCATGGTGATGTTGATCGGCATTTTGTCCTCCCGCCCTGCTCAGCGATACGTGACGGCTTTGACCGCCTCGACGACCTCGCCGACATTGGGCAGCGCCAGCTTTTCGAGGTTCGCCGCATAAGGCATCGGCACGTCCTTACCGGCAATGGTGATGACCGGTGCGTCGAGGAAATCGAAGGCGCGCTGCGAGACCTGGTTGGCGATATGGTCGCCGACCGAGTTCTGCGGAAAGCCTTCCTCGACCACCACCAGGCGATTGGTCTTTTTGACCGAGGCGATGATCGTGTCGAAGTCGAGGGGGCGGATGGTGCGCAAGTCGATGATCTCGGCATCGATGCCCATGCCGCGCAACTCCGCCTCCGCCTTGATCGCGTAGGTCATGCCGATGCCGAACGAGACGATGGTGACGTCCTTGCCGGATTTGTGAATGCGCGCCTTGCCGATCGGCAACACGAAATCGTCCATCTTCGGCACGTCGAAGGAGTGGCCGTAAAGGATTTCGTTCTCGAGGAAAATGACCGGGTTCGGATCGCGGATCGCCGCCTTCAGCAGGCCCTTGGCGTCGGCGGCGGTATAAGGCATCACCACCTTCAGGCCGGGAATATGGCTGTACCAGGCGGCATAGCATTGCGAATGCTGCGCGGCGACGCGGGCAGCCGCGCCGTTCGGGCCGCGAAAGACGATCGGAGCGCCCATCTGGCCGCCGGACATATAGAGCGTCTTGGCGGCTGAATTGATGATTTGGTCGATCGCCTGCATGGCGAAGTTGAAGGTCATGAATTCGACGATCGGCTTCAGGCCGGCCATCGCCGCGCCAACACCAACGCCGGCAAAGCCGTGCTCGGTGATCGGCGTGTCGACCACGCGCCTCGGACCGAATTCCTGCAGCAGGCCTTGCGTGATCTTGTAGGCGCCCTGGTACTCGGCGACTTCCTCGCCCATGACGAAGACGTCGCCGTCGCGGCGCATTTCCTCGGCCATGGCATCACGCAACGCCTCACGCACCGTGGTCGAGACCATTTCAGTGCCAGCCGGGATGTCCGGATCGGCGGCAATTTCCAGCTTGGGCGCGGCGGCAACAGGTGCTGCAACTTCGCTCTTGGCCGCGGCAGGCGCCGGCTCTGCTATTTCAGCCTTGGCAGGCTCCTCGCCGATGCCTTCGCGTGCCTCGTCGATGTCTTCGCCATCGACGGCCAGCACAGCGATCACGCTGTTGACCTTGACACCTTCCGTGCCGGCAGGAACCACGATCTTGGCAAGCGTGCCTTCATCGACGGCTTCGACTTCCATCGTCGCCTTGTCGGTCTCGATCTCGGCGATAGCGTCACCGGCGGCGACCTTGTCACCTTCTTTCTTCAACCATTTGGAAACACTACCCTCTTCCATGGTCGGCGAGAGGGCGGGCATGAGAATTTCGATCGGCATGTCCTTGCCCTCTCGTTAAAGTACGATATCGGTCCAGAGCTCGGACGGATCCGGCTCCGCGTCGTTCTGGGCAAATTCTGCGGCGTCGGCGACAACGTCGCGGACCTCCTTGTCGATCGCCTTGAGCTCGTCCTCGCTCGCCCATTTCTTATCGAGCAGCCGCGCTTTGACCTGTTCGATCGGGTCACGTTCGGAGCGCATTTTCTGTACTTCTTCCTTGGAGCGGTATTTTGCCGGATCCGACATCGAATGGCCGCGGTAGCGATAGGTCTGCATTTCGAGAATGAGCGGCCCGTTGCCGGCGCGGCACCATTCGGTGGCGAGGTCGCCGGCTGCCTTTACGGCGCGCACATCCATGCCGTCGACCTGGATGCCTGGAATCTTGAAGGAGGCGCCGCGATGCGAAAAATCCGTCTCGGCCGACGAGCGCGAGACCGAGGTGCCCATGGCGTAGCGGTTGTTCTCGATGATGTAGACCACCGGAAGCTTCCACAGCGAGGCCATATTGAAGCTTTCGTAGACTTGGCCCTGATTCGCAGCGCCATCGCCGAAATAAGTCAGCGTCACATTGTTGTTGCCGCGATAGCGATTGGCGAAGGCAATGCCGGTGCCGAGCGACACTTGCGCGCCGACGATGCCGTGGCCGCCGTAGAAATGCTTCTCCTTGGAGAACATGTGCATGGAGCCGCCCTTGCCTCTGGACAGGCCGCTACGGCGCCCGGTCAGTTCGGCCATGACGCCGCGCGGCGACAACTCCATGGCCAGCATGTGGCCATGGTCGCGATAGGCGGTGATCATCTGGTCGCCATCGATCAGCGCCATCTTCATGCCGGTAACGACCGCTTCCTGGCCGATGTAGAGATGGCAGAAACCGCCGATGAAGCCCATGCCGTAAAGCTGACCGGCCTTTTCCTCGAAGCGGCGGATGAGCAGCATGTGCCGGTAGGCGGCAAGCTCCTGGTCTTTAGTGAATTCAACAGGCTTTGGGGTGGAAAGGCCCGGCGTTTTGCCGTCGGATTTGGATTTGGCAGGCGCTTTTCTGGCGGCGGTGGCCATGCATCACTCCCTGTTGGCGTCTCTTGGCGGACAGCGAGGGAGATCAGTTCTCCCACCGATTTGAGGCAGGCTAACATGCAGGGAAGGCTTTCGCCATGCCGAAAACGCATGGCTGTCATGCATCTAAGCGATTAAAATCATTGCAAATATCGCCGATTAACTGAAATCAAGTTACCTTGCGGCCGGCAGCATGATGGTGATCTCGTCGGCATGGGACAGATTAAGCGCTTTGCGCGCCTGCTCGTCCAGCATGTCCTTCTCGAGCGTGCCCTCGTGCATCAGCTGGACGCGGCGCTCCAGGTCGATCCGGCGTGCCTTGACGGCATCGAGCCTGCCCTGCAATTCGACAGTCTCGGCTTCGAGCCGATACTTGGAATAAATGCCGAACTCGCCATGATAGGCATGGAAGCCGAAATAGGTCAGGAACACCACGCAGAGCGAGGGGATGATAAGCCGGCCGGTATTTCTTTGCTTGTGCTGGCGTGTCCACATGGTCCGAATCCTCTATGGTACCTTTCTCGCCCGATTGTGCTTAATGGACGGTTACGGACTGTTGGATTCGGAGCCCTGAAAGCAAAAGGGCGGGAATGTCCCCCGTCCTCGCCGTCCCGGATTTTCTCTCGAAAATCAGCTTTTCACGATCGACTTGCCGGCATATCGCGCCTGCTTGCCCAGCTCCTCTTCGATGCGGATGAGCTGGTTGTACTTGGCCATGCGGTCCGAGCGTGACAGCGAGCCCGTCTTGATCTGCCCGCAATTGGTGGCAACGGCGAGGTCGGCGATGGTCGAATCCTCGGTCTCGCCCGAGCGGTGCGACATCACCGCCGTGTAGCCGGCCTTGTGCGCGGTCTCGACGGCGTCGAGCGTTTCGGTAAGCGAGCCGATCTGGTTGACCTTGACCAGGATCGAATTGGCGACACCCATGCGGATGCCGTCGTGCAACCGCGCCGTGTTGGTGACGAACAGATCATCGCCAACCAGCTGCGTTTGCTTGCCGATGAGATCGGTCAGCATTTTCCAGCCGTCCCAGTCATCCTCGGCCAGCCCGTCCTCGATGGTGATGATCGGGTAGTCGGCGGCGAGCTTAGCCAGATATTTGGCTTGCGCCTTCGGGTCGCGGGCCTTCTTCTCGCCTTCATAGACGTAGTTGCCGTCCTTGAAGAACTCGGTCGCCGCGCAGTCGAGTCCGAGTGCGACCTCCTCGCCTGGCTTGAAGCCGGCCTTCTCGATCGATTCCATGATGAAGTCGAGCGCGGCCGGCGCGCTTTTCAGGTTGGGAGCAAAGCCGCCCTCGTCGCCGACATTGGTGTTGTGGCCAGCATCCTTCAGCTTCTTTCGCAGCGTATGAAAGATCTCCGAGCCCCAGCGCACGCCGTCGCGCAGCGTCGGCGCGCCGATCGGCAGGATCATGAATTCCTGGAAATCGATCGGGTTGTCGGCATGCGCGCCGCCGTTGATGATGTTCATCATCGGCACCGGAAGCACATGCGCCTTGGTGCCGCCAACATAACGGTAGAGCGGCAGGCCGGCCGCTTCCGCCGCAGCCTTGGCCACCGCCAGCGACACACCGAGAATGGCATTGGCGCCGAGCCGGCTCTTGTTGGGCGTACCATCGAGCTCGATCATGGTCTGGTCGATATGGATCTGATTCTCGGCCTCCATGCCGCCGATCGCTTCGAACAGCTCGCCGTTCACTGCCTCGACCGCCCTGAGCACGCCCTTGCCGAGATAGCGGGGGCCGCCATCGCGCAGTTCGACCGCCTCATGCGCGCCGGTCGAGGCGCCGGACGGCACCGCGGCGCGGCCCATAGAACCGTCTTCGAGTACGACGTCGACCTCGACGGTCGGATTTCCGCGGCTGTCCAGGATTTCACGCCCGACAATGTCGATGATGGCCGTCATTGCGATGTCCCCGATTGATCGATTGAAGCGTCGCGCACCTCTTAGCCAAAGCGCTGCAAAACGCAATCGGGGCACTTGCAAATATTGCCCGCGCGCTACGGGATTCACGAAGCACAAAGCGCTGTTATCATTTGTCATGCGCGGCATGCCGGTTCCTGGTTTATGGCTATTGTCGCGCGGGGCGAAACAGGAGGAGTTTCGCCATGTCCCAGTTGAGCGGTATTGTGAGTTTGTTCCTGATTGCGGCTGCGTTCCTGACGTCGTGCGACAATCAGCAACCCCCGCAGGGATCGTCGCCTTTGCCGGCCCTGCAAATTGCGCAGTAGCATCCTGCCACATCGAAAGGCCCCCGATTTCGCGGGGGCCTTTTTGATTCCAGGCGACTTGGTCAGTGCCAGTAAGGCTCGACCTTGTAGTAGTTGTATGAGGCGTCACGCGCGGCCTCGCCGTCGGCGCCGGTCAGTTCGTTGATCGAATAGGAAGGAGCGGCCATCAGCTGGTCCTTGGTGAACGGCACGACATAGCCGCCCCTGTTCTCGTCATAATCGAGGCTCGCCCACGGAATGGCGTGGTATTTCTCGCCAATGCCGAGAAAACCGCCAAAACCGATCACGGCAAACATGATTCCGTTCGATAATTTGTCGAGCATGACGTCCTCGATGTCGCCGATATGAGTGCCTTCCGTGTTGTAGACCGATGTGCCGATAACCCGCGAAGCGGCAATGGCTTCGGTGTGTCCTGTCTGGGTCGTCATGGTGTGCTCCTCATCGTCGTTGACATTAGATTTTGACAATGAGGGCCGCGGTCTAAGGTTCCAGGCGGGTTCGAAATTCTTCAAAGTTTTCTTGGCGACGCTACTGTGGCGCTAGACCGCAACTGCTGGTTCAACCCGCGCTCTTGGCGATGCGATCGAACGCCATCAGCCGTTCGAGTAATGCTGGAAGATCCCTCAGCGGCACCATGTTGGGGCCGTCGGAAGGCGCGTTGTCGGGGTCCTGGTGCGTCTCGATGAAGACACCGGCGACGCCAACCGCGACAGCCGCCCGCGCTAGCGTCTCGACAAAGCGCCGGTCGCCTCCAGACGAACCGCCCTGCCCGCCCGGCTGCTGCACGGAATGGGTGGCATCGAAAATGACCGGCGCGCCGATCTCGGCCATGATCGGCAGCGCCCGCATGTCGGACACCAGCGTGTTGTAACCAAACGATGCGCCGCGCTCGGTCACCAAGACATTGGCGTTGCCGGAGCCGGTGATCTTGGCGACGACGTTCTTCATGTCCCACGGCGCGAGGAATTGGCCCTTTTTTACATTGACCACCTTGCCTGTTCTTGCCGCGGCAATGAGCAAATCGGTCTGCCGGCTGAGGAACGCAGGAATCTGCAGAATGTCGATATGCGGCGCGACGATCGCGCACTGTTCCTCGGTGTGGACGTCGGTCAGGATCGGCAGCGAAAAATTCTTGCGCAAATCGTCGAAGATCGGCATTGCCGCTTCAAGTCCCGCACCGCGCGTGCCGCCAAGCGAGGTGCGATTGGCCTTGTCGTAGCTGGTCTTGTAGACAAGCCCAATTCCGAGCCTTTCGGTCAATTCCTTCAGCGCGCCAGCCATGTCGAAAGCGTGCTGCCGCGATTCCAGCTGGCACGGACCGGCGATCAACGATAGGGGCGCGCTGTTGCCGAAGATAACTTTGCCGATCGCAACGGAAGAATTTGGCATCAGAGGATTGAGCTTGTTCATGCGATCTCCCGGAAAATGAAGGCTGCGCCCTGCCCTGACGCCGGCGGCACGATGATATCACCGCCGCGTATGTCGTGTTCGACGGAATTGGCTGCAAGCAGCTTTGCGACGGTGTCGCCGTGCTTAACCGAAAAGACGATCCCAGCAAAGCGGAGTTCAGACGGCGCGCCGGCAGGAATGCCGAAGCGTGCCGCAAAGGCTGCAGGATCCAGAACGGTCACAGCGGTATTCGGCAGCTTATAGACAGTGCCGCTCTGCGCCTCGATCCCGGCTGCGATCGAAATCACATGGCCCTGTTCGGAAGGTTCGCCGCTGACTGCCACGACTTCGACAGTGCCCGTTGCGCCGTTGGTGTGGGACTGCAACGCGGAGCGGTCGACCTTCGGCGCATTGATCCGCTCGCAGGCGAAGAGAAAAGCGTCCGTTGTCCTGCCTGGAGCCGCGAAGGCCAGCTTGAACGATGCGGTGTCGCTCTTTCCTGTCGCATCGGCGAAGGCGCGCGAAAAGCTGAGCGTGTCTCCCGCCGACAGGCCGGCTTCGATGAAGCGCGCGTGGTCCGCGGCGGCGCTTTCGGTGCCCAGCACCACGGCAGAAAATCCTTCATCGCCGTTTCTTTCGCGATAGGTGCGATCCCGCGCGACAAAAACATTGCGGTTCCCGATCGCCGTTGCCACGGCCTGTCGGTCGGCAACCGCGAGCGGCTCGAGATAGGTACCGTCGGTGAGGAAGACACAGCAGTTTTCCGTTCCGAAGGGATGGATACCCGTCGGCGCGACGGTAAAGCCGAGCAAGGTCAAGCGCGCCCGCGCAACATCGAGGCTCGCGGTCGGCAGCACAAGGTGATCGAGCGGAAGAGGGCTTGCGGGCGTGTTCTCGGTCATGTCCCGCGCGGTGTGCCTCATTCCTGAAAATGGTTCAAGGGCTTACCCGGCGCCTCGGCGGCGATCGCAGTGCCCGGCCGGCGAGGAGCCGACTTGCCGCCGTCAAAAATCATCCTAGCTCATTGCCATGGGAAGAGACCTTTTCATCGCCCTGGCCGTTATTGCGATGGCAATCATCGTCGTGCTGATCTGGAACGCGCCAAAGCGGCCGGGCGTCGATCCGACCGAGACCTCCGCGGCTCAGACGGAATGAATCCGGCTGCGGCGCGAACCCGTTCCGCAACGTGAAATCTGCCTTGGGCCTATCAACTTGCCACGATATCGGCGGAATAACGCAATTCGCGCAGCGGTTTTACCCGGCTGGTCGTCTCTGCATAGAGCGGATGCGCCTTGTAGGAGGCGAGCGCTGCTTCGTTCTCGAACTCGGCGTAGACGACCACATCGATTTCATCCGAAAGCGGGTCGACCTTGGTGTTGAGCATCACCTCGAAATGGCGCGAGTGGGGTATCTTGCCGAGCGCCAGCAGACCCGTACGCACTGCTTCGACGTCCACTTTACGCCGCGCGCTGAAGAAAACGATATGCCGGATCAACCCAGCCTCCTGGACCGTTGGACCGGCGTCCTTTTGTGTCAGCTGGAGCGTGCCGTCAATCGGCAGGATGTCGCGTCGGCGACCCGTGGCGAAGAAGAGAAACTACACCATGCTGGTTACATATTGCACGACGCGGGTTACCTCCCTGACGGTCCTGTCGAGGTAACGGCCTTGGTTGTAAATGCCGTCCCAGATCAGGAAGAAAGTGACGGCCGTGATAACGATAACATAACGCATGGCTAAAACTATCGCATATGGCCGGTTGCAACCATAGCGATTCCAGCGCTGCCGGGACCCTCCCCTGAAATTTTTTGCGTGGTTAAATCTGCTTTGCCGCGATGCGTGCTTGGGCCGATCGCTTTAAAAAGCTCGCGGCCGTCAAAAAACCCGATCGTGACCCAGGATCGGGCTTTTACGGGTCAATCGGAATCACATTATGCGCAAACGGAAAATCTTCCTCGTTGCAATTCTTGTCGCTGCGGGCGGCATCTGGCTCAACAATACCTCGCTGCTGTCAAGCCGGCCGGCCGGTACCCCTTCGGTACTTGCCCATCGCGGCTTGGCTCAGGATTTCGACCGCACGAATCTCGGACCGGAAACATGCACGGCCGATCGCATGCTGCCGCCGCGCCATTCCTTCCTCGAAAACACGATACCCTCGATGGAGGCCGCCTTCGCACTCGGCGCGGACGCGCTCGAACCCGATGTCCATCCCACCACGGACGGCAAGTTCGCTGTCTTCCACGACTGGAAGCTGGATTGTCGCGCCGACGGCAAGGGAGAAACGCGCAGCCATGCAATGTCCGAATTGAGGAAGCTCGATGTCGGCTATGGCTACACGGCGGACGGCGGCAGGACCTTTCCGTTTCGCGGCAAGGGAATCGGCATGATGCCGTCGCTGAACGAAGTCTTGCAACGCTTCCCGAACCGGCGCTTCAACATCAACATCAAAAGCAACGATCCCAAGGAAGGCGAAATGCTGGCCGGCTGGCTCGCCACATTGACGCCGGCCGAGCGCGCCGATCTGGCCGTCTACGGCGGGGACAGACCTATAGAAGCCGTGAAGGCAGCGTTGCCGGACATGCATACGCTGAGCCGCGCATCCCTGACGCGCTGCATTCTTCGCTATGCTGCGCTCGGCTGGAGCGGCTACGTTCCGGATGCCTGCCGCCAAGGCACCTTGCTCGTTCCTGTCAATGTCGCAAACTGGATGTGGGGCTGGCCCGACCGTTTTCTCGACCGTATGGACAGCGTCGGCAGCCGCGTCTACCTGCTCGGTCCCTATTTCGGTGGCGACTTTTCGCAAGGCCTCGACGATCCCGCCTCGATCGACCAACTGCCGGACGATTATTCCGGTGGGATTTCGACGGACGCGCTGGATCTGGTCATGCCTGCCGTCAAGCGGCGTTTCGCACCACCTGCTTGAGGACGGGACAGAACGTTTACGCCGGAGTAGCTCGAGCCGACGCTCAAATCCTCGCTTCAAAGAGTGATGCGGTATTTGGAAAACCCCGCTTCGCCCTCGCCCGCCGGCTCGATCTTCAGCGACGTCACCTGCGCAATAAATTCCTTCGCCTTGGCGCCGGTCTCGAACACGACGCTGCTTCCCGGCAGCGGTGCAAACGACCAGTTGGCGTCCGCCGACGGGTTGATGGTGCCTTTGCTGATGATATAGCGCACGATCACGTCGCGGTTGGTGTCGGGCGCTTCGTAGATGACCTTCGAGGCATTGATCTCCGGGAAGTTGCCGCCGCCGCCGGCGCGATAGTTGTTGGTGGCGACGACGAATTTCTGTGCCGGATCAATCAGTTTTCGGTCGAACATCAACTCGATGATGCGGTTCGAGCCGGCATTCGCCAGCCCGCCCTTGGGATCATATTTCGGCGGCTGCGACAGGTCGATCCTGTAGGTGACGCCATCGATCACGTCGAAATTATAGGACGGGAAATCGGTGTTGATGAGCGCCTGGTCGGCTTTGCCCGGCTCGATCCGGTTGAAGATGCCGGCCGACATTTCCAGCCATTCCTTCACCTCAGCCCCGGTAATTTCGACGGCGCGCACCGTATTTGGATAGAGATAGAGGTCGGCGACGTTCTTGATGGCGATATCGCCCACCGGCACGTCAGTATAATAATCGGCGCCGTTGCGCCCGCCCGCCTTGAACGGTGCCGCCGCCGAAAGCAGCGGCAAATCCTTCCACTCGGTGTTCTTTAGGATGTCCTTCAAGTACCAGGTCTGCGCCTGGCTGACGATCTGTACCGACGAATCGTCGGCGACCAGCGCAAAATAGGAATAGAGCGGCGCCGAGGTTTTGCCGACCGGCCGGCGCACATAGGCAAGCGTCGCCTCGTGATCCAGCTTGAGCGCGTCGACGATGCGCTGGTCGTCCGCGACCGTCGGTTTGTTCGCCTTGTCGACCCGTTCAAAGATAGGCCTTGCCTCAGAGGTCGCCGAGACGATTTTCCATGTCGATCCGTCGCGCTCCAGCAACAGATCGATCAGCCCCATATGCGAACCCCAGAAGCCAGCCATGACGGCGGGCTTGCCTTGCAACGTGCCTTTTGCCGCATCGACGGCCTCCAGCGACTGAAAGTCCTTCTTGCCAGGGAAGACGAGATGCTGGTGACCGGTGAACACCGCATCGATGCCTTCGATACCGGCGACGAAGAAGGAGGCATTCTCCATCATGTCGCCCTGCTTCACGTCGATGCCGGAATGGGAGAGCGCAATGACGATATCGGCGCCTTCTTCCTTCATCTGCGGCACCCACGCCTTGGCCGACTCGACGATGTCGCGCGTCTTGACGTTGCCCTCGAGATTTTTCAGATCCCAGACCATGATCTGCGGCGGCACGAAGCCGATGATGCCTATCCTGATCGGCTGCTCGGCGCCCGACCCGTCTTTGATCTTCCTATCGAGGATGACGTAGGGTTTGAGATAGAGCTTGTCGTCGCGCGGGTTCGCGGCAAGTTCCGTGCCGCGGATCAAATTCGCGCAGACGAAGGGGAAATTGGCACCGGCCAGCACCTTGTCCATGAACGACAGGCCGTAGTTGAACTCGTGGTTGCCGAGCGTCGAGCATTCGTAGCCAAGCAGGTTCATACCCTTCATGACCGGATGAAGGTCGCCGTCCTTCATGCCTTTCTCATAGGCGATGTAGTCGCCCATCGGGTTGCCTTGCAGAAGGTCGCCATTGTCGATCAGCATCGCATTGGTGGCTTCTTTGCGCACCGCTTCAATCAATGATGCCGTTCGTGACAGCCCCATCGTGTCGTTAGGTTTGTCGGCGTAGTAATCGTAAGGCAGCACGTTCACGTGGATGTCGGTCGTCTCCATGATCCTCAGATGCGCCTGGTTGACTTGAGCCCGGGCGGAGAACGGGTGAAACATGATCAGCGCTCCGCCGGCGGCGGCGGCGGCGAGGAAATCGCGGCGTGAGACGAGGTGGCGCAATTGGGACATTCGTTTCTCTTTCTTCCACGGCGTGGCAAGTCCTGCCCGAAGCAAAGCTTCGCGCCGAAATTCCCTCAAGTCCATTAGGAAGTCCGGTCCAACAGCAAGTCCAGTCGATCAGGAAAAGGTGACCGGCGGATGAACATCCGCCACCGAAAAATCAGCCCTTGTCGTCGTCGCCCTGCGTGATCAGCCGGGCGCTGCGCTGACCGGTGAAGTAGATCCATAGCCAGCTCAGAGAAACCGCAAGCCGGTTACGAAAGCCGATCAGGAAGTAAATATGCGCGAAGCCCCACAGCCACCAGGCAGGTCGGCCGGTGAGCTTGATCCAGCCAAAATCAATGGCCGCGGCGCGCTTGCCGATCGTCGCCAGGTCGCCGTCATGCCTGTAGCGGAACGGACGCGGTGTCGCGTCGCCGGCGAGCCTGGCCTTGATCGTCGCGGCGACATGCCGTCCCTGCTGTTTGGCAGCGGGCGCGACGCCCGGCACCAACCGGCCATCCGGCCGCAGGACGTGCGCTGCGTCACCGAGGACAAAAATCTCCGGGTCTCCCGGTACAGTGAGGTCGGGCTCGACAAGCACCCTGCCCGCGCGGTCCGCTGCCGCGCCGAGCCACTCGGCGGCCGGCGAAGCGGCGACGCCTGCCGCCCAAAGGATTGTCCTGGCCGGCAAGTGGGTGTCGCCGAAGACGACACCCTCGGCATCGCAGCGCGTAACCGCCCGGCCGAGTTCGACCGTCACGCCGAGCCGTTCGAGCGCCTTCATTGCATAATCGGAGAGTTCCGGCGCGAAATTGGCAAGAACGCGGTCGCCGGCCTCGATCAGCACCACGCGCGTCTCGCGCGTGTCGATGTTGCGGAACTCGCCGCGCAGCGTCTCATGCGCCAGTTCGGCAATGGTGCCGGCCAGTTCCACGCCAGTCGGCCCGCCGCCGACGATCGCGAGTGTCAGCAGTGCCTGGCGCTTGGCGGGATCGGTTTCCCGCTCGGCCTGCTCGAAAGCCAAAAGAATACGCCGTCGAATGGTGGTGGCGTCCTCCAGCGTCTTCAGGCCCGGCGCGAACGGCTCCCATTCGTCATGGCCGAAATAGGCGTGCCGTGCACCGGTGGCCAGCAGCAGCGTGTCGTAGGCGACCGCGCCGCCATCCCGCAGCAGCACGCGCTTGCCGGTGCGGTCGATGCCGGTCACGGTGGCGAGCAGCGTCGTCACGTCCTTGCGTTTGCGCAGAAGATGGCGGATCGGCCAGGCCACTTCGGAGGTGGCCAGCGCCGTCGTCGCCACCTGGTAGAGCAGCGGCTGAAACAAATGGTGGTTACGCCTATCGATCATGGTGATGCGCACCGGCGCGCCGGCAAGCGCGCGGGTAAATTCGAGGCCGCCGAAACCGGCGCCAACGACGACGACGTGATGGTTGGCTGTGTTCATCTCACTCATCCCTCTCGCCAAAACTGATGTAAGCATCGTTGTGCAGTGCAGCAATGCCTGTGCTGCAACTGCCTGGGACTCGTCGCTTGATGTCGTGAATACGCATGCTGCAGACTCATTCCCAGATATAGCTTACGTCCCAGATATGGCTTGATTGGAACAGTATATTGCAGGTGAAGCATGGCTAGGTATGACGATGAAGGCTCTGCGCAGTACGCCTCGCCGCCTTGTTTTATGCACGAGCTCGATCCGGAGTTCCAAGCGCCGCTCTCCGACTGGACCGACGTAAAGCGCTGGCGCAAGGCCGAGCGCGAGCGGTTGATCGCATCCCGCCTTGCAGTTTCCGCCGACGTGCGCACGGCCATGTCGCAGCGCATTGCCGAAAGTCTCGACGCGGTGATCGGCGACATCGCCGGCCGCATGGTCAGCCTCTACTGGCCGTTTCGCGGCGAGCCGGACCTGCGCCCGTGGATGGAAACCGTTAACGCGCGGGGCGGCCGCACGGCGTTGCCCGTCGTCGTCGAGAAAGACCGGCCGCTTGTCTTTCGCGCCTATATTCACGGAGACCGGCTGGAGAAGGGCGTCTGGAATATCCCGATACCGGCCGAGGGCGATCCGGTGCTGCCCGACATCGTCATTTCGCCGATCGTCGGCATCGATCCCGGACAGTTTCGCCTCGGCTATGGCGGCGGCTTCTTCGATCGCACGCTTGCCGCGATGCCGTTCAAGCCGCTGGTCATCGGCGTCGGCTACGAGTTGCAGCGCATCGTCACCATCTACCCGCAGCCGCACGATATTCAGATGGACCGTGTGGTGACCGAGGCATTCAAAGCCTAGGCGAGTTCAGGCTTCATTCCCACGGCTGTGCGATCGACGATTTCGCGCAAGGCAAAAGACGAATTGATCTTCGTCACATGCGGCATTGCCGAAAGCCACTCCTTGTGGATGCGTTCGTAGTCGACGAGATCCTTCGCCGCGATGCGCAGGATGTAGTCATATTCGCCCGACATCAGATGGCAGGACAGCACGTTCGGGCAGCGCTTTATCGCCGCTTCGAAATCCGACAACGTCTTCTCGAACTGCCCGGACAGCGATATATGCACGATCGCCGTCATCTGGTGCCCAAGTGCAGCATTGGACAGCCGGGCATGATAGCCGCGGATGGTTCCGGATTTCTCCAGATTGTCCAGCCGCCGCGAACAGGCCGACTGCGACAGGCCGACCTTCTCGGCAAGGGCTGCGTTCGGTATCCGCCCATCTTTCTGCAACGTCTCGAGAATGGCGATATCGATCCTGTCGAGCGGCATTTTTGCGGGTTCCTGCGATAATTCTACTGTTTCGCGCAACGATTATCGAACAGCGGCCTCTCAGGCAAGCGCATTCGCAAACACTTACCGAACGATTCGTGGTTCACTATCCCTAGACAGGGAACGAGCCCAAAGGGCCGGATCAGGAGAAAAAGATGCGCGTCGGTTGCCCCCGGGAAATCAAGAATCACGAATACCGCGTCGGGCTGACGCCGGGCTCGGTCCGCGAATATGTCGCTCATGGCCATGAAGTGCTGGTCGAGACCGGGGCTGGCGCCGGCATCGGCTCCGACGACAATGCGTACCGCGCCGCCGGCGCCACGATCGCCAAGACAGCCGCCGACGTGTTCGCCAAGTCCGACATGATCGTCAAGGTCAAGGAGCCGCAGCCCAACGAATGGGTTCAGCTCCGCGACGGCCAGATCCTCTACACCTATCTCCATCTCGCGCCGGATCCCGAGCAGACCAAGGGCCTGCTGGCCTCCGGCGTGACTGCCATGGCCTACGAGACCGTCACCGACGAGCGCGGCGGCCTTCCGCTCTTGGCACCGATGTCGGAAGTTGCCGGTCGCTTGTCGATCCAGGCGGGCGCCACCGCGCTGCAGAAGGCCAATGGCGGTCGCGGTGTCCTGCTCGGCGGCGTGCCCGGCGTGCTGCCCGGCAAGGTGACTGTGCTCGGCGGCGGCGTCGTCGGCCTGCATGCCGCCCGGATGGCGGCAGGGCTTGGCGCGGACGTCACCATCATCGACCGCTCCATCCCGCGCCTGCGTCAGCTCGACGACATCTTTGGCGGCCGCGTCCACACCCGATACTCGACCGTCGAGGCGCTGGAGGAAGAATGTTTTTCGGCTGACATCGTCGTCGGCGCCGTACTGATCCCTGGCGCGGCCGCGCCGAAGCTGGTGACGCGCGAAATGCTGTCGGGCATGAAGAAAGGCGCCGTGCTGGTCGACGTCGCCATCGACCAGGGCGGCTGCTTCGAAACCTCGCACGCCACAACCCATGCCGAACCGACCTATGAGGTCGACGGCGTCATTCATTATTGCGTCGCCAACATGCCGGGTGCGGTGCCAGTCACCTCTGCCCATGCGCTCAACAATGCGACGCTGCATTATGGCCTGCAGCTCGCCGACAAGGGCCTCAAGGCACTGATCGACGACCACCATCTGCGCAACGGCCTGAACGTCCACAAGGGGAAGATTACTAACCGCGCGGTGGCCGAAGCGCTCGGCTACGAGCTGGTCGAGCCAAAGGCGGTTCTCGCGGCCTGAGCTGTCCGAACCTGCTTCTCCAGCGGAGCTGCCCGTCGGTCTATCCGACGGGCTTTTCTTTGTGAAAAACTGAAAAGCGTCGGACGCGCGGAATAACCGGATAACAAAAAAGCGGAGCCAAAGCCCCGCTTCCTCGGTTGTCGAGATTTCCCGCCGGTTCATCCGCGGTCGGCAAATCGATCGACGATCCCTCTCTACCGCAAGAATGCGACGGGAGTACGACAACCCTAAGCCGGTGCAGCTTGTCCGGTTTACGCGCGGTCGATCCGGCACTGATAGCAATTGTTGCGCGCCGAGCGGATGTGGACATAAGCGATGTCGTCGCGCTCGAACAAGGTCTCTGCCCGTGTCGCGATAACGTCGGTCGGGATGACACCGCCGCTGCCGTAGACAATGCGGTCGTCCTTGCCATAGCCGCGCACGATATAATCGCTGCTTTCGAGCATCTTGGGAAGCACTTCGACCTCGGCGGCGCGTTCGCATTCTTCCGAATGCAGGAAGATCGGCCCGGTTTCAGCATAAGGCTGCAGCTCAGGAAAAGGCCGATAGGCCAGAACAAGATAGTCTTCTCCCGCAGCAACGTTCTTCAGGCAGTGACGGCAAGGCACTCCGTCGCCGTCCGAAACCTTCCGCTCTGGTGTCAGGCCATAAGCGTCCGGTCCGCCGCGCTGAAGTGCGCGGACCGCATCGGTCGGCAAGGCTTTGAATTTCACGGTCATGGCGAAATCTCCGGTTCTCGTTGACCGGAAATTATGCTCCCAAGGCAAAGCTTCCCACCCGATTCCTGCCGGAACGGATCAGTCCATCAGCGCGTCGAGACCACGCACCAGGCCTTTGACCTCCTGTACCCGCCGGATGGCGAGCAGCGTGCCGGCCACGTACGGCGCGGCCGACGAGCCGGCATCGTGGCGGATGGTCAGCCGCTCGTCGGGCAGGCCGAACAGTGCCTCGCAGGACAGGATGTAGGACGGCAGCCGAAGCGCATGCACCTGCACCCCCTCGCCCGCGCCAACCGCCGCACCACGTGTTCCCGGCACGCCGGAGACTTCGGAGACCGGCTTTGCCGTCGAAGCCTTGCGGATGTCGGCCAGCGCTTCTGCAAGCTCTCGTGCGGTGCCGGAGGGCGCGTCGGGCTTCTTTGCGCTGGCATAATCGATGACCTCGACATCCGGCACGTATTTTGCCGCCATAAGTGCAAACCGCTTCATCAGCGTGGCGGTGATGGAAAAGTTACCGGCGGCAACGACGCCGACGCCGTTGGCGCGCGCCGCGGCGTCGATGTCGGCATAGTCGGCCGCACCCAGTCCCGAGGTGCCGATCACCGCGTGCCGTCCCTTGTCGATGGCGAGCAGCACGTGATCTTTAACCACATGCGGCTTGGTGTAGTCGACCAGCACATCAGACGGGGCTCGCAGCGCTTCCGCCAACGAAGCCGAAACGGTCACGCCAGTGGCCGGCATGCCAACCAGCAGGCCGGAATCCTGCCCCGCGCCGCTACGCGACACAGCGCCCACCAGCGCCATGTCGTTTTGCGCGACGATCGCCGGGACCAGCGCCTTGCCGACCCAGCCGGTCGCACCGGCCATCACCACGCGTATTGCCATCGTTCGATCCTCCATCATCATCGGCTTTTAAACGACAGCGATATGGAAAGAGCCCGGCTCATTCAAGCCGGACCCGCCTTTGAGTGTTGATCCAGCCCCTGGGACGTGGCAACGACAAGCTGAAGCCTGGATGAACGGGCCTGAGATCAGGGCCGCATGACGCTGGCGGCACGCTCGGCAAAAGGCATCGGATGCACGACCTCCTTCTTTTGCGCCACCGGCGCAAAACCGAGCTTTTGATAAAGCGGCAGTGCTGCCGGGTGATCCAGGGTGCAGGTCTGCACCGTCACCCGCTTCGGCCCGTGCGACCAGGCGGCCGCGATTGCTGCGCCGAGGAACCAGCGGCCGATCCCTTGCCCGGTCGCGTGCTCCATCATGCCAAAATAAGCGAGCTCCACTTCTTCCGGCAGATGCGGCTTGAGATCGAAGAAGCCGGCGGGCGCTCCGTCGAGATAAAGCACCCTGATGTCGCGGTCCTCGCGGTGGATGCCCGCCGCAAGCTCCTCATCATTCAGCCTCAGCACATTGACCCAGTGCCATTTACGGCCGACCCGATCCATCAAATAGCGGTAGAAATGCAGCGGAATGTCTTTGGTCTTGAGCAGCGCGATCTGGCGGTTGTACGGCAGCGGCGGCGAATAGGCAGGCGGCACATGCATTTCGAGAAACGTCACGGTGACGTCGATGTCTTCCAGTGCTCCGTTTTCCATCACCGTCGGTCCTTGCCTGTCACGACGGGCGTGTCGGAAAGCCCGCCCCATTCGGTCCATGAACCGTCGTAAAGCCTGTTGTCGGCATGGCCAAGCGTCTCCAAGGCTAGCGTGATGGCTGCCGCGGTGACGCCCGACCCGCAGGAGGTGACGACCGGCTTCGACAGGTCGATGCCGGCCTCCTCGATCACTTTGCGCAGCCTGTCCTTAGGCAACAATTCGCCGTTTTCCGAAAGCGCCGAAAACGGCACATTGTGCGCGCCCGGCATATGACCGGAGCGGATGCCAGGGCGCGGCTCCGGCTCGGTGCCGGCAAAACGGCCAGGCGAGCGGGCATCCGCGATCTGGCTCTCCCCTGTCTCGACGATCCGGCGCATATCGGCAAGGCTGGCGACGCGGGCGGTGTCTAAGTTGGCATAAAACACGCAAGGCGCGATCTTCGTGGGCTCCGCCGTAACCGGCCGTCCGGCTGCTTTCCAACGATCGAAGCCGCCGTCGAGTATGTAGACCTGGAACACGCCCATGACGCGAAACAGCCACCAGGCACGCGGCGCCGAAAAGAACCCCGGCCCATCATAGACGACGATAGTGTCGTCGGCCGAAATGCCCATCGCGCCGACATATTGGGCGAAATGCTGCGGCGATGGCAACGTGTGCGGTAGAGCCGCATCAGGGTCCGAAACCGCATCTTGGTCGAGGAAGCGGGCGCCTGGAATATGCGCGGCGTCATACTCGGCGCGTGCGTCGCGCTTTTGCGCCGGCAGATACCAGGACGCATCAACGATCGTCAGACCAGGCTCGCCGAGACGCGTCTGCAGCCAATCAGCATCGATGGTAAAGGGACTGTCGTCGGCCATTTTTTCTCTCCTGCCCGCCTGTCGCAGTCCCTATGTATCAGGCCGCCGGCATCGGTCCAAAGCGAATGCGGAAGCGCCGGTTCTCGCGGCCCTTTTTCTCGATCTTGCCGATGTGGATCTCGCCGATTTCACCGGTGCTCTTCACATGGGTGCCGCCGCAAGGCTGGCTGTCGACTGAAGCATTCTCGCCGATGCAGACCAATCGGATCTTTCCCGTGCCGGCCGGCGGCCGCACATTCTTGGATTTCACCAGCCCCGGATTGGATGCCAGCTCCTCGTCGGAGATCAGCCGGGTGAAGATCGGGTGGTCGGCCCGCACCAGTTCCATCAGCCTGGCCGTCACGTCTTCCTTGGTGAAGCCGGCGTCCGGGATGTCGAAATCGACACGGCTGTCCTCCTCGGAAACCGCGGCACCGGTGATCGGGAACGGACAGACGACGGTAAGCAGATGGCAGGCTGAATGCATGCGCATCAGCAATTGCCGCCGCGGCCAGTCGATGGCGAGCTTCACCCGCTCGCCCAGCAGCGGAACCGCCTGCTCGGGCGCCGGCACATGGATGATCTCGTCCTTGGTTTCGCCGGTGATCGTAGCGGCAATCGCGATGCCGGTGCGGTCGGCGCGTTCAAAACTGCCGGTGTCGCCCGGCTGCCCGCCCGATGTGGCGTAAAACACCGTCCGGTCCAGAATGATGCCGCCGCGATCATCGACTGCGACGACAGTGGCGTCGGCCGCCCCCAGATAGGCGTCGTCACGAAATAGCGCTTCGGTCTTGTACGTCATCACGCGACCCTCTCGAACGGCACCGAAATCGTGCTCCGCTGTTCCATCCAGTCCGGCACCGGCAGCTTCTTTTCGCGCAGGAATTCAGGATTGAACAGCTTCGACTGGTAGCGCGTTCCGTAGTCGCAAAGGACGGTCACGATGGTGTGGCCGGGGCCTAGCTCGCGCGCCAGGCGAATGGCGCCGGCAATGTTGATGCCGGTCGAGCCGCCAACGCAAAGCCCCTCCTCCTGGATCAGGTCGAATACGATCGGCAGTGCGTCCTCGTCGGGGATCTGAAAAGCGAAGTCGGGCGTAAAGCCTTGGAGATTGGCGGTGATCCGCCCCTGCCCGATGCCTTCGGTGATCGAACTGCCCTCGGATTTCAGCTCGCCGGTAGTGTAGAAGGAGTAGAGCGCAGCGCCTAGCGGATCGGCCAGCGCGATCTTGACCTGGCTGTTCTTGGCCTTCAGCCCGAAACCGACGCCTGCCAGCGTGCCGCCGGAACCGACCGCCGACACGAAACCATCCACCTTGCCGCCGGTCTGGTTCCAGATTTCTTCGGCGGTGGTGCGGATGTGGCCGTCACGGTTGGCGACATTGTCGAACTGGTTGGCCCAGATCGCGCCGTTCGGCTCGGTCTTCGCCATCTGCTCGGCCAGCCGGCCCGACAGCTTCACATAGTTATTCGGGTTCTTGTAGGGCACGGCGGGCACCTCGATCAGCTCGGCGCCGAGCAGTTTGATCGTATCCTTCTTCTCCTGGCTTTGGGTATCAGGAATGACGATCACGGTTCGATAGCCAAGCGCCTTCGCAACCAGCGTCAATCCGATGCCGGTGTTGCCGGCCGTCCCTTCGACGATGACGCCGCCGGGCCGCAGCAGCCCGCGCTGTTCGGCATCGCGGATGATGAACAGGCCGGCGCGGTCCTTGACCGACTGCCCGGGATTCATGAATTCGGCCTTGCCCAGGATCTCGCAGCCGGTTGCTTCCGAGGCCTTGTTGAGGCGGATCAGGGGCGTGTTGCCGATCGCGTCGATCACAGAACGGGGCATGGAGATTCCTTTGTGGGTGCGGCGAAACCCTAGAAACCCGAAGCTTCGGTTTCAAGGCAAGAATTTGCCTGGTCCAGTCGCATTTCGCACACTGCAATTCCTGCAGCCAGGCGCGGCCGGCCGGCATTCATTTCAACCATGTACCGAAAAGCACTCTTTTCATTCGATTTCTTCACCGCTAGAGCACAGGCTAAGAAGAGCCGGCGGGGCGCAGCATGACACTCTATCGGGCCAATCCGAAACATGGCGTCGCCTGGATTACAGGCGGCAGCAGCGGTATCGGCCGTTCGCTGGCCAAGGATCTTGCCGCTCAGGGCTATGTCGTCGCGGTGACTGCGCCCGATGACCATCCGATCGATACGCTCATCATCGAGACGGCGCAGATGGCGGGCCGTGTCGCAGCCTATCCCTGCGACGTGACCGACGAAAAACGCATGGCAAAGACGGTTGCAGCGATCGAGAAAGATCTCGGTCCGATCGTGTTGGCGGTGTTCAACGCGGGAAGCTATATCGCAACGCCGGGCGAAGACCTTGTCGCGCGCAATTTCCGTCAGTCTTTCGAAGTCAATTATTTCGGCATCATCAATGGCCTGGTGCCGGTCATCGAACGCATGCGCGTACGCTCGCGCGGCCATGTCGTGCTGATCGGTTCGGTCACCGCCTATTTCGGCTGGCCGACCACCGCCGCCTATGGCGGCACCAAGGCGGCAGTCAATATCTTGGCCGAGTCGCTGAGATACGATTTCGACAAGATGAACGTCCGCATCCAGGTGATGAATCCGGGCTTTGTCGACACGCGGTTGACCGAGAAGAACTTCCTGCCGATGCCGGGCCTGATGCCGGTCAATCTGGCTTCGCGCCGCATCGCGCGAGGCATCCAATGCGGAGGCTTCGAAGTCACTTTCCCGCGCCGCCTGAGCTGGACGCTGAAGCTGCTCAGAATACTGCCGAGGCCGTTCTGTCGATGGGTAATCAGCACGGTGACCCGCTGGAAGGCACGGCCGCTGAATTTCGACCGCAAGCCGCCGGTCGAATAGGATCTGTGATGGGGCGACGGATCGTGTTTGCGGTGCTGGGTCTTGTCCTCATCTTCGTCCTGGCCTTGGTGCTTCGTCCGCGCGTCCCGGTCGAAACCGCGATCCGTTTCGATCCGTCAGCAATCGGCGACGATCCGCAGGCCTATCTGGCGCGCCAGGAGGCGGCCGTGCCCGGCATCCGCGACGGGCTGGACAAGGAAATCATCTGGGCCGACCCGATGGTCCACGCCAAGTCGCCACTCGCGATCGTTTTACATCCACGGTTTTTCTGCGTCGAAGGGCGAGGTTCGTCCACTGCCCGACGAGGTGGCCGACCAGCTTGACGCCAATCTTTTCTACACTCGCCTGACGGGACATGGGCAGGACGGAGCCGCGATAGCGCAAGGCAGCGTCAACGCCTGGATCAACGACTATGAGGAAGCGCTCGCCATCGGCCGGGCGATCGGCGACAAGGTGATCGTCATAGCCACCTCGAGCGGCGGTTCGCTGGCAGCGTGGGCCGCGACGCAGCAAGGCGCATCGGACGGTGTCGCGGCGATCGCATTCATCTCGCCGAATTTCGGCGTCAAGGCTTCCGGCGCCGAACTGCTGACCCTACCGTGGGGCAGACAGATCGCCGAGCTCGTCGCCGGCAAGGAGCGCAGCTTCGTGCCGCGCAACGCGCTGCATGAAAGGTTCTGGACCTACCGCTACCCGATCGCTGCGACATTGCCGATGGCGGCGCTGACAGAGCTTGCCTATGGCGCGCCGGTGGAGAACGCGTCCATCCCTGCTCTGTTCATCTTTTCGGATTCGGACAAAATAGTGCGACCGGATCGCACGCGCGAAATAGCCGAGCGCTGGGGCGCCGCACATGAATTGGTGCCGGTCGACGATACCGGCGACCGGGACAACCACGTTATTGCGGGCGACGCGCTGTCGCCGTCGACCACGGGCTTCCTCGCGCAACGGATGGTCGCGTGGGTCGAGGCGGTGGTGAAGTGAACCTAACGCCTCAAACGAAAGGGGCGACCGAAGCATCACTCCGGTCGCCCTCTTTCAGTCGTGAGTGGCCAAGCCAAGCCCGGCCGGCCGCAACGGGCCTGATTATGCAGCGCGCGCTGCCGGCCGCTTGCCGCCGAAGCGGCGCTTGTTGTTGCCCTTGAAGGGCTTGGCGCCTTCCGGCTTGCGCTCGCCCGCAAAGGCCGGCTTGTCGCCGAACCGCTTCTTGCCGAAGCCGTTGTTTGCGCCGCCGGGCCGCCTGCCGTCGCGACGGCCGTTGTGGTCGTTGCGATCGTTGGCCGGTTCGAAGCTGCGCTCGTTCTTCTCGGCGGGATTGCGCTGCGGATCGGGACTGCCGAGATGGTCGGCAACGATCGGCAGCTTGGTGCG
Source organism: Mesorhizobium sp. M0060 (assembly GCF_040323155.1). NCBI lineage: Bacteria > Pseudomonadati > Pseudomonadota > Alphaproteobacteria > Hyphomicrobiales > Phyllobacteriaceae > Mesorhizobium > Mesorhizobium sp. M0060. The sequence continues at coordinate 289,206 of NZ_JAMYUP010000004.1, forward strand.
GATGATGCGCTCGACCTGGCGCAGCTTGGCGTTTTCCGACGGGTCGCAAAGCGTGATGGCGATGCCGTCCATGCCGTTACGGCCGGTGCGGCCGATGCGGTGGACATAGCTCTCCGCCTCGTCCGGCAGGTCGAAATTCACCACATGGCTGATGCCCGGCACGTCGATGCCGCGCGCCGCAATGTCGGTCGCCACGAGAATGCGCACCGAACCCTCGCGGAAATCGTTGAGCGCCTTCTGGCGGGCATTCTGCGACTTGTTGCCGTGAATCACGGCGGCCTTGAAGCCGTCGCGCTCGAGGTCCTTGGTCACCCTGTCGGCGCCATGCTTGGTGCGCGAAAAGATGATAACGGATTTCATCGCCTCGCCGGCGAGCATCTGGGCCAGCACCTGGCGCTTCTGCTTGGTGCGGGCAAAGACGACGCCCTGCACGATCTCGGCCGCGGCAGTGCTGTGGGGAGCGACTTCGACGCGGATCGGGTTCTTCAGCAGGCCCTTCGCCAGTTCGGCGATTTCGGCCGGCATGGTCGCCGAGAACAACACCGTCTGACGGTCCGGCGCCGTCGCCCTGGCGATGCGCTTGACGTCGTTGATAAAGCCCATGTCGAGCATGCGGTCGCCTTCATCCAGCACCAGCCATTTGGTGTCGGCAAGCACGAGGTCACCTTCACGCACCAGATCGGTCAGTCGGCCGGGCGTTGCGATCAGGATGTCGACGCCAGGGGCAACCTTCTTCACCTGGCTGAAGCGCGAGACGCCGCCGAGCACCAGCGCTGTCGAGACATGCGCGCCCTTGGCGAGCAGCTTGATCATGTCCTCGATCTGCACCGCGAGTTCGCGCGTCGGCGCCAGGATCAGGGCGCGGGCCGTCTTCGGCCGGCGCTTAGTGCCGAGTGCGATGATCTTCGACAGGATCGGCAGCGCGAACGCCGCCGTCTTGCCCGAGCCGGTCTGAGCGATGCCGAAAATGTCGCGGCCTTCGAGCTGCGGCGGGATCGCCTGAGCCTGGATCGGCTTCGGATCGGTGAAGCCGGCGGCATGGGTGGCCTTGAGCAGCGCGCCGGTAATTCCAAGTGCGGCGAAACCGGTCAGTTCCGCTGTGTTTTCATTGGTCAAAATATTCTTCTTTCACGCGGCTCCTGGCCGCAAACGTCGCCGGCGGCAGGGCGCAACCTGCCGTCGAAAATTGTCATGAAACGACAAGGCGGGCGGACGCTATCGTCCACACGGCTGCGCTGTCGTGCCCGCAGGCATCATGCCACGGGGCTTTTTCGCCACCTTGCCGATATGTCGGGAAGAGGGAAAACAGACGCAACCAGTCTCATTCATCCATCGAGAAGGCCGGATTATCCCGGCCCAAGCGCCTATACCGCCGCATATGGCCCAGTTCGCATCGAAATGCAAGGGGCCTGATGCTGCAGCGCAGCAAAGGCCATGAGGAAGCGGCGCTTGCGCTCTCCCGCGGGCATGATTACCACAATCCAGCTTTCCGTTTCGGGGACCGGTCATGAAGAACGTGCTGAAGGAACTCGAGCGCCGCCGCGAGGTCGCCCGCATGGGCGGGGGACAGGCCCGCATCGACGCCCAGCACAAGAAGGGCAAGCTCACGGCCCGTGAGCGCATCGACGTCTTCCTCGACGAAGGCTCGTTCGAGGAATTCGACATGTTTGTCGAGCACCGCTCGACCGATTTCGGCATGGAGAAGACCAAGATCGCCGGCGACGGCGTCGTCACCGGCTGGGGTACCGTCAATGGCCGGCCTGTGTACCTTTTTGCAAAGGACTTTACGGTGTTCGGCGGCTCGCTGTCCGAGGCGCATGCCGAGAAGGTGGTCAAGGTGCAGGAGATGGCGCTGCGCAACCGCGCGCCGATCATCGGCCTCTACGACGCCGGCGGCGCCCGCATCCAGGAAGGCGTGGCGGCGCTCGGCGGCTACGCCGAGATCTTCCAGCGCAATGTTCTGGCCTCCGGCGTCATCCCACAGATTTCGCTGATCATGGGTCCTTGCGCCGGCGGCGACGTCTATTCGCCGGCGATGACCGACTTCATCTTCATGGTCCGTGACACCTCCTACATGTTCGTCACCGGTCCGGATGTGGTGAAGACCGTCACCAACGAGACGGTGACCGCAGAAAGCCTCGGCGGCGCCTCCGTCCACACGACGAAGTCCTCGATCGCCGATGGGGCCTACGACAATGACGTCGAGGCGCTGCTGCAGATGCGCCGGCTGATCGATCTGCTGCCCGCTTCCAACACGGCGGAAATTCCCGAGATCGAATGCTACCAGTCGGTCATCGATCACGATCTGTCGCTCGACCGGCTGATCCCCGACAATGCCAACAAACCCTACGACATTAAGGAGTTGATCCTTAAAGTTGCCGACGAGGGTGACTTCTTCGAGATCCAGCAGAGTTTCGCCAAAAACATCGTCACCGGCTTCGGCCGTGTCGAGGGCCGCACGGTCGGCTTCGTCGCCAACCAGCCGATGGTGCTGGCCGGCGTGCTCGATTCGGATGCCAGCCGCAAGGCGGCGCGATTCGTGCGCTTCTGCGACTGTTTCTCGATCCCGATCGTCACCTTCGTCGACGTTCCCGGTTTCCTGCCGGGCACCGCGCAGGAATATGGCGGGCTGATCAAGCATGGCGCCAAGCTCTTGTTCGCCTATGCGGAAGCGACCGTGCCAAAGATCACCGTCATCACCAGAAAGGCCTATGGCGGCGCCTATGACGTGATGGCCTCAAAGCATCTGCGCGGCGACATGAACTACGCCTGGCCGACGGCGCAGATCGCGGTGATGGGTGCGAGAGGCGCGGTCGAGATCATCTACCGCAAGGATATCGGCGACGCTGAGAAAATCGCAACCCATACAAAGGCTTACGAGGATCGCTTCCTGTCGCCCTTCATTGCCGCCGAGCGCGGCTATGTCGACGAGGTGATCATGCCGCATTCGACCCGCCGGCGCATCGCCCGCGCACTTAGGATGCTGCGCAACAAGGATATGCAGAACCCCTGGAAGAAACACGACAACATCCCGCTGTGATTCTGAATGTCGCGCATGATCATCAGCGCTGGGCGGCGGTTTGGCAGGTTTGCAGTCCTATTTTTCGTTGCCCCGGCTGCCATCATTTTCTGCGTCTGGATGTCCCTGCTCGATAGCCATCCGATCTGGTTCATCGTCAGTGGCTTTGTTGCCATGCCGATCGCGACCACCGCAGCGGCATTCCTGTTCGGCACATTGTTTGCCGGTTTTCGGCGCAGCAAGGTCAAGGGCGTGAGCAGAGCGGAGGCGCCTGGGCTGTGGGCGCTGTGGGAAACGATTGCTGGACGGCGCCGGGCGGCGCGCACGGTCATTACGCTGGAGGACAACCTTAACGCCAGTGTGCGGGAAGAGCGTACGCTGCTCGGACTTCTCGGCAGCCGCTTGTTTTTGACCGTTGGCATTCCCCTCCTCGCCGTGGCCGACGAAAAGGCCCTCGCCGCAATTTTTGCCCATGAAGACGCGCATGTGCGGAACAAGGACACAAATGGCGGTCTCAATCTCGCCGAATTCGAGAACAGTTTCGAATTTGTCTTCGAGTACGCACCTCCAGGAACGACGATCTCAGGCAGCCTCCTTCACGCTGCAATCGGCTGGCTGTCGAAATCTTTTGAACGGGAGGATATCCGGCTATCGCGCGAAGCCGAGATCAAGGCGGATCGTCATGCGGCAGTATCCGGTAACGCTGAACAAGCTGCGCGCGCTCTGTTGCTTGTTGCTGCAGCAGACGCGCACTTCAAGGAAAAGGTATATGACCCTTTGCACCAGGAACTGATGGGAGCGATGCGACCACCACGGCCACCACTCGACCGCCTTCTAGAAATGGCCGGGCAGTTGTCGGAACACACTTACCTGAACGCTTGCGTTCACAGGGCGTGGGAACGTCCAGATGACGAAAGGTCGACGCATCCGTCATGGGCACAGAGGCTGGCGGCACTTGGGTACGGAGAAGCGCCCGACATCCAACCCATAGCCGTCACGGCACTCTCGACGCTGCTGGGCCCGAACGCAGCCGAACGACATATTGCGGAATTCAACAAGACGTGGACTGGGCACATGGAGGACTATCTTCAACGCTAAGGCGGTGTTCGCACATTGGTGTCAGCGGGACCCAAGTGCGGGACGCTTTTTTTGCCGATCGCCGCCACCCGCAACTGACAGCCTATTCCGCTTCCACCGCTCCAAACCCGGCCCCCGTCGTCGCGCGGACAGCACTCGCCCATGGCGTGGCGTGATTGTCGATGCGCATCTGGAAGATAAAATAGGTCGGCGAGCAGAAGCCGATGCCCTTCACCTTGCCGATACCGGGCGTGTCGGGCGGCAGCGACTGGCACATATAATCCTCGTGGCAGAAATGGTCGGCCGAGCAGGCAGGACGATTACCGCGATTGACGGCGCCGCCCAGGCACTGGTCGAAATTATTGGTCGCCACGCAGGTATCGAATTTTTTGCCGCCAACCAACCCGCAAATCTCGTTCGGCATCGGCTTGCCCGTTTTGAAGGCGGTAAAGCTGCGATCCCGGTTGTCGCAGCCGCGATAGGCGATACCCGCCGGCACGCCGATCTTCGGCGGTCGGCAGGTGTAGCTGGTACGCGAAATGCCTGGCGCGAACGCCGCGAACTGGCCGGTGATGGTATAGCGGTCATTGAAAGGCTGTGCCGGGTTACTGGCGATGGACCCCGTTAAACAGGGGTGGCCGGAAAACATGTTTTCGCTATCCTTGGGCAGCAGGCATTGCGCCAGCTTGGTGCGCACGCCGGACGCGGTCGCCAGCGGCGTGCAGACGGTGCCGGCGCCGCATTGCCATGTCGCGCCGAAGCGGGCCGCATCCTGTGGCATCAGGCACGGCATCGCCATTTCGGCCGGCGAATAGGCGATTTCGCCGGCATCGTTCCATGTCGCCGGCGGCGCGAACGACAGCGGGCGGAAGCGGTTCGGTTCCTTGCCGTCGGCAGTCGCGCGCAGCCAGGCGCCGCGGCGCGGGATGTCGGCGTGGAGATGCGGGGAGATGCCGACCTCGATGCGGTTGAGCGGCGAGGTCGTCTTGTCGTCGAGGCCGATGAAATGAAAGCCGGCGGTCGAGCCCGCCTGATGGCAGCCGTGGCAGGCGCCGTTGTCCAGTCGCTCGACCAGCGCCTCGGGCGTGCGCACCAGCTTTAGCGCGGAGTAGTCGATCCCGGCGAAATCCGCGGGCTGGAACAGCGGCGTGAATGGGTGGTTGGCTTGCCTCGCGCTGCCGAAGGTCGACCACGAGACGACCTTCTTTGCCAAGAATTCGTCGGGGATTTGGTAAACGCCGAGATCGACCGTCGCGACATTGGTGCGGACATAGTCCGCAAGTTTTGCTTTCAGCGCGGTGTCTTCGGCAAGGCGTGCCGCATCGGGCGTGTTTTCCAACGGCTTTTCGCTGGCAGCCGCGCCATCGATGCCGAAGATGCGCATGAGATAGGCAGCCTGCCCGCCGAATTCGGTCTCCTGGCCGGAGGGGAAGCGGACCACCTGCGCATTGAGCTCGAGCTGCTTGAAGGTGAGCGCCGACATTTCCAGCGGGCCACCGGCCAGCCAGCCGGCATCGACGCTTTCATCGAGTTGCGGTGTCCAGCGTCCGGCGACGCCGACACAACCGCCGTCGGCATCCGGCGCGGCGCTGTAGACGGCACTGAAATTGAACGGCAGACGCGAGGCCAGAACCTTGCCGTTCTTCTTGAAGCTATAGGCGAGACGATAGACGAAGCGCACTTCGCCGCAACTCTTGTCGCCTTTCAGCGCGGAAAAATCGCGCCGATCGAGCCGATTTACGATGCCGACGAGGCGGAAGCGTGCTGCGTCGGTCTTCAGCCAGCGCATGTCCATGATGCGGCCGACATTGCCGTCGGTCACCTCATAAAGTGGCCGCCCGCCGGCCTTCATCTCGGCCCGCAATGCTGCGACGTCGCTTGCAACCGTTTCGACGATCGCGTGATAGGCCGGCGCCTTGTCGTAAAGCGTCCTCAAATCGCCCTTGCCATCGACGCCGAAAATGCCGGCGAACCCATAGCCTGTGCTATCGAGGGCGGTGAGAACGGCCGGGTCGTCGACGATCGTCAGTGGAGCTTCGGCGCGCGCGGGCTGCGCCATGAATACGGCAATAACGATCGCAACGAGCAGCGCGAACAGGCGGTTCATTCGGCAGCCATCTCGCGACCTTCGATAAGCTCGCGCAGCACCGGCACCAGTGCCACCGGCAGGTCCTCCGCGATCAGCCCCGGTCCGAAACGGCTGCCGGCCTCGGCATGGATCCAGACTGCCGCACAGGCCGCTTCGAAGGCCGGCATGCCCTGCGCCAGCAGCGCGGCAATGATGCCCGACAGCACGTCGCCCGAACCGGCGGTGGCCAGCCAAGGCGCGCCATTGCTGTTAATCGCTGCCCGGCCATCGGGGGCCGCAATCACAGTGTCGGCACCTTTGTAGACGAGAGTGGCGCTGGCCCGTTCGGCTGCGGCGCGTGCCTTGGCGAGTTTGGACAGGTCCTTGTCCCCGGCGATATCTGGAAAAAGCCTGGCGAATTCGCCGTCATGCGGCGTCATCACCAGAGCCGGCGTATTCGGTCGACGGGCGGCTTCGAACAGGGCATCCGGCGCGTCGCGAAACGAGGTGACGCCGTCGGCGTCGAGCACCAGCCCGTCGATCCCGCTGTCCTGCCCACGGGCGCCGCCGAGCACGGCCAGGGCAAAATCGCGCGTTTTCTCCCCGATGCCAAATCCCGGGCCGAGAACGAAGGCCGATGGCCGGCGGCTGCCGACGAATTCGTCCACATCCGCGACGGTGTCTACCTTGCGCAGCATGATCGAGGTCAGATGCGCCGCGTTCACCTGCATGGCGTTCGCCGGTGACAGCAAGGTGACGGCCCCTGCCCCGCTCCTGGCCGCGGCTAATGCCGACAACCGCGCAGCACCCGTCGCTGACGGCTCGCCGGAAAAGACGCCGACATGGCCGCGTTTATACTTATGGGCGTCGACGGCCGGAACCGGAAGGCCGCCAAGCCAGAGCGCCGGAATGTTCTCGAATGTCCGCGGTTGAAGCTGCGCAACGATGCTGTTGTTTATGCCGATATCGGCGACCACGATGTCGCCGCACAGCTCGCGGCCCGGAAACAGCAGGTGACCAGGCTTTTTTCGCGCAAAGGTCACGGTGGTTCGGGCGCGGAAGGCCTGGCCGAGGACATTGCCGCTCTCACCGGCAACGCCCGACGGCAGGTCGACCGCTACAACCGGCAAGTTCAGCTCCGCAGCAATCTCGATCGCCTTGGCGGCGTCGCCGGACAGCGGTTTGGACAGCCCCGCCCCGTAAAGCGCGTCGACCACGATCGAGCCCGTCTTAGCAACGAAATCAGACAGCGGTCCAGCCTCGACCGGGCACTCCGAAGCAGCGAGTGCTGCATCGCTGCCGTCTGTGGGCGATCCGGACGCCCATAAAGAGACGTCGACGGCGCTCTCCCGAAGGATGCGGGCCACGACATAGCCGTCGCCGCCATTGTTGCCGGGGCCGCAAAGCACGTGGACGCGTGTTGCGTTCGAGTAGCGCTTGAGCACTACGGCAGCAACCGCAGCGCCGGCATTGCGCATCAGCCCGATGCCGTCGAATGGACCAGCGGCAATCGCCAGCTGGTCGGCCTCGGCCATTTCGGACGGAGACAGAAGTTCGTTGCTCATGCGGGCGACATGCACATCATCTCCCGAAGCATTGTCCAGTTTTTGATCCGAAGCAAACAGCGAAGGCTACGAAGCACTCCGGCAGCGCTCGGAACGACGAGTTCGCAATTCCATGGCTGCCCATGAAATATCCGATCTGCTCAATTTTTGTGCGGACGGCGGGAGCGGCGGTGTGTAGGCTCGCGGCATTCATGGCGCATCCAATGCAGCGAATGACGCGAATGTACATTCCCGCGTGGCATGCTATCCAAATCATGTGAGGCTGCCCGGCACCGCATCAACTGGCACAGTTCGTGCTTGATTGAGGCGCAAGCGGGGCTCACAACCCGTCTTTTTTGGCAGTGGAGGCCACTTTTTACATGAAAAAGATCGAAGCGATCATCAAGCCGTTCAAGCTAGACGAAGTGAAGGAAGCGCTTCAGGAGGCCGGGCTGCAAGGCATCACCGTCACCGAAGCCAAGGGCTTTGGCCGCCAGAAGGGCCACACCGAACTTTATCGCGGCGCCGAATATGTCGTCGACTTCCTGCCGAAGGTGAAAATCGAGGTCGTGCTCGGCGACGATGCGGTCGAAGCCGCGATCGAGGCCATCCGCAAGGCCGCCCAGACCGGCCGCATCGGCGACGGCAAGATCTTCGTCTCCAACATCGAGGAGGTGGTGCGTATCCGGACCGGCGAAACCGGCATGGACGCCGTCTGAATTTTCCCGTTAAAAGGCCATGTTCAAAACGTCATCACATAGGGAAGCAGGGACATGACGACAGCCAAAGACATCATGAAGCAGATCAAGGACAACGACGTGAAGTTCGTCGATCTGCGCTTCACCGATCCGAAGGGCAAACTGCAGCACGTAACGATGGATGTCGTCGAGGTCGAGGAAGACATGTTTGCCGATGGCGTCATGTTCGACGGTTCCTCGATCGCCGGCTGGAAGGCGATCAACGAGTCCGACATGGTGCTGATGCCCGACCCTGACACGGTGCATATGGACCCGTTCTTCGCGCAGTCGACCATGGTCATCCTGTGCGACATTCTCGATCCGATCTCGGGGGAATCCTACAACCGCGATCCGCGCGGCACCGCCAAGAAAGCCGAGGCCTACATGAAGGCCGAAGGCATCGGTGACCAGATCTTCGTCGGCCCGGAAGCTGAGTTCTTCGTGTTCGACGACGTCAAGTACAAGGCCGACCCCTACAACACCGGCTTCAAGCTCGATTCCACCGAACTGCCGTCCAATGACGACACCGATTACGAGACCGGAAATCTCGGCCACCGGCCGCGCATCAAGGGCGGCTATTTCCCGGTGCCGCCGATCGATTCGGCACAGGACATGCGCTCGGAAATGCTGACCGTGCTCGCCGAAATGGGCGTGCGGGTCGAAAAGCACCACCACGAAGTGGCCGCCGCCCAGCATGAGCTCGGCATCAAGTTCGACACGCTGGTCCGCAACGCCGACAAGATGCTGATCTACAAATATGTCGTGCACCAGGTCGCCAATGCGTACGGCAAGACCGCCACCTTCATGCCGAAGCCGGTGTTCGGCGACAATGGCTCGGGCATGCATGTCCACCAGTCGATCTGGAAGGAAGGCAAGCCGACCTTCGCCGGCAACGAATATGCCGGCCTGTCGGAAAGCTGCCTGTTCTATATCGGCGGCATCATCAAGCATGCCAAGGCGATCAACGCTTTCACCAACCCGCTGACCAACTCCTACAAGCGCCTGGTGCCCGGCTATGAAGCGCCGGTGCTGCTCGCCTATTCGGCACGCAACCGCTCGGCCTCCTGCCGCATTCCGTTTGGCTCATCGCCGAAATCCAAGCGCGTCGAGGTCCGCTTCCCCGATCCGGGTGCCAACCCCTATCTCGCCTTCGCCGCCATGCTGATGGCCGGCCTCGACGGAATCAAGAACAAGATCCACCCGGGACAGCCGATGGACAAGGATCTCTACGACCTGCCGCCGAAGGAATTGAAGAAGATCCCGACCGTCTGCGGTTCGCTGCGCGAGGCTTTGCAGAGCCTCGACAAGGACCGCGGCTTCCTTAAGGCCGGCGGCGTCTTCGACGACGACCAGATCGACTCCTATATCGAGCTCAAGATGGCCGAGGTGATGCGCTTCGAAATGACCCCGCATCCGGTCGAATACGATATGTATTATTCGGTGTGATCCGGCTTTCAATTACCCACATCGTCGGCGGGGCCTATTGCCGCGTATGAATCTGCCGTGATTCTGTCTGTGACGCCGAATCACGGAGGCGTCACGGATGCGAGACA